>JBJEWP010000061.1:0-13958 GCA_051885115.1 Stenotrophomonas sp. | reverse complement strand
AGAGCTTTCACCGAAGCGAGCCGCACATTCTGACAGGATTTTCATCTTTGTCAACCAACCTTGCTGGCTTGGCGTGCTGTCGTGTCGGCGGTGATGCTTGCCGGTCGCGACGGGAGGTGAACTATGCGCCTTTTCTGCGGCAATGGAAAGGGGGTCAGCCCTTCCCACTGCCAGGAGCGTTCAGCTGGCGTCCGATCAGCCAGCCACCAGCAGGACACGGGTGAAGTTGCGCTTGCCCACCTGCAGCAACCCCTCGAAACCCGGCTTATACAGTTGCTGGGCATCTTCAACCACATCGCCATTGACCTTGACCGCGCGCTCCTTGAGCTTGCGCGAGCCTTCGGAGTTGCTGGCGGTGATGCCGGCAGCAGTCAACAGGGCTGCGATACGCAAGCCTTCGGTCGGTACCACCACTTCATTGAGCGGCAGCAGGGAGACATCGCCCTGCCCGGTCACTGCGGCCTGCCAACCAGCAATGGCCTGCTCGGCAGCAGAGGCGTCATGGAACCGGGCAGCCAGTTCACGCGCCAGACGCAGCTTGACCTCGCGCGGATTCAGCCCGGCGGCGACCTGGTCGCGCAGGGCGGCGGCCTCCTGCTGGCTGATCTCCAGGGAAAGCAGCTCGATCCACTTCCACATCAATACGTCATCGATCTTCATCGTCTTGGTGACGATGTCGATGGCCGGCTCGTCGATGCCGATGTAGTTGCCCAGCGACTTGGACATCTTGTTGACGCCGTCCAGGCCTTCCAGCAGCGGCATGGTCAACACCACCTGCGGCTTCTGCCCGTGGTGTTCCTGCAGGCCGCGACCCATCAGCAGGTTGAACTTCTGATCGGTGCCGCCGCACTCCACGTCGCACTCCAGGGCCACCGAGTCGTAGCCCTGCACCAACGGGTAAAGGAATTCATGGATGGCAATGGACTGCTGGGCGGCGTAGCGCTTGGCAAAGTCGTCGCGTTCGAGCATACGGGCCACAGTGTGCTGGCCGGCCAGGCGGATCATGTCGGCCGCGCTCATCTTGCCGAACCACTCGGAGTTGAAACGCACTTCGGTCTTGCTGCGGTCCAGCACCTTGAACACCTGGTTTTCGTAGGTGCGCGCATTGGCCAGCACGTCCTCGCGGGTCAGCGGCTTGCGGGTAACGCTCTTGCCGGTGGGGTCGCCGATCATGCCGGTGAAGTCACCGATCAGGAAGATCACCTGGTGGCCCAGATCCTGGAACTGGCGCAGCTTGTTCAGCAGCACGGTGTGGCCCAGATGCAGGTCCGGGGCAGTCGGGTCAAACCCGGCCTTGACGCGCAACGGACGACCGCTGGCCAGCTTCTCGCGCAACTCCTCCACCTTGAGCAGTTCTTCGGTACCCCGCGAGATCAGGGCAATGGATTCGTCGATGGTGGACATTGGTGGTTGTTCTCCCGGCTTGGCCGTCAAATTCCTGAACCATGTTAATGGCTTGTTAAAGCCGCGACAAACCGGCAAAGCCAATGGGGCCAAGGGTTTGACGGGCAGACGTCAGCTCTCTATGGTAGCCCGGTTTGGAAAAACCATACGCCCTAGTCAGGAATTTGAGGATGACCGACCACCACCCGGAGGACCTGCGCAAACAGCGCTTCAAGGCCCGTCTGTCGGTACAGCACGAAAGCAGCCTGCACAGCCGCATCAAACAGCACCTCCCGGCCGCGTTCAATGAACGCTGGACCCGCCGCCACTGGATCCACGCCGGGCTGTTTGCCAGCATCGGCGTGATGGTGGCCACCATCATCCCCGGCTTTTCCCACCCTGGCCAGGACAACTACCTGCAGGCCAGCCTGCCGCTGGAACTGCCGGCATTGCAGGAGCTGGAAGGTGGCCAGGAGCAGTCGACCTGGCACACGCTGCAGGTCCGCGCCGGGCAGACCCTCGGGGCGATCTTCAACGAACTGCAACTGCCGGCTTCGGCACTGCACCGGGTGCTGGAGAACGAACATGCCAAGGCGGCCTTTGCCCGCCTGCGCCCGGGCACCGAAATTGCCTTTGACATCCCGGCCGATGGCCAGCTGCGCGGCATGCGGTTCAACCGCGACGCCGGCCACCGGGTCGAGCTGAACCTGGAAGGCGAGCAGATCGCCGCCACTGTCACCGAACGCGAGACCACCACCCGCACGGCCGTGGCCAGTGGCGAAATCCGCCATTCGCTGTATGCCTCGGCCAGCCGCGCCGGGCTGCCGGCCAGCGCCATTGCCGTGCTCACCGACGAGATCTTCAAGTACGACATCGACTTTTCCAAGGACGTGCAGCCGGGCGACCGCTTCAACGTGGTCTACGACGAGTCCTGGCGCGAAGGTGAGCGCGTGGACGCCTCCAAGGTACTGGCTGCCACCTTCACCACCGGCGGCAAGACCTATACCGGCTTCCGTTTCGAGCGCAATGGCAAGGCCGAGTACTTCGATGCCGACGGCCGCCCGCTGAAGAAGAGCTTCATCCGATCGCCGATCCAGTTTGCCCGCCTGAGCTCGAACTTCGGTGCCCGCCGGCATCCGGTGCTGGGCCGCATGCGCATGCACAAGGGCGTGGACTACGCCGCCCGCACCGGTACCCCGATCATGGCCGCCGGCGATGCCCGGGTGCAGTTCGCCGGCGTGCAAGGCGGCTACGGCAACACGGTGATCCTGGACCACGGCCGTGGCCACACCACCTTGTATGCGCACATGTCGCGCTTCGGCAAGTACCGTGCCGGCCAGCGTGTCAACCAGGGCGAGGTGATCGGTTATGTCGGCTCCACCGGCCTGTCCACCGGGCCGCACCTGCACTACGAATTCCGCGTCAACGGCGTACACCGCAACCCGCTGTCGGTGACCATGCCGCCGCCGGAGCCGCTGCGCGGTGCCGACCTGGCCGCCTTCCAGGCCCAGGTGGCCCCGGCGATGGCGCGCATTCGCGGTATGGAGGAAGTGATGTACGCACAGAACCAGCCCAAGCCGCAGGCCTCGACTCCCCGTACCCAGGGCTGATCATGTACAAGCAACAACAGGCCCACACCCTGTATGTGGGCCTGATGTCCGGCACCAGTGCCGATGGCATCGACGCGGCCCTGGTGCGGATAGACGACCAGGGCCGCTGTCGTTTCGTCCACGGCATCACCGTGCCGTGGGAGCCGGCCCTGCGTACCCAGTTGATTGCCCTGGGCCAGGACCTGGAGCCGGCCGGGCTGGATGCCCTGGGTGAACTGGATGCCCGCATCGGTCTGGCCTTTGCCGGCGCCAGCAACACCCTGCTGCAGCAGGCCGGGGTGGATGCCGGCGAGGTAGCGGCGATCGGCTCGCACGGGCAGACCGTGCGCCACCGGCCGCAGGCCGCCATTCCGTTCACCCTGCAGCTGGGCGATCCCAGCCGGATTGCCGAGCACACCCGAATCACCACGGTGGCCGACTTCCGCCGCCGTGACGTCGCCGCCGGCGGCCAGGGCGCTCCGCTGATGCCCGCCTTCCACCTGGCCATGCTCGGCAGCAGTGGCCAGGACCGCGCCGTGCTCAACCTGGGCGGCATCGCCAACCTGACCCTGCTTCCCGGCAACGGCGCCACCGGAGGGTTTGATACCGGCCCGGCCAACGCGCTGTGTGATGCATGGTGCTTGCGCCACACCGGCCAGGCCTATGACGCCGGCGGTGCACTGGCAGCCCAGGGCCGGGTCGATGCCGGCCTGCTGGCCGCCCTGCGCGCCGAGCCCTGGTTTGCCAGCCCGCCGCCCAAGAGCACCGGACGCGAGCAGTTCCACCTGGACTGGGTGGACAGCCACCTGCACGGGCGCACGCTGGGGGTGGCCGATGTCCAGGCCACCCTGCTTGAACTGACCGCCAGCACCGTGGCCGACGCCCTGCGCCAAAGCCTGCCCGGCGCCACGCAGATGCTGGTCTGTGGCGGCGGCGTGCACAACCCGCTGCTGATGCAGCGCCTGGCCACCCACTTGCCGGATACCGCGATCAGCTCGATCAGCGCAGCCGGGCTGGACCCGGATTACGTCGAGGCAATGGGCTTTGCCTGGCTGGCCTGGCGCCTGCTGGCCGGCCAGCCAGGCAACCTGCCGGCGGTCACCGGCGCGGCCGGACCGCGCCTGCTCGGGGCGATCTACCCGGCCTGAGCCAGCTCACGGCAAGGACTGCAGTGCAGCAATGGCGTCGGCCAGCGCCGCCTGCTCGGGGTTGGCAAAACTGCTGCTGGCGGTGCGTTCGCCATGGAACAGGCCACTTTCCAGCAGGGCGACCAAGGTCTGCCCCTGGGTCCAGCCATGAGCGGATGATATGCGGCGGACCCGCTCCACCAGCAGCGGGTCCACATCGGGGATGATCAGGTCAGGCACGCGAACAACTCCTCAAGCTGCCCGTTGCGCCCCCTGTCACGCAACGGCGGGCAGGGACCATGCCCTGCCCGGGTCAGCCCCCCTGCTCCTCCGGCGTTGCCGAGGATACGACAAGCCCGTGGCGTTTGCGTAGCACAAAGAACAGCCCCACTGCCGGCAGGGCCAGCACCGTGGACAGCCAGAAATAGCTGGCATAGCCGGAATAGGCCTCCACGATCGCCCCGGAGTAGAAGCCCAGGATCTTGCCCGGCAACATGATCAGCGAGGAGAACAGGGCGTACTGGGTGGCGGTGTAGCGCAGGTTGATCAGCGCGGACATGAAGGCCACCGCGCAGGTGCCCAGCAGGCCCTGGGCCAGGTTTTCACCGGAGATCACCAGAGTCAGCAGGCCCAGGTCACCGTCGGCGCCGATCAACAGCAGGTACAGCAGGTTGCTGGCCGCGCCGCAGATGATGGCCACCAGCAACGGCCAGTACACGCCCCAGCGCGACACCGCCAGGCCACCGAGGAAGGCGCCGGCCAGGCCGATCCAGATGCCGTAGACCTTGGTCACCCCGGCAATTTCAGTCTTGGTGAAGCCCTGGTCCAGGTAGAACGGGCCGATGATGCCGCCGACCAGAGCCTGGTCGGAAATCTTCATCGACAGGATGAACAGCAGCAACAGGCCAGCCGTGCCCCAGCCAAAGCGCTGGAAGAAGTCGGCAAAGGGGGCAACTACGCCTTCACGCAGGCCTTCGACCCAGCCTTCGGTACGTACCCGCAGCACGTCCGGCTCACGCGCCAGCAGGCAGGCCAGCAGTGGAATGGCCATGAACGCAGCCATGGCCCGGTACACCCAGTTCCAGCTGATGTGGTCGGCCAGCACCAGGGCGACGGCACCAGTGACAATCAGGGCGATGCGGTAACCCAGCGAGTAGGTGGCCACCAGCGCCCCCTGGAACTCGGGCGGAGCGATTTCCACCCGGTAGGCATCCACCGCGATGTCCAGAGTGGCCCCGGCCACGGCCACGGCGATGGTCAGCCAGACAAACAGCGCCAGCTGTTGCGGGCCGATCAGCGACATGCCGAGCAGGCCGGCAATCACCGTACCCATGGCCAGCAACAGCCAGCTGCGGCGTTGACCCAGCTGCCCCAGCAGCGGCAGGTGCAGGCGGTCCAGCAGGGGTGCCCACAAAAACTTCAGCGAGTAGGCCAGGCCGGCGCTGGCGATCATGGTGATCTGCTTGAGCTCCAGCCCGCCCTCGCGCAGCCAGTAGGACAGGGTGCCGGCCACCAACAGGAACGGCAGGCCGGAGGCAAAGCCGAAAAAGAACATGGTCCAGGCCGAAGGCTGGGCAAAGGCCTGCCACAGCGAGGGTTTGGCGACGGCAGTGGTCACAGGCGGTAGTCCACGGTGAACGGGGCGTGGTCGGAGAAGCGGTCCTCTCGGTGGATCGAGCAGCCGAGCAGGCGCTCGCGCAGGCCCGGGGTGACCAGCTGGTAGTCGATGCGCCAGCCGACGTTGTTGGCGCGGGCTGCACCACGGTTGCTCCACCAGGTGTAGTCCTGCCCATCCGGATTCAGGGCACGGTAGGCATCCACCCAGCCGCGGTTGCCAGCCAGGTCCTGCTGCTCGGCACGGTCGGCGCAGAAGCCGTTGAACCAGTCGCGCTCCTCGGGCAGGCAGCCGGAGTTTTTCTGGTTGGACTTCCAGTTCTTGATGTCCAGCGCACTGCGCACGATGTTCCAGTCACCGCACAGCACATAGTCGCGGCCGCTGGCCAGCCACTGGTCCAGGATCGGCTTGAGCCAGGCCATCACCTCGAACTTGAAACCCTGGCGCAGCTCGCCGGAGGAGCCAGACGGGATATAGAAGGAAACCACACTCAAGTTGCCGAAACGCGCTTCGATATAACGGCCTTCGTCATCGAACGGCGCCCAGCCCAGCGAAGTGATCACCTCGTCGGGCTGCTGCCGGCTCCAGATTGCCACCCCGCTGTAGCCCTTCTTGGTGACCGCATCGCGGTAGTAGCAGTGGTAGCCGGCCGGGCGGAACTGCGGATCGCCCAGCTGCTCGACCTGGGCCTTGGTCTCCTGGATGCACAGCACGTCGGCCTCCTGGCGGGCGAACCATTCCATGAAACCCTTGGTGGCGGCCGAACGGATACCGTTGGCGTTGAAGCTGATGATGCGCATGCGATGGTGTTGACTGAGCGAAAGAATGGGCAAGCGTACCGCAAGCACCGCAGCAGGCCAGCGCCAACCGGTATCCTTGCCCCACCCTGTTGCCGGACCCCCGCCATGATCGACCACCGAACCCGCTTCCTTGACCTTGCCCTGGCCGCCGACGCCCTGCGCTTTGGCCAGTTCACCCTCAAGTCCGGGCGGGTCAGCCCGTATTTCTTCAATGCCGGGCGCTTTGACTCCGGCGCCCTGATGGCCGGCCTGGCCCGCTGCTATGTCGATGCGATCGAGGCTGCCGGGCTGGATTTTGACCAGCTGTTCGGCCCGGCCTACAAGGGCATTCCGCTGGCCACCGCGATTGCCTGCGAGTACGCTCACCGCGACCGTGACCTGCCGCTGACCTTCAACCGCAAGGAAGCCAAGGACCACGGCGAGGGCGGCACCCTGATCGGCGCCGGGCTGGAAGGCAAGCGGGTGCTGATCGTCGATGACGTGATCACCGCCGGCACCGCCATCCGCGAGGCCCTGGCCATCATCCGTGGCGCTGGCGGCATTGCGGCCGGCATCGTGGTGGCCCTGGACCGCCAGGAGATTGCCAGCGACAACGACCACCGCTCTGCCGCCCAGGCAGTGGCCGAGGAGGCCGCAATCCCGGTGGTGGCAGTGGCCGGGCTGGGCGACCTGCTTGCCTTTGCCGGCGGAAAGCCCGAACTTGTCGACCATCGCCAGCCGCTGCTGGACTACCGCAACCGTTACGGTTGCCGGAACGACTGACCCGAACCCAAGGACGCCCCCATGGTCTCGCTGCGCCTGATGATCCTCCCCTCCCTGCTTGCCACCGGCCTGCTGGCCAGCCTGCCGGCCCTGGCCCAGCAGGGGGCTGCGGCCAAGAAGCTGTACTGCTGGGACCAGGGCGGGCAGCGCGTGTGCTCGGACACCCTGCCGCCGGAAGCGGTCAATGCCGCGCGTGACGAGTTCAATGCCCGCAGCGGCCTGCGCAGCCGCCAGGTCGAACGCGCCCTGAGCGCCGACGAGCGCACCGAAGCGGCACTGGCACAGGCACAGCAGGAGCACGAACGCGCAGCCGAGCAATCACGCCAGCGCACCGAGCAGGCCCTGCTGTCGGCCTTCAACAATGAAAACGAGCTGCGTCGGGTGTTCGACGAGCGCATTTCGATGGCCGACAACAACATCAACACCGCCCGCTACAACATCGCCAACCTGCGCCGTGCCCTGGTCAGCCAGCTCGCCCAGGCCGGCGACCGCGAGCTCAACGGGCAGGCCGTGGCCGAAAAGCCGGCCGCCGACATCCTGGAGCGCCGCCGCGAGCTGGCCACCCAGCTGCGCCTTCTGGCCGCCTTCGAGCAGCAGCGCCAGGAACTGAACGGGGAAATCGAGCAGACCCTGCAGCGCTACCGCAGCCTGAAGGGCATCGCCGCGGTCAGTCCGGCCGGCTGAGCAGCGCCAGCCGTTGCCAGCAAAGAAAATGCCCCGGCCAGGCCGGGGCGTTTTTTTGGACTGCCCCGATACCGCCGGGCTTCAGAAGCTGTCGGCCGCCTCCGGCAACAACTGCGCCAGCTGGGTACGGAACAGGCTGCGGATGCGCTCCAGCGCCGCCTGGTCATCGCCTTCAAAACGCAGCACCAGCGCCGGGGTAGTGTTGGAGGCCCGCAGCAGGCCCCAGCCATCGGCGAAGTCGGCACGCAGACCATCCACGGTGGACAGGCGGGCATTGAAGAACGCCCCATCCTGGGACTGGGCGGCGGCAGCGAACAGGGTCACCAGCGCATGCTGGGTGCCCTCCTCCACCGCGACCTTGATCTCCGGGGTGGACAGCGGCTCGGGAATTTCGGCCAGTACCTCGTCCGTGCTCTCCTCGCGCTGGGCGAGGATTTCCAGCAGGCGGGCAGCGGCATACAGGCCGTCATCAAAGCCGTACCAGCGCTCCTTGAAGAAGAAATGGCCGCTCATCTCGCCGGCCAGCTCGGCATCGGTCTGGCGCATCTTGGCCTTGATCAGCGAATGGCCAGTCTTCCACATCAGCGGGCTGCCGCCGTTGCGCAGCACGAAATCGGACAGCTTGCCACTGCACTTGACGTCGTAGATCACCTGCGCGCCGGGATTGCGCATCAGCACATCGGCGGCAAACAGCATCAGCAGGCGGTCGGCATGGATCAGCTTGCCCTCGGCGGTGACCACGCCCAGGCGGTCGCCATCCCCATCGAAGGCCACGCCCAGGTCGGCGCCGAAGCGCTTGACCGTGGCCACCAGGTCTTCCAGGTTACTGGCGTCACTGGGATCAGGGTGATGGTTGGGGAAGTTGCCATCCACATCGCAATACAAGGGAATGACCTCGGCCCCGATCGCCTCCAGCAGGGCCGGGGCCAGCAGCCCGGCCACGCCGTTGCCGGCATCGGCCACCACCTTGAGCGGGCGCTCCAGCTGCACGTCACCGGCAATGCGCTGGATGTAGTCCTCGCCGACATCACGCTGCTGCACGTTGCCGGGCACCGCCGCGCGGATCAAGCGGCCTTCGGCAATGCGCGTGTGCAGGGCGGTGATCGCCTCGCCGGACAGGGTTTCCCCGCCCAGCACGACCTTGAAACCGTTGTATTCGGGCGGGTTGTGGCTGCCGGTCACCACCACGCAGCTGCCGGCGCGCAAGTGATAGGCGGCGAAATAGGCCACCGGGCTCGGCGCCAGGCCGATGTCGAAAACCTCGCAGCCGCTGTCCTGCAGGCCCTGGATCAAGCCAGCAGTGAGTTCCGGCCCGGACAGCCGGCCATCACGGCCGACCACGATCTCGCGCAAGCCACGCTCGATCAGCTCGCTGCCGATGGCCTGGCCGATCAGCGCGGCCACCGCCGGGCTGAGCTCGCGCCCGACCACGCCGCGGATGTCATAGGCACGGAAAATGCCCGGCTCCACCGCCACCGCCGGCGCCCTGACCACCGGCTCGGTCGTGGCCACTGCGGCCTGGACCACCGGCTGCTGCGCCTGGTGCTCCTGCATTGCCTCACGCAGGGTCGCGCCTTGGTCTTCCGGCTCGTCCGCGGCAGTGCGCTTGCCGGTGATGCGCTCCAGCGGCAGGCGCGACGGCCCGACCATCACCAGCCCGGCCAGCAGCCACAGCAGCAAGGCCACCACCGCGCACGACAGCGCCCCCAGCCCCAACGGGGCCGCCTCCACATCCGGCAGCGCCGCCACCACGCGCAGGCCGGTATCGGGCACCGCGCGGGCCATCGCCTCGCCGCCGCTGGCCAGCTCGCGCCGGCCCTGCTCGACCACGCTGTAACCGCCCTGCCGCAAGCCAAGGTAGGCCGAGCCCGGTACCACCGCGCCATCCAACGCCGCGGTCAACCGTGGCAGCTGCAGGCGGATGTAGACCAGCGAGGGCTGGCCACCGAACTGGATCGGCGCAGCCACCCCCAGGCGCGGCGCGCCGGCATCCTTGACCACGCGCACGGCGGCCTGGCCGGTGAGCATGGCCTGCTCGAGCAGGGCCAGACGCGACCAGCCGAAGGCGGCCGGGTCGGTATAGGCCTCACCCAGCCCGGCAGGGTAGATCTTGACGTCCTCCACATCGCGCATGCCATCGCGGAAGGCCAGCTCGAAAGCGGCCATGTCACCGTTTTCTGCGGCGGCGCGCACGGCCGGCAGTTCCAGCTGGCGGGCCATTTCCTGCTGCTGCGCATGCACCGCCTCGGCGGTGCCGCTGACCACCGCGTCACGGGCCAGCTGCAACTGCTCAACGGCCTGCCCGGCACGCCACTGGTTGAACGCGTGCCAGGCAAACAAGCCCCCCAGCAATACCAGCGCCCCACCCAACAACAGCTTGGACCGGCCGGTGAACTGCCCTGTACCTCGGCGAATGATCATGAATTTCCCGCTCCCCTGGCTTGCCTGTGCCGTCAACTTGTACCGGTATGACCAAAACCACCGGCGCCTCGGGCACTGGCAGCAAATGTGTCCACGACCTCAAGTGTTACCCGCGCAATGGGCAACAGCACCAGCTGCGCGATCCGGTCCCCAGGCTGAATAGTGAACGCTTCACGCCCGCGGTTCCAGACACTGATCAACAACGGCCCCTGGTAATCGGCATCGATCAACCCGGTACCGTTGCCCAGCACAATGCCGTGGCGGTGGCCCAGGCCCGAGCGCGGCAGGATCACCGCGCACAGATTGGGGTCGCCGATATGGATGGCCACCCCGCTGGGCACCAGGGCCGCATCACCGGGTTCCAGCGCCAGCGGCACCTCCAGCGCCGCGCGCAGGTCCATGCCGGCACTGGCCTCGGTGGCATAGGCCGGCAACGGCCAGCTGTCGCCAAAACGCGGGTCCAGCAGCTTGATCTGCAACGGGGTGTTCATGCCTGCAGCCTCTGTACGATCAGGTCCAGCAATTGTCCAGCCAGCTGCTGCTTGCTCATGCTGGCAAATTCGCGCTCGCCATCGCCCCAGTAGGCGGTGGCGGCGTTGTCATCACTTTCAAAACCGGTGCCGCTCAGGCCCACCCGGTTGGCCACCACCAGGTCCAGGTGCTTGGCCACCAGCTTGCCACGGGCGTATTTCTCCACCTCGTGGGTTTCGGCGGCAAAACCGACCACCAGCTTGAGCGCGCCGGTCTGGCCGGCCACCTCGGCCAGGATATCCGGGGTGCGCACCAGCTCCAGGGTCATGCCGGTTGTCTGCGCGGTCTTTTTCAGCTTCTGCTCGGAAACCACCTTCGGGGTGTAATCGGACACCGCTGCCGCGCCGATGTAGATATCGGCCGGCAATGCGTCCAGCACTGCCTGACGCATCTGCGCGGCCGAGCGCACATTGATCCGCTCCACCCCGGCCGGGGTGGCCAGCTGTACCGGCCCGGCCACCAGCACCACCTGCGCGCCACGGGCAGCAGCAGCGGCGGCCAGGGCAAAGCCCATCTTGCCGCTGGAGCGGTTGCCGATGTAGCGCACCGGGTCCAGGTCCTCATAGGTGGGCCCGGCACTGATCAGCACCCGCACACCGGCCAGGGCCTGCGCGGCTCCCGCGGCCGGCGCCTGCGCCTGCGCCGTGGCAACACCGGCCTGGGCCAAGGCGGCCACGATCACCGGCACCTGGGCCAGGCGCCCGGGGCCGGATTCGCCCTCGGCCAGCGGGCCGTCTTCCGGCCCGATCACCTGGGCCCCGCGCTGGCGCAACAGGGCGATGTTGGCCTGGGTGGCCGGGTGCAGCCACATGTGGTGGTTCATCGCCGGGCATATGGTCAACGGCGCCGCACTGGCCAGGCACAGGGTGCTGACCAGGTCATCGGCATGGCCGCCGGCCAGGCGGGCGATCAGGTCCGCGGTGGCCGGGGCAATCACGATGCGATCGGCCCAGCGCGCCAGTTCGATGTGGCCCATCGACTGTTCGGCCGCGCTGTCCCACAGGCTGGTGCGCACCGGCAAGCCGGACAGTGCCTGGAAACTCAACGGGGTGACGAACTGCTGGGCGCCCTCGGTCATGGCCACCTGCACGGTGGCGCCGGCATCACGCAGGCGGCGTACCAGCTCCAGTGCCTTGTAGGCGGCAATGCCCCCGCCCACACAGAGCAGCAACTTTTGTCCGGCCAGGCTGCCGGTGTTGGTGGCATCTACAGTGGTGTTGCTCACGGGCACGAAGTCCTACCAAATCAAAGGCCGCTAGCTTACCCGATGGTTTGTGTGCCCCTGATGCCCCACAGGCATGAGCAGGCGCATTTTTGGCATATGCACATCCGCGACTGGCCCACTGACGAACGTCCCCGTGAAAAGCTGCTGGCCCGCGGCGCTGGCGCGCTGTCCGACGCCGAGCTGCTGGCCATCTTCATCGGTTCGGGCAGCCGCGGCCTGGATGCGGTGCAGACCGCGCGCCAGCTGCTGGGCCTGCACGGCCCGTTGCGCGCCCTGCTGCAATCTCCGCCGCAGGCCTTGCGCCGGTTGCCCGGGCTGGGCCCGGCCTGCGCCTGCCGGCTGGCCGCCGCGCTGGAGCTGGGGCAACGCCTGCTGGCCGCTGAGCTGGCCCGCGGCGTGCTGGTCAGCGACCCGGACGCTGCCGGGCGCCATTTCAGCCAGCGCCTGCGCCACCAGCCACGCGAGGTATTCGCGGTGCTGTTCCTGGATACCCGGCACCGTGCCCTGGCCTTCGAGGAACTGTTTGCCGGCACCATCGACGGTGCCGAGGTCCACCCACGCGAGGTCATCCGCCGCGCCCTGGCCCACAATGCCGCCGCCCTGATCGTTGGCCACAACCACCCGTCCGGCAACCCGGAGCCATCGGCAGCCGACCGCGCCCTGACCCAGCGCCTGCGTCAGGCCCTGGAACTGGTGGACATCCGTCTGCTTGACCACCTGGTCATCGGCGATGGCCCACCGGTGTCACTGGCCGCCCGCGGCTGGCTTTGAAAACCCGAATCCCCCCCTCGTTTGGGAGGGATTCGGCCCCGGAGCGCCGGCTAAGGTAAAATGCGTGATTCCGCGCTCCAAATGCAGATACCTACGTGAAACCCCAACTCCGCGCCCTCATCGGCCAAGGCATCGCAGCCTTGCGCGCCAACGGCACCCTGCCTGCCGACCTCCTGTCGCCGGAATTCGTGGTCGAACGACCCAAGACCCGCGAGCACGGCGACTTCGCCACCAACGCCGCCATGCTGCTGGCCAAGGCTGCCCGCAGCAACCCGCGTGCGCTGGCCCAGCAACTGGTGGATGCCCTGCCGGCCAATGAGCTGGTGGCCAAGGTCGACATCGCCGGCCCCGGCTTCATCAATTTCCACCTCTCGCCCAGCGCCTACCAGCGCGAAACCGCGCTGGTGCTGAAGGAAGCCGCCGATTACGGACGCAACCTGTCCGGCAATGGCCAGACCGTGGGCGTGGAATATGTCTCGGCCAACCCGACCGGACCGCTGCATGTCGGCCACGGCCGCGCCGGGGCGATCGGTGACTGCATTGCCCGCGTGCTGGAAGCCAACGGCTGGAACGCCAAGCGCGAGTTCTACTACAACGACGCCGGCGTGCAGATTGAAAACCTCGCCGTGTCCACCCAGGCCCGCGCCAAGGGGCTCAAGCCCGGTGATGCGCAGTGGCCCGAAGCGGCCTACAACGGCGATTACATCAACGATGTGGCCCAGGCCTACCTGAGCGGGGCCAGCGTCGAGCTGGAAGGCTCCACCGTGGTCGGCGCCAAGGACCCGGACGACCTGGAGGCCATCCGCCGCTTCGCCGTGGCTTACCTGCGCAACGAGCAGAACCTGGACCTGGCCGCGTTCGGCGTGGATTTTGACATCTACTTCCTGGAAAGCTCGCTGTACAAGGACGGCAAGGTAGCCGAGACCGTGGCCCAGCTCACCGCCTCCGGCCACACCTACGAGGAAGGCGGCGCGCTGTGGCTGCGCTCCACCGATTTCGGTGACGACAAGGACCGCGTGATGCGCAAGTCCGACGGCACCTACACCTACT
>JBJEWP010000060.1:0-14103 GCA_051885115.1 Stenotrophomonas sp. | reverse complement strand
CTGTGCTCGGGCAGCATGAATTGGTGCTCACATTCGGAATAGGGCTCCTGCATGTTTCGATACATCAGCCCATCACGGAACACGACCCCGGTGCCGCCGACCTCGCGCGAGGTGCAGCGGATCAACCGGTCCACCTCGCCGGCCGCATCGCGGGTAATGAACCAGTCCTGGTGCCAGTCCGCCTTCATCACCGGAGCATCGGCCCGTATGCCTTGGCTAGCGTTGTAGGCACGGATACGCGGCAGGTCGGCGTAGTAGGGCAGCAGGCCGTATACCGGCTCGCCAGCAATACGCCCCTCCAGCGTCCTCTCCGGATCCGCCGGGTCGCCCCAGATCGGGATATAGGCATTGCGCATGGCCTGGCGCAGCTCGATGCGGTCGATATAGCGGTAATCAAAGGCCACCGTGCGCATGGACACGTCCAGCTTGAGGTTCATCCGCTCGCCCGGCGCAAACGGCTGCAGGCCCGGATACTGCAGCACCAGGGAAAAACTACCATCAAACTCGGTGCCCATCTGGTTGTAGAACAGGTGCTGCGGCATTTCCAGCAGGTAGGGCCCGACGCAGGCCTGCTTGAGCGGTGGCGGGTTCTGGAAAGGGTCCTGCGGGCCGATACTGCGCTGCCGGGTGCAACCCTGCTCATTGGTCTGGGTGGTCGGCACCGACGCCTGTGCCTGCGCCTTGCGCTCGCCACAGGCCAGCAACGGCAGCAACAGCACAGCGCCGGCCATGACCCACAACCGCATCCCTTGCTTCATCGCCCATCACCCGGTTTCCTGACCGGCGTCCATCCTCGGCCACCGTCTTGGATCAAGGCAAGTGACAGCATCACGAAAACAGACAAGCCGATGGGTCTGCCCGGCCGAGGCAAAAGCGTCGCGGCCTGGGCCGCTCCTGCAAGAATCGACAAAGGCCGGGCAATGCCCGGCCTTTGTTGTTGCTGATCGCGGCCGGAGCCGCTCGCACACCGGGCCTTATTCGCCGCGCTGGCGCATTGGGTTGAGGTGGTTGCCGAACAGGGTGGCATTGAGCAGCAGGCGCTCGGTGCCGTACCAGTACTTGCGGTGCACCGGGTCATCGGCAAACAGCACCACGTTGCCCTGCCCGGCCGGCACCACCTGGGCAAAACTGGACCCGGCCACCCGGCGCAGGTTGTCGGCCGACAGGTAACCATTGACGCGGGGCTTGTCGTCGATGCGCACCACGTTGAGATAGGCATTGGGGCTGGCTTCGAGCACCAGGCCGGTTTCCTTGTTCACATGGATGGCGCGGTGCTGCAGGCCGAAGGCCAGCGGGTGGGTCAGGTCGATATCGGCGGTGAGGATGTTGCCGCTGACCCGGCGCAGGGCGAACACATCGCGCTGGGTACCAAAATCCAGACGCTCACTGGCCGCCTCGTCACCCGGTTTGATCCTGGCCGTGGCAATGCCCTGCTCCACCGCCCAGCGCGCGCCACTGCCCCAGGCCACCAGTGAACCACCGCCGGCCACCCAGGCCTTCAGCGCGCTCACTGCGGCCGGGCTGATGGCAGCGTAATTGCCACCGGACAGCACGATGGAGGTATAGCGGGCCAGGTCGATGCGGCCCAGCTGGGCCGGCTCGAGCTTGCTGCTGGGCAGGCCCAGGTGCCGATCGAAGGCAAACCAGGCCGAACCGATTTCCGGTGCACTCACGCCCTCACCCATCACCAGGGCAATGCGCGGGGCACGCAGCGCGCGCACGTTGTCGCTGCCCAGGTCCACCCCGCCGCTGCTGCGCCCGCTGGCCAGTGCCTGCACCGTTACCCCGTGCTGCTGGCCCAGCTGCTGCAGGCGGGCATGCAGGGCGGCGGCATCCAGTACCTGCCCGGCCACCGGCACCACCACTGCACCGTGGCCGAAGTCCTGCGCCTGCCCGGCCGCCGTGGCCTGGAACGGTGCAAACGCCGCACGCAGGCGGATACCGGCGTTGTGCAGGGCGCCGACCACGTTGTAGGCACCGAAATCACGCAGGTCCAGCACATAGGCATAGGCGGACTGCCCGCCGATCACCCCGCCGCTGGCGGCCGGCAGCGCGGTGACGGGCGCACCGGTTGCCAGGGCCGAACGGCTGGCTGCGTAGTTCAAACCATAGGCCGGGGCCACCGCATAGGAGGTGCCGTTGTAGAACACATCGCCTTCCACCGGCGGGGTGAACTCGAAGATGGCATGGGCCAGGCGGAACTGCGGCTGGCGCACCGGCACCACCCAGGCACTGCCGGGCACGAAACGCTTGCCGTCGATGCTCACTTCACGTGCCAGCTCACGCACTTCGATGCGATGGTGCAGCAGGCGCGCCAGCAGCTCGCGGCTCAGGGTCGGATCATTGGCATCACCGAACACCCAGTCCTTGGCCGAGTGACTGGCGGCCTGCTTCAGGGCGCTGCGGTAGAACTCCTTTTGCAGGTCGAACAGGCGCGCCTTGTCCTCCACTGCACCACGCACGCTGGCCAGGCCAATGGCCACCTGGTTGCGCACGGTGAAGTCGAAGTGCAGGTCACCATTGACCGACTCCTGCACCAGCCCGCGCGAGGAGGCCTGCTCCACCGTCACCCCGACCGCACCATGGAAATCCGGGTAGGTCGAGCCGAAGATCGGCGAGAAGTTGTCGAAGTTCTCCCCGGTGTAATACAGCGAGCCCAGCCCATCCAGGGCCTGGGCGTGGAAACGCGCCAGCCAGTGGTTGGCCTGGTAGCTGGATTTGGGCAGCAGCGGGCTTTCCATGCTCGCCGGCGAGGGCTCGAAGTAGTAGGTCGAGTCCTTGCCCATCTCGTGGAAGTCGATCTGGATGTTGGGATACCAGCGGTGGAAGTGTTCGATCTTCGGCCAGCTGTCGGCCTGGCCCAGGGCCAGCCAGTCGCGGTTGAGATCGGTCAGGTAATGGTTGAAGCGCCCGCCCGGGAACGGCTCCACATGTTCGCGGTCGGCCGGATCGGCCGAGGCCGGGTTCGAACCCCAGGCGTTGTGCCAGTTGGCCGCGCGGTCGCGCCCGTCCGGATTCTGTGCCGGGTCGATCACCACCACCGCCTGCTGCAGCCAGCGCACGGTTTCAGGGTCCTGGCTGGCGGCCAGGTAATACGCGGTCAGCAGCGCGGCCTCGCCACTGGAGGTTTCATTGCCGTGCACGCTGTAGGCCAGCCAGGCCACCGCCGGCGCATCGGCGCCCGGCAGGCCGGCGGCCGGGTCCACCAGCTGCTGGCGCTGGGCGGCAATCTCGGGCAACCGCGCCAGGTTGCGTGGCGAGGAGATGGTTACCAGCAGCAGCGCACGGCCTTCGTAGCTCTGGCCGATCTGTTCCACCTGCACCCGGTCTGACACCCGGGCCAGCTCCTGCAGATAGGCCACCAGGCGGTCATGCCGGGTGTAGCGGCTGCCGATGGCATGGCCCAGGAACGCTTCCGGGGTCGGGATGGCCGGGTCGAACTGGGCGGCACCCGGGAAGTAGTAGCTGATCGGGTCAGCCTGGCTGGGGCGCAGGTCCTGGGCGAAAGACGGGGTGGCCAGCAGGGCCAGGGCCAACACGGCCGGGGTGGCCGCACGGGCCAGGCGGTGGGTCAATGTCATCGAAGGTGTCCTTGCATGCGCGAATCCCCTCGCGCAGTAAAACCCCGGCGTGCAGACGCACACCGGGGCGGGATGGATCAGAAGCGGTAATCGAAACCGACGGTGATGTAGCGCCCGCGCAGGTCGTACTGGCCGAAGTCATACGGCGCACGGATGCCCGGGTAGGAGGCATCGAACGGCGGAGTGCGGTCGCCCAGGTTCTGCACCTTGGCGTACAGGCTCAGGTTCTCGAACCCGGTGTAGCCCACATACAGGTCCAGCTGGCTGTAGCTGGCCACATCGTCCTGCAGCGCACTGGCGGTGCTGCTGGCACGCTGCTGGTAGCCGGCGGTGTAGTACCAGGTCAGGGCGGTGCGCCAGTTGCCGTAGGCCCAGTCGGCGGTAGTGGTGGCCTTGGTGTCGGGCAGGGTGCTGCCCAGGTTGGAGCCGGCGTAATCCACCAGTGCCCCGCCAATCACCTGCGGGCGCTTGTACGCGATCACATGGCTCAGCGCAGTGCTGATGCCGAAGCTGCCATAAGCCGCGGTCTGCCAGCGCTGGCGCGCCTCGATGTCGATACCCGAGGTCTGCAGTTCGCTCAGGTTCTGGTAACGGTTGTACACCGCCTGCAGCCGGCCATTGGCATCACGCAGCACGTTGGCCGGGTCGTTTTCGGCAATCAGGGTGGTGGTGTTGCCCGAGCCGATCACGTTGTCGACCTTGATCCGGTAGTAATCCACGCTCAGCGAGCCGCCATCCCACGGCGAGAACACCGCACCGGCGTTGAAGGTGGTGGTCTTTTCCGGGTCCAGCTCGGTGTTGCCGATGGTGAAGAAGGTCGGGCTGACCCGGCGGCCCGGCTGGTCCGGGTCATGCGGGTCGACCACCCCGGCGGTGGAGTAGGAAATCATCGTCGAGGAGGAGTTTTCCGACAGGCTCGGCGCACGGAAGCCCTTGGAGGCCGCCGCCCGCAGCACCACCCAGTCGGCCGGCTGCCAGCGGATGCCGAGCTTGGGCGAGAAGGCATCGCCGAAATCGTCGTAATGATCGAAGCGGGCGGCGGCATCCACCTCCAGCCCCGGTGCCAGCGGCAGCACCACTTCGGCATAGGCCGCATGCACGTCTCGCACGCCGTGGGCTTCGGCAATGGCCGGGCGGATCTGCAGGCCGGCATCGATCTGCCACGGGTTGTACGAATCCAGGTTCTCGCGGCGGAACTCGTAGCCGGTGGCAAAGCCGATGCTGCCGTGCTTGATCTCGCCCAGGGTGCGGGTGGCCTTGGCATCGATACCGAGCAGACGTGATTGCGCCGGGCGCACGGTGGACAGGGCAATGCCATCGATCACCGCTTGCGGGGTGGCCGACGGGTTGAGCAGGTTGTAGCTGCCATCGCCCAGGGCATCAAACAGCGCCCAACGGTTGGCAAAGCCACCGGCCACGGTTTCGCGCTCGGAGCTGGCCGCGCGGTAGGCCGCCACTTCCCAGTCCCAGTGTTCGGTATTGCCACGCAGCCCGGCCAGTGCGCGCCAGGCCTTGGAACGGTTGGTCTTGATCGACTGCCCCAGGTTGAAGAAGGTGTACTCCAGCGCCACATCCTGGCCATACGGGTTGTAGGGGCTGGAAGCCGGCAGGATGGCATTGACCGCCTCGGCCAGGCCGGTGTCGGCATTGAGTGCAAAACGGCCCGACTCCAGGGTGAAGTAAGGGCTGGAGCCAAACCAGGACGCGCCTTCCAGGTCGCTGTAAAGCAGCTCACCGAAGGCCTCGACGTTGTCGCCCAGGCGCTTGCTGCCGGTCAGGTAGGCCTGCCAGCGCTTGGTCGAGGGAATCAGGGTGGAGGAGTCGTTGAGGTTGTAGGCGCAGGTGTCACCGTTGCGGCCATCGATCGGCTTGCTGGCGGTGAGCACGGTGCCTTGCGGGCAGTTGCCGTTGGCATCGAGCAGCGGCACCGAAACGCCATTGACCAGGAAGCGTGCGCCCTTGGCTGACCAGCCGTTCAGGCCACCACCGGGCAGGTGGCGGTAATCACCGCTGGCGGTCAGGTCGCGCTCGCGGTGGTCCAGGCGCTCGCGGTTGTAGCCTTCCAGCGAGAACAGCACGTTGTAGCCATCGGCATCCAGGTCACCGAAGCCGCCGACCAGCTTGGCGCTCTGCGTGCCCATGTCGCCGTGCCCGGACTGGCCTGCGGTGGCGCCCACTTCCAGGCCCTGGAAATCCTGCCGGGTGATGATGTTGACCACCCCGGCCACCGCATCGGAGCCGTACACCGCGCTGGCGCCGTCCTTGAGCACCTCGATGCGCTCCACCGCCACCAGCGGCAGGGCATTGATGTTGACGAAGGTGTCCGACAGGCCGCCATTGGGGAAGCCGTAGTTGGCCAGGCGGCGGCCATTGAGCAGGATCAGGGTGTTCTTGCTGCTGAGCCCGCGCAGGCCGATGCCGGCAGCGCCGGAGGACCAGCCCGAGTTCTGGGTTTCATTGGAGCCGCCACCGGTGTTGGCCGAGATCGAGCGCAACAGCTCGGCGGTGGTCTGCTTGCCCGATTCGGCAATCTGCTCGCGGCTGATCACCTGCACCGGATTGGCGGTTTCGGTATCGGTGCGCTTGATGTTCGAACCGGTGACCTGCACCGCATCCAGGGTGCGGCTGGCATCGCCCTGCTCCAGATTCTCGTTGGCATGGGCGGCGGCAGGCAGGGCAAGAACGGTGGCGATGGCGGCCACCAGCAACGACGGAGCGTACGGCTTGGACATGGGGGAGGAACCTGAAGCTGAATTGGGAGGACGTGGGTATTGAGCGTTGTTGCGACCGCGTCCGGCCAATTACATCGCTTCATACGGATATAACGAAAGATATATCGCTTCATCGCGATAGACAAGCATTTCATCTGCAACAAATGGCAGCCGCCCCCGGCCCGCTTACAATGGCGCGCATGGAAATCTTCAAAGAATTCGTGGCCGAATCGGCCCACCGCCTGCCCCATGTCCCGGCCGGCCACAAGTGCGGCAACCTGCACGGGCATTCGTTCCGCATCCGCATCGCGGTGCGCGGCGAGCCGGACCCGGCAACCGGCTGGATCATGGATTTTGGCGACATCAAGGCCGCTTTTGCGCCGATCTACGCGCAACTTGACCACCACTACCTCAACGACATCGCCGGCCTGGACAACCCCACCAGCGAGAACCTGGCGATCTGGATCTGGCAGCAGCTCAAGCCCGCCCTGCCCCTGTTGAGCAGCGTGGAGATCTTCGAGACCTGCACCTCCGGCTGCCGCTACACCGGCCCGGCCGCCGGCTGATCACCGCCAGCCTGCTGCACCTGCCCGCGGCCCCGACGCCCCGCATCGCGCTGCATACAGTGCGGGCAGGACCCGGCCAGCACCGCTGCCACCCGCCACGCCACTGCGAGACCTGCCCCCATGTTCACCGCCTCCACCCTCACCGGCAGCAAGCCGGAACAGTACGCCCAGCTGCTTGACCAGGCCCGCGGCCTGATGGCTGGCGAGCACGACCGCATCGCCAACGCCGCCAACCTGTCGGCCCTGCTGTTCAACACCCTGCCCGAGCTGAACTGGGCCGGCTTCTACTTCTTCGATGGCCACGAGCTGGTGGTCGGCCCGTTCCAGGGGTTGCCGGCCTGCGTGCGCATTCCGCTGACCCGGGGCGTCTGTGGCGCGGCCGCACGCAGTGGGCAGACCCAGCGCGTGGATGACGTGCACGCATTTGATGGCCACATCGCCTGCGATGCCGCCTCGCGTTCGGAAATCGTGGTGCCGCTGTTCCGCGGCGACCAGCTGGTGGGCGTGCTGGACCTGGACAGCCCGCTGCCGGGGCGTTTTGATGCCGCCGACCAGGCCGGGATCGAGGCGATCGCCACCGCCTACATCAGCGCCCTGGGCTGAAAGCCCACGCGGATCACACCGCCCGGGTTGTCAGCTACGACACCCGGGCCTTTGTGGAGGTATGTGTTGCTGCCGGCTCAGGCCGGCACGACGGCACACTGGCGCAGTTCCACCAGCTCGGCCCAGGGGCCCTGGCCGCCACAGCGCACATCCAGCCGCAGCCGGCTGCCCTCGCCGATGCGCAGGCCCCACAGGGCCTCGAACGGTATGCCGGTCAGGCGCCACAGCAACCAGCGGATCGGCCCGGGCTGGGCCACCAGCAGCTGGATGCCTTCCTGCTGGCTGGCCGCATCGAGCAGGCGCATCAGGGCCGCCTCCAGGCGGGCGTCGCGTGCCTGCCAGGATTCGCCGCCCGGCGGAATGCCTTCATGCGGCGGATCGAAAAAGGCCGCCAGTGCTTCCGGGTCGAGCACGTCGATGGGCATGCCGTCCCAGTCACCGAAGTCCACCTCGCGCCAATCCGCATCGACACTGACCGCCAGCCCGGCGCCAGCCACCAGGGCCTGGGCGCTTTGTTGGCAGGCCGGCCCCGGGGCAGCCACCACGCCGGCCCAGCCAATGCCGCAGTGGGCTCGGCACAGTGCATCGATGGCACCGGGCAACGGCTCCACCGCCTTGCGCCCGTCCAGATAACCGGCACGCCCGGTGGCGGCATGGCACAGCAGGTCGATGATCACCGGTCGCCCCGCGGGAGAACGCACGCCAGGCCAGAGATTTCCAACTGCAACATCAAAAGTACCGGTGTGGGAAGTAACCCGGGCATTCTATCGCGTCGGCCCGGCCGGCTGAGTCCCTGCCTGCGCCAGCGTTCAACCCAAGGCCGTGGCCGGCAGCAACAAGGGCAGCAGCTGGCGCAGGTCATCGACCACCGCCAGCGCCGGCACGGCGTCCACGTCCAGCGTGCGCGGGTAGCCATAACGCACCAGAGCCACCGGCATCGCGGCGGCCTGCGCGGCGGCATGGTCGGTGCCGGAATCGCCCACCATCAGGCACTGCGCCACCGCCACCCCGAGGCCGGCCGCACTGGCCAGCAACGGTGCCGGGTCCGGCTTGCGCAGTGGCAGCGAACCGCCGCCGATGATCACCGGGAAAAACTCCTCGATGCCCAGGTGCTGCAGCAACGGCGGCACCAGGGCCACCGGTTTGTTGGTGCAGATGGCCATCGGCACAGCGGCCTGCTGCAAAGCCTGCAGGGTTTCGCGCACCCCGGGGTAGAGCTGCGGGCTGCGCAGCAGGCAATCGTGGTAGCCGGTCATGAACAGGGCCAGGGCCTGATCCAGCGGCTGCCGGCTGCCGTGATGGGCCAGTGCGGTGGCCACCAGTGCACGCACCCCATCGCCGATCCAGCTGCGCACCAGCGCCGGCTCCACCCGCGGCAGCTGCAACGCATCGAACAGCCGGTTGACCGCCTCGGCAATATCGGCCGCACTGTCCACCAGGGTGCCGTCCAGATCAAAGATCACCGCCTTGATGGCCATCATCGCCTCCTGCCCAAAACGGCCAGTCTAGCCCTGATCGCCGGGTTCACCCGGGACGGTGGACGCGAACAGCTCGCCCTGGATGGCCGCACCGTCATCGTCCTGGAAGCCGGACAGGCCCACGCCCACCAGCCGGTACAGGGTATCTGCCGGCAGCAGGACCCGCTCGCTCAGGGCCAGCGCAATCTCCACCAGGCGCTGCTCGCTGGCCGGTGCGCTGTCCGGGGTGTGGCTGCGGGTGATGATGCGGAAATCGGCGGTTTTCAGCTTCAGCACCACGGTGTGCGGCACCCGCGCAGTCTTCAGCCGCGCCGCCCAGGTGCGCCGGGCCTGGGCGGTGATCGCCGGGCCCAGCGCAGCCAGCGGCAGGTCCTGGCTGAAGGTGTCTTCGCTGGAAATGGACTGCACCGGGGAAAACGCCACCACCGGGCGTTCGTCGATGCCGCGCGCACGCTCGTACAGCCGCGCGCCCCAACTGCCGAACTCGGCCTGCAACTGCGCCAGCGGCAAACCGCGCAACTGGCCCACGCTCTCCACCCCCAGGGCCAGCAGGCGGGCCTGCATCACCTTGCCCACGCCGGGAATGCGCGCCACCGGCAGGCCGGTCAGAAAGGCTTCCACCCGCGCCGGCGGCACCACGAACTGGCCATCGGGCTTGCGCCAGTCCGAAGCCACCTTGGCAATGAATTTGTTCGGCGCAATCCCGGCCGAGGCGGTCAGCCCGGTGGTTGCAAAAATCTGCGCGCGGATGGTGCGCGCGATCTCGGTGGCAATGCCGTCACAGCTGGGGCTGTGGGTGACATCCAGGTAGGCCTCGTCCAGCGACAGCGGTTCCACCAGTGGCGTGTGCTGGTGGAAGATTTCGCGGATCTGCCTGGAAACCTGCTTGTAACGGGCAAAATCCGGCGGCACGAACACCGCCTGCGGGCACAGCCGCTCGGCGCGCAGGGCCGGCATGGCCGAACGCACCCCGTACTTGCGCGCCTCGTAGCTGGCCGCGCACACCACCGAACGGGCCCCGCGCCAGGCCACCACCACCGGCAAGCCGCGCAAAGCCGGGTCATCACGCTGCTCCACCGAGGCGTAGAAGGCGTCCATGTCCACGTGGATGATCTTGCGCTGGGTGCTCACGGCCGAATCCGGAAATGTCGCCAACATGTTGCCTCAATACGGCAAATGCACACTTGTCCTCACAATTGTCGCCCAACGTTGCGCCACAAACATCGTGCAAACAGCAGCGAACGGCGGCGAACATACGCCACCGTCCAATTGAAACGATTGATTGAAACGCACACCTGACGCATGCTCGGGGGCTGAACCAACCGTCTGGATTGACCCCCGATGACCCGTTTGCATGCGTTCAATCGCGAACACCTCCTGGCCAGTGCGCGTGGCGAGCTGTTTGGCCCTGAAAAGGGCCGCCTGCCCACCGACCCGATGCTGATGATGGATCGCATCACCGACATCCGCGATGAGGGCGGTGCCTACGGCAAGGGCTACATCCGCGCCGAGCTGGATGTGCGCCCGGACCTGTGGTTCTTCGGCTGCCATTTTATCGGTGATCCGGTCATGCCGGGCTGCCTGGGCCTGGATGCCATGTGGCAGCTGACCGGCTTCTGGCTGACCTGGATCGGCGCCGAAGGCCGTGGCCGCGCCCTGGGCTGCGGCGAGGTCAAGTTCACCGGCCAGGTCCTGCCCAGCGCCAAGCTGGTGCAGTACGAGCTGGAAATCTCCCGCGTGATCAACCGCAAGCTGGTGATGGCCCAGGCCGACGCCCGCATGCTGGTGGACGGCCGCGAGATCTACACCGCCAAGGACCTGAAGGTCGGCCTGTTCACCTCCACGGAGAACTTCTGATGCGTCGCGTCGTCATTACCGGCATGGGCATCACCTCGTGCCTGGGCAACGATCTGGATACCGTATCGGCCAACCTGCGTGAGCAGCGCGCCGGCATCACCCGCCTGGAAGACCACGCCGAGATCGGCATGCGCAGCCAGGTCGGCGGCCGTGTCGATATCGACCTGGACGCGCAGATCGACCGCAAGCTCAAGCGCTTCATGAGCGAGGCGGCCGCCTACGCCTACATCGCCACCCGCGATGCCATTGCCAACGCTGGCCTCACCGAAGAACAGGTGTCCAACCCGCGCACCGGCCTGATCGCCGGCTCCGGCGGCGGCTCCTCGGCCTGGCAGGTGGAATCGGCCGCGCTGATGCGCGAGCGCGGCGTGCGCAAGGTCGGCCCGTACATGGTGCCGCGCACGATGGGCTCCACCGTGTCGGCCAACCTGGCCACCGCGTTCTCGATCAAGGGCGTGAGCTACTCGCTGTCGGCCGCCTGCGCCACTTCGGCGCACTGCATCGGCGCCGGTGCCGACCTGATCCGCCACGGCGCCCAGGACATCGTGCTGGCCGGTGGCGGTGAGGACCTGCACTGGACCACCAGCTGCCTGTTCGATGCGATGGGCGCACTGTCCACCAGCTACAACGACACCCCGGCCACCGCCTCGCGCCCGTATGACGCCAACCGCGACGGCTTCGTCATCGCCGGCGGCGGCGGCATGCTGGTGCTGGAAGAGTACGAGCACGCCGTGGCCCGTGGCGCCACCATCCATGCCGAGCTGCTCGGCTATGGCGTCACCAGCGATGGTGCCGACATGGTGGCCCCGTCCGGCGAAGGCGCGGTGCGCTGCATGCGCCTGGCGCTGGAACAGGCCGGCAACCCGACCGTGCAGTACCTCAACACCCACGGCACCTCCACCCCGCTGGGCGATGTGACCGAGCTGGGCGCGGTGCGCGAGGTGTTCGGTGACAACGTGCCGGAGATCTCCTCGACCAAGGCGCTGTCCGGCCACTCGCTGGGCGCCGCTTCGGTGCACGAGGCGATCTTCTGCCTGCTGATGATGCGCGACGGCTTCGTTGCCGGCTCGGCCAACATCGAAACCCTGGACGAACGTGCAGCGGATTTCCCGATCCTGCGCGAAAGCCGTGACGCCAAGCTGGACGTGGTCATGTCCAACAGCTTCGGCTTCGGCGGCACCAACGCCACCCTGGTGTTCGGCCGCCTGTAAGGCAGCCCTGCATCGGCGTTGCAAAAAGCCCGGCATAGCCGGGCTTTTTTGTTGCCAGCGACGCGAAGGTCAGGGCGAACCGTCATACAGGGCGCGAAAGCGCAACACCTGCCCGTTGTAATCCACCGTGACCTCGACAGGCTCGGAAAAGGCCTTGGTGTCGTAATGCTGCTCCGGGTCACCGTCAAAGGACCACCCGGGCAAGGCCGCCACCTGCATCTGCACGCCCTCGCCCTGGAACTGGCCTGCATACCCGGCCTCGTCCGCCTGCCCCGGTCCACGCCGGACTCGCAGCACCAAGCCATCCAGTGCCAGGAAATGGTCTTCCTCGGGCTCATTGCAGCGGCTGCTGAAAAACGCCACCGGGCAAACGGCCGCATCCACGTCGCAATGCACGTCCAGGCGCTCATCCATCGCAATGCCGGCATACCAATCCGGCTCGCTCAGGCCTGGCGGGTGGACCGGCGCATACAGCCGGGGGGCCACGCAATCGGCACCAGGTACTTCCCCCAGGGCGGGGCCTGTTGCCGCAAGCGCAACCGGTGCCATTCCGATCAACATCACCACGGCATAGCCGACCATCAGCACACCTCTCCCAGGCCCCAGACAATGGGCGACCACAACACTGTGCCCATCGTCCCTCGTTGCGGCAACCCTACTCCAGGCTGCTGCCCGGCTCCACTGCCACCCGCAGGTGCTCTTCCGATTCGGCCAGGCGCACCCGGCCAGTGGCCGTGGACGCGCTCAGATAACTGGCCGAGGCCCATCCGGCCTTGCCGTTGGCCTGCACCCGGCACCAGCTGCGGTCGGCCAGGCAGGTGCCCAGCTCCACTTCGGTCCCCACCGGCAGCACGGCCACCTTGGCCGCGCGCACGTCCGGCGCCTCGCGCAGGTTGACCCCGGCACTGACCGTCACCGCCGGTGCATCCCGCCGTGGCTGGCAGAGCAGGACAATGGCAACGATGGCCGCACAGGCGGCAAGGCGGGTAAACAGCCCGGGCATGACAGTGGCATCGGTGACGAAGACCCTGCAAGCATCCACCCATGCGCACGTCTGTCAACTGAACACGGGCCATCGCCGCGCAAGCAAGCGCGGCCGTAGCCGATTACCCTCGGCAGCCCGGTGTCACCCGCATTCACACCACCACCCCTCAAGGCAGCCATGACCGGTATCGGCCCGTTTCCCCTGCATGTCGTACTCGCCCTGCTCACCGGCCTGGTGGCCTGGGCCAGCTGCCGCCTGCTGACCCGGCGCCCGGCCCAGGCCGACACCCCGGCACGCGCCAGCTCGCTGCTGATCGACGCCCTGTTTGTCGGCCTGCTGGCCGCCCGTCTGGTCTACATCGTGCAGTGGTGGCCGCAGTACAGCGCCAACCCACGCGCCATGCTGGCCCTGGGCGATGGCGGCTACCACGGCTGGGCCGGGCTGGCTGCCGCCGTGGTCTGGGGGCTGTGGCGCAGCCGCAAGCTCCCCGTGCTGCGCCGCCCAGTGCTGGCCGGGCTGGCGGCAGCCATGGTGTTCTGGCTGGCCAGCCAGGCCGGCCTGAGTGCCTGGCAACGCCATGCCCCCGCCCTGCCACCATTGAGCGTGAGCGACCTGGCCGGCCAGCCGCATTCGCTGGCCAGCAACGACGGCCGCCCGCTGGTGCTCAACCTCTGGGCCACCTGGTGCCCCCCCTGCCGCCGCGAGATGCCGGTGCTGGCCCGTGCCCAGCAGCAATTTCCCGGCGTGCGCGTGGTGCTGCTCAACCAGGGCGAAAGCGCGGCCGAGATCCAGGCCTACCTGCAGCAGCAAGGCCTGCAGCTGGACGAGGTGCTGCTGGACCCCGACTCGCAGGCCATGGCCCACACCGGCACCCGCGGCCTGCCCTCCACCTTCTTCTACGACGCCAACGGCAAACTGCGCAGCGCCCACCTGGGCGAACTCACCGACGCCAGCCTGACCGATGCCATCGGCAAGCACTTCCAGCAAAAACCCACCCCGCCCAGCACGCCTGCAACCCGCTGAGCTGGGCCACACACATGGCGCAACAGCCCTGACCGGCACGGCTGCACAAGCACCGTTGCCGTTGCCGTTGCCGTTGCCGTTGCCGTTG
>JBJEWP010000059.1:0-1781 GCA_051885115.1 Stenotrophomonas sp. | reverse complement strand
AAGGTCACCCGGGAACCGTCCGGGGCCACTTGCGGCTTGAGCAGGGTCGGGCCGGACAACGGCGCATTGCCGGTAATGGCCTCGAGGGTAAGTTTTCCAGCGTGGACGGCGGGGGTGGCAAGCATCATGGCAAGGGCAAGCAACAGTGGGCGCATGGATTTACTGTCGGCGACAGAATGGATTGCCCCATCCTAGCCGAGCTTGCGCGGCCACGCTGCGGCCAACGGCCGGGCCGTCCTTGTGCAGGAGCACTTGCCACAACCGTCTACCGCCCACTGCTGCTGACAGCCGCCTGGCGCTGTGCTTCCATGGCCCCTTTCCGTGGCCTGAGTCCGTTGTCCATGACCTCGACCCCCGCACTCCCCCACTGGCAGGACGCCGTCCACGCCCATGCCCGCCACCTCAACGACTACATCGCCCGTGGCGATGCCTGCAACTGGGAAGGCATGGGTGATCCGGATGACCCGCCGGAGCTGTCGGCGCTGCTGCCGCAACTGATGGAACACCTGCGTGCGGCCAATGCCAGCGGCGATCCCGCCGCGCTGGCAGCGCTGCGCGCGCAATGGCCACCGCTGCACGAGGCCACCCTGCCGCTGCTGGAAGACAACAGCCAGGGGATTGCCGCACTGGCCTGGCTGGCCGACGACAGCCTGCTGGTACGCACCGGTGCCTGGTACGAGCCGGGCCGGGTGGTACAGATCAACGACCTGCAAACCCGGGTGCTGGCCGACGTACTGATGTTCGGCAACAGCCCCGACCGCCAATGGCTGGCCCTGGCCGACAGCGCCGGCATCCGCATCGGCCCTGACCTGACGTCCACTCCGACTGTCACACTGCCGCTGCCACGCGGCGATGAGGGCTTGCCGGCCGCACTGGCGGTGCTGGCCAAAAGCGACAACGCGATCCAGCAACTGCTGCCGTTCAATGATGGCCAGCGTGCGCTGGTGGTGCGCGCTGATGGGGTGTACCTGTGCCGCGCCGAGGGCATTGTGCGGCTGCTGCCCAGCGCCACCGAGCTGCACGAACAGGCCACCGAGGAAGCGCCGTCACCGGTGCAGCTGGACATGGTGCATGCGGCGGTTTCTCCCGATGGCAACTGGATCGCCTGCGGCCAGCAGGACGGCCGTCACCACATCTTCGATGGCCTTGGCCAGCCGGTCTGCGAGATCGGCCCGCATGGCGAATACCCGCACCATGCGGCGTTCTTCGCCGATGGCCGCCATGTGGCCCTGAACGCCTGCCATTTCTACAACGGCGCCACCATCGCGGTGGATACGGCCGCCTTCGCCGGCCTCGATACCGATTTCTACGAAGAACACCCGGCGTTGCGGGTGATCGAGCCCGCTGGCCGCATCTATGCCAGTGCGCCGGTGCCCGGCGGCCTGGTGCTGGGCGATGCCTACGGCTACCTGCGAGCGGTCGACAGCGACGGCACACTGCTGTGGAAGCAGCATGTCGGCAGCACCATCAACGCGATGGCAACCTCGGCCGATGGCCGGCTGCTCGCCGTCGGCAGCTACTCCGGCACGGTCCACCTGCTGGACCTGGCCTCAACCGGGCTGAACCCCGAGCAGGTCGGCCTGCGCGGACATCGTGAGGTGCGCCGCTGGCTGTTCTGGAAGCAGGAGGCCACACCACTGGCGTGGTGATGGTGCTTGCGTGCAGGGCGTGCAGCGGCAATCCGTGCACGCCCCTGCAGCGCGGCACAAGCCACCAGGACCGGTATGTGCGGCGCGCTCAGGCGCCGTGCACCACCTGTGCCGGCAGGGCCATGGCCCGCT
>JBJEWP010000058.1:46068-67117 GCA_051885115.1 Stenotrophomonas sp. | reverse complement strand
CCGGTCGGCTCGTTGCGGTGGCACGAACCGAACTCGCCATAGCGGATCGGCAGGTCGCGGTAGCTGTGCAGGCCCTGGTTGAACACCTGGACATGGCCCGGGCAGTTCATCGGCTTGACCGCGTAGGTGCGCTTCTCCGACTCGGTGAAGAACATGTTTTCCTGGTAGTTGTCCCAGTGGCCGGACTTCTTCCACAGGCTGACATCCAGAATCTGCGGGCAACGCACTTCGCCGTAGCCGCTGCGGCGGTACACGCCGCGCATGTACTGCTCCACTTCCTGCCAGATCGACCATCCCTTCGGGTGCCAGAACACCAGGCCCGGGGCCTCTTCCTGGATGTGGAACAGGTCCTGCTGCTTGCCGATGCGGCGATGGTCGCGCTTTTCGGCCTCTTCGATGCGCTTGATGTAGGCGTCCAGCTGCTTCTTGTCGGCCCAGGCGGTGCCGTAGATGCGCTGCAGCTGCTCGTTGTTGGCATCGCCGCGCCAGTAGGCGCCGGAAATGCGGGTCAGCTTGAACGCCTTGAGGAAACGGGTGTTGGGCACGTGCGGGCCACGGCACATGTCCACGTATTCCTGGTGATGGTACAGGCCCATGGCAGTGATGTCTTCGGGCATGTCCTGGATCAGGCGCAGCTTGTAGTCCTCGCCGCGGGCGGTGAAGGTCTCGATCACTTCGGCGCGCGGGGTCATCTTCTTGACCACGTCGTACTCGGTGGCGATCAGCTCGGCCATGCGCTTTTCGATGGCAGCCATGTCCTCCGGGGTGAACGGGCGCTCGGAGAAGATGTCGTAGTAGAAGCCTTCGTTGATCACCGGGCCGATGACCATCTTCACATCCGGGTACAGCTGCTTGACCGCATGGCCGACCAGGTGGGCGCAGGAGTGGCGGATGATTTCCACACCCTCCTCGTCCTTGGCGGTGATGATGCGCAGGCGCGCATCGGTGGCAATGATGTCGCTGGCGTCCACCAGCTTGCCGTCCACTTCACCGGCAATGGTGGCCTTGGCCAGGCCGGCACCGATGGACTGGGCCACGTCCATGACGCTGACCGGGTTGTCGAACTGGCGGGTACTGCCGTCGGGAAGGGTAATGGTGACCATGTTTATCGCCTGAATGAGTGTGCGGCCAAGGCCGCGTAACAACGGTATGCCCGCAGCCCGGGCCAAAAAAAAACGCCACGAGGGCGCCTGCAACAGGTGCAACCTCGGGTGGCGTCAGCAGTGGGCGGTGGTAGTTGCCATGTCACACACTCGGCCGGCGCGTTGGCGCGGGCCACCTGAAATCGATTGAATGGGCTCCTATTTCACCACAGCCACTGGCCTGCCGTCCAATCCCCCCGGGAGGACCGGCTTTCCACGCCCCGTCCCGCGCCCCAGCCCGCTCCGACTCCCAGCGCTGTCACTTGAATGTAGCCATCCCGGTAACAGCAGCCCGCCGATCACAGGCAATCGCGCAAGATGCGACATCGGCAATCGAAGACAGACACAGCATGACACTGCCCGTGCACTTGCGCTGACCGGGCATCAACGCCGATGCCGACAGGCCTGCCGCAGTCAAACCCGTTGCGGCTGGACAAACCACTGAACGGCAACGACTCGTCCGGCATCTGGCCATTGGTCGATCAGGGGATCATTCCACCGCTCCGGCACCGCTGCACGTAGGAAGGGATGTAACGAAAATTCACCGGCTTTTTTGGGTAGATGATTGTCCATGACCCTGCTTGAGGAACAACTGGCATCCAATTGTGCCTGGGATAACCCTTCTCACAGAACTTTCTGACATCTCCACCATAAGGAACCTCAGACATCACCAGATTCACGTGCCCTTGCGCCTGGACAATCGAGCCACCCGCACCCCACAGGACAACAGCCAACAACACTGCCAATACAAACTTCATTACTCCTCCCTCGGCAGGGCACCCTGCCAGCCCATGAAACACCCACTACGAAATAAAGACCAGGATTGAAAACATCTTGATGAAACTCATAAGGCTTGGCTACCCAGGGCCGTGAAACCCATCACCAACAAGCCTCCAAAAAACAGCAATCCAGCGCCAAAGCGAAAGAATATCCTTCAAAATCGAAGTTTACTGAAATCAAGAAGCAACTACTTGCCAGATACATGGACAGCCTGTTTTTGTGCTTTGCAGCTATCCCGGAGACTCCCTCCACAAGGCCGACTTGCGGCCAGCGCAAGGCACCAGTCAAATGGCGATGTAATCCGAGCGCGGCCGCGCACACTCGGAGGCTCCGACCGTGCACTTGGCTGCTGAATCGACAGCCTGACATGCACGTCGCACGCCGCGACGGCTGACACGCGTATTGCTGCCGGAGGCAAACACCGGGTGTTTGGCACCATCAACCAACACTGTGCCTACTGTGGCGCAAGAGTTACGCCAGCTACCCAACAACACGCAGTCCTGCGCGCCATTACGGCGACACAGCTCCAACGCTGCCTCCTCGGTGCCCTGCTGTGTGGTGCCGTGGTTGAAAACAGAGGAGTGGAAGGTACCCGTGGACTGCGAATAGGCAAATGCCCCGTAGCCGGTGAAGCTTTCAATACGGTAGTTCTGAGGAGCACCATCCGGGCCGCAACTGCGGCTGCCAGCTACTGCACCGCCTGGACAGGCCGTCTGCGCCAAGGCCACTGCTGGCAGCACCGACGCCAGCGTCAGCAGCATGAAACCCATGTATTTCACTGTCATGACCGTAGTTCCTCGGCATACCCTTGCATCAAGAAAAACCTTGCATAACCACAAGATACAGACTTCTCGAAACAAATTCCGCAATCACACTCAGCGCCCTGGCGGTGCGGTAGTGGCTTGTGAAAACTGCCCCCCCATACCCGCGTATGGGCTGAAGTTACCCAAAGAGCCCTGGAAGAACATCGCCGCCATCGGAGGTGTGGCCAGGATCAAGGTGGAAAGAATCAACCCCATCCCCCCCTGCTGCACTGCCTGCGCATTGAGTCCCTGCTGGCCGATCAGATCCAGCCCGAGTGCATCAATACCGGAGACCAACTTGCTGGCCCACACAGCCGCCGCAACGCGCGCCACCATTTCCATTGCCACTGACGTGACAAAAACCAGCACCGCCTGCGAGAAAAGCGTTCCAACGCCGTAAAAAAGCCAGCGCTGGAACAAGGACTTGGTCTGATCAAACAACAGGCACAGGATGAAAATCGGTCCGAAGCCGATGAACATTGCGATGGCAACCTGATAGAGCAGCAGCATCGAACCGGCCACGATGGCAGGACCACCTGAGCCGACCCCGGCCATCATCTTGGCTTGGCGCTTGCTCTCGTCCAGCTCGGGATCTGCCTGTGTCTGCACCTGATCGATGGCCAGCATCGAGATGGTCATCAACGCCAGGTTCTTGTCAATCATGGAATTGACATTCCCTTCCTCGCCCGTGACCAGCTCCGTCACCTGCCCCCCCAAGTCATCGACAAAGAAGTCGCGCAGATCCGTGCCATAAAAGGCAAAGCCACTGGCACACACACAGATCACGGCGGCCCTGGCGCTATTGACCATCAGGGCAGACATTGACTCGCGCGATTGCCCGGTAATGACCCGGTATCCCTGGATCATGAACCAGATAGTCAGCGCTGTCAGTGCTGCACCCGCCACCATCCTGGTCACCCGATTCAGGGTTTCATCGGCGAACTTGTCGATCGATGTTTCCAAAAAACTGTATATGGCCTCATAAAAAGCCATCTGCGACAAACCATCTATGATGCCATTCCAATCCAACATCGCCGTCATTCCTTTACATTGGCCTCAGCAGCCTTGCCGCTCAGTTGCCCAGTTTCAGTGCCGCTTGAATGATCGAGCCACTGACCATCGAGTTGACCAGCCGATCGAATATCCCGCTACCACCCCCAGCATCACCAGCACCTCTACCGTTCCCATTGACCATCTGCCGGCCGAGGTAATCGTTGTAGTTGCCGAGCAGGGCCACATATTGCTCGTACTGCGACTGACGCTCGCGAAATGTGGCAATGGCCATGTCAAATTCCAGCTGTGCTGCCTGCAGGCTCACTTGATTGGAACCTGCATTATCAAAGCCCCGCCCACCATGCTGGGTAACACCCTTGAGAACTTCGTTCTCGTAACGCGACTTGATGGCCGGCAACGTTTCCGATACCAGCTGCACCGATTCGTTATAACGGATATTAGTCAAAACCCGCATTGCACCACAAATTTCCATCTGCACCGCCTGAATTTCTTCATGCTTTGCATTGGCCGCCACATTGAACCCCTGTTGCAGACGGGCACGAATGGAAGCCGCAGTCAAGGCCGGATTGTTGCCACAGGAAACCTGCAGGCCAAACCCCTCGTCCACCTGCGGCAGACGCTGCCCGGTCGGCCACGTATAATTGGAAAAATGTCGCACACTCGGCGTGCCACGCTGACCATGGTCTTTGTAGTACTGGTTGATCGACTTGATTTCACTGTCGATACTGGCAAGCGACTTTCGCGCCTGGACGTCGTTGACATACCAAGCCGCACGTGCATCAGGCACGATAGTCAGGCAGGCCAGGGCACCGGCAGCGGCAATGGAATAAATGGTAGTACGGGTCATGGCATGCTCCCTGTCAGTTGATCATAGCGATACCGCATTTGTAGCGATCCGTCCGTGTGGCACATCGCAGTTTGAATAGCCATTTCACGCCACCGCCTTGCCCGAGCCCTTGCGGTTGGCATAGAAGGCGTCCAGCCACTGTTCCGGGGTGAGGCTGTCCACGGCAACGCCCTGCTCGGCGGCAGTCCTGGCCAGCACCCGGTTGAGGATCTCGATGTTGTCGGTGGAGGCCGAAATCACCGCCAGGGCGTCATCCAGACCACGCAGGTTGAGCTGGCACACAGTCGATGAATGCCCCTGCTTGACCAGGAAGCAACGCGAGCGCTCATCCAGGCTGACCACCACCTCGAACTCGGCCTCGGTCAGTTTCAGGCCTTCGATGTAGTCCTTCTTGGACGCATTGGGGTTGGGCAGCAGGATCAAGGTCGCGGTCTGCTCGATCAGCGCGGCAGCAATGTCGCTGGCCAGGGCGTCTTCCGGGCTCTGGGTGGCGAAGATGCCCAGGCCGTTCTGCTTACGGATGGTCTTCTGCTTGTTCTTGGCAAATTCCTTCAGCCCGCCCTTGCCATCGAGGATCTTCCAGAACTCATCCATCACGTAAATCAGCGGGCGGCCGTCAATCAGCTCTTCCAGCCGGTGCAGCAGGTAGTTGATCACCGGCACCCGCACCTCGGCGTTGTCGATGATGTCGGTGTAGTCGAACCCGATGATGTTGGCGCGGGTCAAATCCACGGTGTCGCGCGGGTTGTCGAACACCCAACCCAGCGAATTGCCCGTGGTCCACTTGCGGATGCGCGCATACAGCGAGTCATCGCCCATGTTGGGCAGCGACTTCTGCAGGTTGGTCAAGGTGCGCAGGTGCATCGGCGTATCGAGCATGTTTTCCACCGCACGGAAGATGTCCTCGTCCTCGCGCGCGGTGTACTCGGCCTTGCCGCAGAGCACCTTGACCAGGTCGGCCAGGAACTGCACGTTGGCATCAGTGCGCTCGCACTGCAGCGGGTTGAAACCGGTTGGCTGGCCGTTTTCCAGTGCGAGGTAGTTGCCGCCACAGGCGCGTACGAAGATCTCTGCGCCCTTGTCCTTGTCGAAGAAGAAGATGGTCGGTGCCGGGTCGTACTTCTGCACCTGGCTGAGCAGGAAGTTGATCAGCGCGGTCTTGCCGGTACCGGACTTGCCGATAACCATGGTGTTGGCAATGGCCTTCTCGCCCAGCGAATTCTCTGCCGGGTGGGTGGCATGGAAGTTGAAGTAGTAAGGCTGGCCATTGGTGGTCTGCAGCACGGTGACGCACTCGCCCCACGGGTTGCGGTCCTGCTTGCCGGTGGCGAAGTTGTGCAGGGGCGACAGGCCGAGGAAATTGAGCGAACTGACATTGGCCTGGCGTGTACGGTAGCGCCAGTTGCACGGCAGCTGCGAGTAGAACGAGGCGGTAATGGCCACGTCCTCCTTGGCCGAAACGAAGCCGGCATTGGACAGTTCGGCACGCGCGGTGGCCACCTGCTGCTGCAGGGCTGGCTGGCTGTCGGCATACAGCGCGATGATGTAGTGGTACTCGCCGAGCACGAAATTGCCCGAACTGAGCTGGTCCATCGCCTCGTCCAGCTCGACGATCTGGCTGACCGCCTTGTCGCCGGAGGAAATCATCAGTCCCTTGGTGCGGTCGAGCACGCGCAGGGCATCCTGGCGCCCGATCGGGCTGAAGCTGTGGGTGATGACGTACTCGAAATCCAGGTACTTCAGGCCATTGAGAATGCCCGGGTAGGTGCCGTCCGGGTATTCCTTGATGTTGAGGATGGCGCCGTAATGATTCTTGCCGTCCGGGGTGCTGACGACAAAGTCACCAGTCTTGACCGAAAAGGTGTGACGGCTGACCGCCAGATAATCCTTGACTGCGGCATTGAGCACCGGCACCGGCTCGGCCACACGATTGAGCAGATAGCCGAAAAACTCCAGCGTTTCGGAAAACACCACGCCATTGCTGGCCTCGTAGGCCCCCAGACGCTTCGGCGAATAATCCTTGAGCACGGCCTCGACGTTGTCAGCCAGCTCCATCACCTTGGAGACGGCCTGTTCTTCCATCGCCCGCAGCTTGCCGATGTCATCGGTCTTTTCGACAAACGCCTTGCCCCCGGTGATCGGACGGTAGATCAAGGTCAGATAGAGCTCGTTGACCATCACCCGCTGACCGGAGAGCGAGTCGTAATACGCCGTGGACAGCTCCTGGTTGAAACGCTGGGCGTAGCGCGAGTTGCCACTGATGCTGCCCTTGCGGCGCACGTCGTGCACCCAGAAGGCTACATTGGTGTAGTCAGGCGCACGCAGGGTCTGCAACATGCGGTTGAAGGTGTTGTGACGATGTTCCAGCTCCCACTCCTCGCGGCCGACAAACGGCAGCCCGCCCAGGAACCAGGTCATCAGGTAGTCACCACCGGTGGTCTTGATCACGGTTGGCGAGACATGACTGGAGAACGGAATGAATTCAGCGATGGCGGTATCAGCAGAGAACATCACACTTACCAGATAAGAAGGCCCCGGCACCGTCAGGTGCCAGGTCCTGGGTCAACGCGGAGGGTTTTTGCGCAGATCGTTGGGGGAATACACCCACATGCCCCCGTTGCCGGGGATGTTGCGGGTACGCATGCGGAACTGCAGCTTCAGCCCGAGCAGACGGAAGATCATTTCGTCACGCTTGGCCATGGCCCGCATCACCATGATCACCACCGGGATCAGGGTGATCAGGAAGTAATTGCGGCTCCACACCATGATCAGCAGGACCGTGCCGACACCCACGAAGAACGGCACGACCGGAACGCCCAGGAACATCGCTGGGCGCGTACAGCCGCGGAACATCGCGTTTTTACGCATTCTCGTACTGGCTGGCTTCGATGCTGATGCTGGCCGTGGTGGTCTTGCAGGCTTCGTTGTCCGGCATGATCATCGAGGCGATCTGGCCGGCGGCACCGATCAGCAGGCCACCGATCAGGATCGGCGCCACATCGGAAATGCGCTTGTGAGCGAAGGCGATCTGGTAACCGGCAAAGATGATGGCGATGGTCACCACCGCGATCGAGGCGATCGACAGCAGGCCATTGATGTTGCCCAGGAAGCCACACACGCTGCCTTCGGTGTCGCCGTAGCGGTCGGTGGCCAGGGCCGGGGTGATCATCACCGCCAGCAACAGGCCGGCATTGCGGATGGTCTTGCCGGCGTTGACCAGCTTATTGTTGATAGCTTGCTTTTCCATGGCATTTCTCCTGCTTGCGAACAATGGGCACGCGGCCCGGACACGCCGGCTTGTGGCCGGCTAGAAAACCCAGGCGCTGTCGCGCACTGGAAGGACCTGGGCAGCCGGCTGTGCCTGCACCTGCGGCTGCATCGGCATACTCGGTGCACTGGCCATCGCAGCAGAGGCTGCGGGCTGCGGCGGTGGCACCGGAGTGGCTGCGGCCACGGACGGCTGCATCGAAACCGCTACCGGCTGGCCGCGTAACTGCACGCTGAGCGGCTGGGCCACGGTGGCTTGTGTAGCGGCCGCCACGTCTGGCTGCGGCATTGGCAATGGCGCCGTCACCGGCTGGGTACGCGAGGGCATCACCGCCTGCACAGAACGCTCGGCCAGCTCGGGCACGATGCGCCGCGCGATGCGCTGGCGCTCGCTGCCCCCGGCCAGAGCGATGGCCGCCTGTTGATGCCGGCCCATCAGCGCCGTGGCCTGGGCATCACGGGCCAGCGAGGCAAATACCTTCTGCACATAACCATGGCGGTAGCCGGTGGTGAAGTTGCCCGAGTAGTAGCAACTGAAGGCCTTGCCCCAGTCCTGCCCGGCACGGGCATGACAGTCGGACAGGATGCGGGCACCGGCACGCACGTTGCTGCACACGTCAAACGCCTGTTCGTAGCTGGCCAGGCCTTGCTTGGCCAGGTTGTAACGGTTGACCTGCACCAGGCCGACAGAAAAATTCCGCCCCTGTTCCTCCAGCATCCTGGCGGTGCTGACCGCCTCGGCCAGGTTCCGCGGCTGGCGCACCAGGTGGCCACCGACCACGCCAATGGCATAGGGGTTGTGTGAGGACTCCACCTGGGCCACGTGCTGCATCAACTGGCCGGGTACGGCCAGGTCGGTGCAGGCGGCCATCAATTCCAATCCGGGCAACATGAGCTCTCAGTCTCCCAGTGCGCGTTGCGGGTCAAAATCAATGCCTGTGATGTAGCGGCTGCCGCCATGGGCAGCGATGTGCACCACCACATCAATGGTGAGCTGGAGCAGGCGCTTGATCACGCCAAACTCCAGCCCGGAACCCTCGGCCGACGCTTTGACCATCAGCGCCAACTGGTCCCAGGTCTGGCTGATGCTGCCGGCATGGCAGCTGGTGATCGAGCCTGGGTGGCCAGAGGCGCAGTTGCGGATGAAGTAGAACGATTCATCGCCGCGCAACTCGGCCAGGATGATGCGGTCCGGCTTCATGCGCAGGCACGCCTCCATGCAGCTCTTGGCGGTCACGTTGGCCGTGCTCTGCCCGCCCTTGGAATACAACAGGTGAACCACATTGGGCTGGGTGATGAACAGCTCGCGCGCATCCTCGATGGTCACCAGGCGTTCGTCTTCGGGGATGTGGTTGACCAGGGCCTTCATGAAGGTGGTCTTGCCCGAACCGGTGGCCCCGGCCACCACGATGTTCTTCTTGTAATGCACTGCCTTGCGGAAAAAATCGGCATAACGCCGCTCGGCGCGCAACTCCAGCAGCTCCTGGTCATGTGCACTGAGACTGGGCGCCCCTTCCAGCACGCGCTCGAAGAAGCCATCTTCCTGGTACTGGGCAAGGCTGCGGGTCTGGTGCGATGGCAGGCGAATGGTGATGGACACCGTGCCCGGGGCGCAGGCCGGTGGGATCACGAACTGGGCACGCTGCCCCGTCGGGAAGGTCAGCGACACCACCGGGTCGGTATCGGTGATGCGCTGGCCGGTATTGCTCTCGTTGACGATGGCCACACAGAACTGGCGGGCACGCTCGAAGCTCATGCCCGGCACTTCCACCCGCTGCCAGCGACCGCGCGACTCCAACCAGACCTCGCCAGGCCGGTTGATGCAGATTTCGGTCACTTCATTGCTGGCGATGTAGTCACCAATACCCAGCGCCTGGAACTGGTAGTCCAGGAAGGCATTGTTGACCGCATCCACCTCCATAGCCATGCCCATCGTCCTGACCTCAGCGCCTCAGGTTGGCCACGACCGACGAAAAATCGACATCGCGGGCGACATACACATTGACCACCGTGCCCTGGTTGATGGTGACGGTCGGGCGACGATTGAGCTGTTGGTTGAGTACCTGGTTTGCCATGTTTTCCATGGTGCGCGCCGTGGCACTCTCATACGGCGTGCTGACGATGGTGCCGTTGGCGCCCACCTCGTACTCGGCTGGACCATGCTCGGCGGCGGCATACTTGAAACCATCAGCCACCAGGCTGATCAGCAATGCAGCGGAGATCTTCTGGCCCCAATGGTTGTCCAGATCACCCGGATGCCCGGCACCGCCCAAGCCATCCACGCCGGGGCTGGACATCTGCACATCCACCCCATTGGGCGTGGTGATACGGTCCCAGATCACCTGCACGCGGTCGGTCATCGCCCCACTGTAGGAGCCGAACACCTTGGAGCCGCGCGGCAACAGCAAGGTCTGCCCGGTGGTCGAGTACACCGGCTCGGTCACGATGCAGCTGGTGAAGCCCGGGTGGTCGGTGACCACGCGCGTTTCCAGCACGCAACGAATATAGGTGCCCCGCTGCAGCAAGGTGTCGCGGCGATGCAGGAAGCCGGCCTGGCCGACATCCTTGAGCTGCGCCTGGATGGTGGCGTCACTGCCAGGCATGCCCATCTGCCCCGGCATCTGGCCCATGCCGTAATCGGCCGGCATACCGGCACCGGTCTGCATGCCGCCTGCATCATCGATGCGGCGTGACAGCAGGGTCGGCCCACGCGGGGCGCTCGGCATCGACCCCATACCGCCATCATCCATGGCCATCGGCATCGGCTCGGCCAAAGGCAGCGGCGGCACCATCGGCATGGGCTCGGCCGGCGGCGGCAGGGCGGGCATGCGGGCCACGGTCGGCGAGTCGGGGATGTACGGACGCTCTTCGCGCGGCGCGGCGGTCGGTTTGTCCGCCTCCTTGCTGCTGCGGCCAAGCATCAGCCAGGCCATGCCCAGCACCAGCAGGATCAGCAGGCCGAGGAACATCAGCGCCTTGCGGTTCATGCGCTGGTTTTCCTCCACCCGCAACTGGGGCGCAGCGGCATCCAGGTCCGGCACCGGCTCGGCGCGGGCCGCATTGACATACGGGTTGTTGACCAGCGCAGGATCAATGGCGCCCGGGTCGTTCATGTTGTCTGTAGGGTTCTGGCTCATTACTGCTTCTTCCTCCGCAGCCCGACCACGTTGTCGCCATGGCGCATCAACAGGTAGGGATAGGTGCCATGCACGATGACCGTGTTGCCTTCCACCGTGGTGTTGACCACGAACTCCTCCGAACGCTCACGCTCGCGCGCATACACCGCCGGGAAGCTGCCGGTGGGGAAGCTCACCCCGTCATTGAGCCGGATGTAGGTGAAGCGGCCATCGTCATACACTGCCACCGGCACCATCCAGGCGGCACGGCTACGGGTGGCATAGTCATAGCCGTAGTGATAATGACGACCCTTCTCGATCGCAGTGGAGGCGCGCACCAGGTCCACCGGCTCGGCCGGCTCGCTGCTGGCAGCCGCCGCCGATGCGCCTGCACCGAAGCTCTCCGGCGGGTAGCTGAAACGGATCTTGTACTGCACGCCGGCCGCGCGGGCCTGCGACAGCTCGCGCCAGTCGGTAGCCACCACCTTCAATTCGAAGATGTAGGAATTGGTCGCCGTGCGCACCACCATGTTGGTGTCCACATCGACGTTTTTGGGCTTCAGGTAGAAAACGTTGTCACGCCGGCTCAACTCCCAGCCGCTGCTGAAGCCGGTGGAGTAATCCAGAATCTGTTCGGAGGGGTCCAGCTCGATCTGGGTGGTGATGCCCAGACCGGTACGCACCGGATAGACCGCGTCCGGGACATAGGCGTAGGTGTCGATAACCCGCTGGCCAACGGCCAGCGCTCCGGCCGGCACATCCTGCGCCGCCGCCACACCCGGCAGCAGGGCAAGGCCGGCCAGTGTCATTGCCGCCGACAAGGCGGCATTCAAACTCCGATTCATCGTGCAACATCTCCATAAGCTGTCGGCATTGCGCCCGGCGCAGGCTGCGCCTGGCCTTGTTGTTGCATCTGCTGTTGCTGTTGCAGCAACTGCAACTGCAACTGCAACTGCTGGATCTGGGCCGGGTCGACCGCACCCGGGGCAGGTGCCGGGGCCGGCGAGGCCGGATCAGCCCCCCCGGCAGCAGCCGGCACACCGGCGGGCATCGACATGTCCGGCAGGGTCACTTCAGGCACCGGTGCCAGCTCCACCTCACCCGGCGTGGTGGTTGCCGCATCACTGTCCACCCGATAGGTCTTGACCTGGAAGCCGAGCGGGTTCTGCACGCGGTCGGCATCGCTCAAGCGCAGGTTCGGGTTGTACTCGAACTCGATCATTGCCACCTTGTTGTCGATGACCCGGCTGCCGCCACTCTTCTTGTCAAACAGCACGCGCTGGAAACGCACCGTGGCCGCACCTTCGCGCCGCGGCCCGCCCACACGTTCGAGCACGATGCTCAGGATGCGGATACGGATCGCACGGTCGCGCCCATAAACCACCGACGGATTGGCCGGGTTGGTCGGTGCCCACAGCGCCCGCATTTCCGTGGATGCCGAGCCGGAACTCATCAGGAACGGCAGCTTCCAGTCACCCGACTGCGAGGTCATCATCAAGTCGTAGTCATAGCTCTCGCGGGCGACCACGAAACGATGGATGTTCGAGCGCGCGATAGCCTGGTCGGCGTACAGGCGATTGTCATCGGCCGCACTGACCAGACGGCTGACCTGGGCATTGCCGGTGACCGGGTCCAGCACCACCAGGTAAGGCTCGCGCTCCTTCAACGGCAGCATCATGAAAATGGCACCGGCCATGATCAGGGTCACCGCCAGCGAGCTGCCGGCCACCCACCAGGCACGCTTCTGACTGCGCCGGGCCAGGTCGGCAACGCTCACCTCGTAATTCACCGCACGCAGGACAGCTGCATCCACTGCCGCCCCACCCTTCTTCTTGCCGCCAATCATCACTCCCCCTGTCAAGCACCTGATCCAGCGCCTGCCTGTTGTTGCTGGCAGGCTCAGCCCGCCGTATTGACTGCCTCGGCGATCAACGCACTGCCTTCCACCCGCAGCTGTACCCCTTGCGCGGCATAGGCCTGGGTTACGGCATGGACAGCCTGCTGCAGATCAACCGCGCTGACCGTAGCTACCTGCTGGTGCAGGGTGTAATCGGACTGCAGGCGGTAATCCAGACGGTAGCCATTGTCGTCAGCCCAACGCTGCAACATGGTCTTGAGCGTGCGGTCCAGCGGCGATGCCTGGTAGACATAGGCGGTAAACAGCGGCAACTCCTGCGGCTGGTCGGTGAAATGATTCACCGCCTTCCAGCGACCGCCGAATTCCTTGGCCGGGGTTGTCCCGCAACCAGAAAGCACAGTGGCGGCGACCAGCGCAATGAACAATGAAAACGATGCTTGCCTCACATTCCCCCCGTCTTCTCGCAACATGAATGCACAACTTCCCACCCGCCCTGACAAAGCGGGACAGGAAGCCAGATAAATTGATATATGCGCAGGCAGCAGCGCACCGGCTGGCGCACAGCACAGCAGACTGCCCTGCAGCAGATGGCAAAGGTGGCCGTGACAGCGCTGCTGCCCCCAAACCCGCAATGCCAAGTTTTAATAGGCTGCAGCTATCGGATGGATATGCAGCGCTAATTGGATGTGACTCTGCGCGTCGGCATATGACACGTCAAGCGTTCAGCTGGCATTTTCTGTCAAAAAAACGACGAATGCGCCAAAAAGAGATCGCCATCACACTTGCCTTGGAATCACCATCACACTCAAATGTGGATCATGGGCACATCGATTTTAGGCAGCAGACGCGAGGTGAAATAGCGATCCTTGTAGTACCGGATCTTGTCGCACTTGACCGGATGGGGTATCCCCTCGTACAGGAACACCTCGGTGTCATTACCCATCGCCTTGAGTTCCTGCGGCAACATCAATGCACGCCGCTCCTCGCTGTGGCTGGTGGTGACACTGGTGCTCTGTCCATTGGAACGGGATTTGTTGCGCTTGCGGACGGTGGTGTATCCCAGCATCTCCGAGTAGTCGTTGGCATCCTGCTGCTCACGCGGGGCGTACAGGATCTGCAGCGCATGGTTGGTAATGATGGTGCGCGAAACATCCTTGCCATAGGTGGCATCAAGCTGGGCCATCGACTGGATGATCGGCAGCAGGCGCACGTTGTAGCCGGCCATGTAGGACACCGCCGAGGCAATGATGTCTACCCGGCCGATGGCGGTGAACTCATCCATCAACAACAGCACCTGGTGCTTCAGCGCCGGGTTGGCCTGCGGCAGCTCACGTGTATTGAGGTTGATGATCTGGCTGAAGAACAGATTGATGATCAAACGGCTTTCGGCCAGCTTGTTGGGCTGGATACCGATGTAAATGGTCATCTTCTGCTTGCGCAGCTCGGTCAGGTCGAAATCATCGGCACTGGTGGCTGCATCGAGCACCGGATTGATCCAGGCATTGAGCGGCTCCTTGAAGGTACCCATGATCGAAGCAAACGTCTCATCGGCCTGGGACAGCAGGTTGGCGAACGCCTGCTTGCTCTTGTCGCTCAAGAACGGCCGCTGCGCAAGCTGCTGGAAGAACTTGCGCAAATCCGTGCCATCACCAGAGGAAAGCCGGTAAATCGCCCCCAGGGTCGGCGCCTGGCCACCCGGGAAGCCCAAGGCCACCTCATCATCACGGTTCTCGAACAGATACAGGGCAAATGCCATGAATGCATTGCGCGCCTGGCTGACCCAGAATTTCTGGTCGTCACTGCCATCGGGATACAACATCGCGGCGATCGCCATCAGATCCGAGACACGGAAGGCCGGATCGGCCGAGACATAAGTCAGCGGGTTCCAGCGATGGGTGCGGCGATCTTCGGCAAAAGGGTTGAACAGGAAGACCTTCTGCCCCTGACTGGCGCGCCAGCCGGAAGTGAGGTCGAAGTTTTCCTGTTTGATGTCCAGAACCACCATCGACTCCTGGTAATCGAGCAGGTTGGGAATCACCACCCCCACACCCTTGCCCGAGCGCGTGGGCGCAGCCAGGATCACGAACTGCTGCCCGCCCAGGCGCACCAGCTTGCCGCCGAACTTGCCAACCACGATGCCGGTCTTTTCCTTCTTGAACAGGCCAGCCGAAGAAAGATCGCCGGCATTGGCAAAACGCGCATCACCGTGCAGCTGCTGCCCCTTGCCGCGCAGCATCAGATAACCAACGCCCAGCACAAGCAGCAACGGCAGGCCAAAGCCAATGATGCCGGCGACACGGATGCGCCCCAGATAGGGCTGCACCTGCGGCAGCTCCATCGCCTGCAGATAGGTGTAATAGGTATTCCATTGCAGCGGCGTGGTGCCCAGGCCCAGAAATTTCAGGGTCAACCAACCGGAAAACACGAACCCCAGAACCAGTGCCGCGAGCAGACACAGCGAAACCCACAACATCTTATTCCTGTGCAACACACCTTCCCCCACAGATGCAAGAACAGCCACACCAGTGGCTGACGCGATCGTCCGCCGCGCAAACGCCAATCTTGCCGCAGTTGGGTTGATGACTCAGGAGATAATGACGGCCAATGTTCCATTCTGGAACAACCAGCACACTTACAGCCGGGATAGGGGCACAAAAAAACCAGGCTACGCCTGGTTGTTTGTTCTCACTTCCTGCTGGAAGTGGTGGGCGGTACAGGGTTCGAACCTGTGACCCCTACCATGTCAAGGTAGTGCTCTACCGCTGAGCTAACCGCCCAATAGGACCTGGATTTCGTACCAGCAACGGCCATGAAAACATCATCCGTTCATACGCCACTTCCGTGGAAGTGGTGGGCGGTACAGGGTTCGAACCTGTGACCCCTACCATGTCAAGGTAGTGCTCTACCGCTGAGCTAACCGCCCTTCGCATTCCGCCGTAGCGCTGCGAGGGGCGTATATTAAGCAAGTTTTTCACCCTGCGCAAGCCTTACCAGCAACTTTTTTCACATCAAACCGGCATCACGCAGTTTTTGCAGCTGGTCGCGTACACGACCCGCTTCCTCGAACTCCAGATCGCGCGCGTGCTGGTACATCAACTGCTCCAGCCGCTTGAGTTCAGCCGCCTGCTGCGCCGGCGACAGACGCAGGTACCGGCTGGTGGGATCGGCCACCTGCGCGGCACGCTCGCGCCCCTTGCCACGACCGGTGGCCGGCACGGCCTCATTGCCACCGCTCACCTCCAGCACATCGGTGATGCTGCGCACGACCGAGCGCGGCACAATGCCGTGCAGCTGGTTGTATTCCACCTGCTTGCTGCGCCGACGGTCGGTCTCGTCGATGGCTGCCTGCATCGAACCGGTGATGCGGTCGGCATACAGGATGGCCTTGCCACGTACATTGCGCGCGGCCCGGCCAATGGTCTGGATCAACGAGCCGGTCGAGCGCAGGAAGCCCTCCTTGTCGGCATCCAGGATCGCCACCAGCGATACCTCCGGCATGTCCAGGCCCTCACGCAGCAGGTTGATGCCGACCAGCACATCAAATTTGCCCAGGCGCAGGTCACGGATGATCTCCACCCGCTCTACCGTGTCCACATCCGAGTGCAGGTAACGCACCGCGATGCCGTGCTCGGACAAGTACTCGGTCAGGTTCTCGGCCATGCGCTTGGTCAGGGTGGTGACCAGCACACGATCGCCTTGGGCGATGCGCTCGCGGGCCTGGCCCATCAGGTCATCCACCTGGGTGGCCACCGGCCGTATCTCCACCACCGGGTCGATCAACCCGGTCGGGCGCACCACCAGTTCGGTGACATCGTCACTGGCCTCGCGCAGCTCGTACGGCCCCGGAGTGGCCGACACATAGATCGCCCGCGGGCAGCGCGCCTCCCACTCCTCGAACCGCAGTGGTCGGTTGTCCAGCGCAGAGGGCAGTCGGAAGCCGAACTCCACCAGGGTTTCCTTGCGTGAACGGTCACCCTTGTACATGGCACCGATCTGCGGAATGGTCACATGCGACTCATCAATCACCAGCAGGGCATCGGCCGGGAGGTAATCGAACAGGGTCGGCGGCGGTTCGCCCGGGCCCTTTCCGGTGAGATGGCGAGAGTAGTTCTCGATGCCGTTGCAGTAGCCTACCTCGGCCATCATCTCGATGTCGTACTGGGTGCGCTGGGCCAGCCGCTGGGCCTCGACCAGCTTGTTGGCCGCATACAGCTGTTCCAGCCGCTGCTTGAGCTCGACCTTGATCGTGTCGATCGCCGCCAGCACCCGTTCACGTGTGGTCGCGTAGTGGGTCTTGGGGTAGATCGTGTAGCGCGGCATGCGGCGCAGGACCTGCCCGGTCAACGGGTCAAACATGCTCAGCTGCTCCACCTCACCATCAAACAACTCGATGCGTACCGCCTCGCTGTCGGATTCGGCCGGGAATACATCCACTACCTCGCCACGCACGCGGAAGCTGCCCCGCTCCAGCTCGAACTCGTTGCGCGTGTACTGCAACGCGGTCAGGTGGTTGATCAGATCGCGCTGCTCGATGCGCTCGCCAGTGGACAGAATCAAGCGCATCGACAGGTAGTCTTCCGGCGCGCCCAGGCCATAGATCGCCGATACCGTGGCCACCACGATCACATCACGGCGGCTGAGCAACGCCTTGGTTGCGGCCAGGCGCATCTGCTCAATGTGCTCGTTGATCGAACTGTCTTTCTCGATGAATGTATCGGAGGAAGGAACGTAGGCCTCGGGCTGGTAGTAGTCGTAATAGCTGACAAAGTACTCGACAGCGTTGTCCGGAAAGAACTGCTTGAACTCCCCGTACAACTGCGCCGCAAGGGTCTTGTTGGGCGCCATCACCAGGGTGGGCCGCTGCACCCGCTGCACCACATTGGCAATGGTGTAGGTCTTGCCAGAGCCGGTGACCCCCAGCAGGGTCTGCTTGGCGATGCCCGCTTCGAAGTTTTCCGACAGTTTGTCGATCGCCTGCGGCTGGTCACCGGCAGGCTGGTACGGGGAGGACAGCACGAAACGTTCGGACATAGGTACGGCACAGGCAACACGACTGTTGGCCAGTATAGCCACCGCCCACCCCAGCCTTCGGTAAATGGCCACGCCCCGCTTCCATCCGGACCGACAAACATCCGCGCCCGCGACCGACTGCCTGATCGGCAGCAGCGCCCCACGCTCAAATCTCCCCTTGCGGAGATGCCGCCATGCGCGCCCACCCCGATCCATTCCGACGGCAACAAGGCGTGAGCCTGGTCGAGCTGCTGGTCACCCTGGCCGTTTTGGCCATCCTGTTGGCCGGCAGTGCCCCGGCCTGGACACAATTCATGGCCCGGCAGTCCTTGGTCAGCGCCACCAACAGCCTGGTCACAGGCCTGCAGCTGGCCCGCTATCGCGCCATCACCAGCGGCCAGCCCACCCGCCTGTGTGCCGCCCGTGATGCCTTCAGCTGCAGCGCCAACAGCGACTGGTCCCACGGCTGGCGGATTCAGCCTGACGGCAAGACGCTGCCAGTGGCAGCCGGCGAGCACGGGCTGCTGCCGGCGCAGACCAAGGTGTCATTGAGCCAAGGACGCCAAGCAGTTCGCTTCCTGCCTGATGGCCGCAGCCCCGGCACCAACCTCACCCTGCAACTATGCAGCCGCAACCGGGCCTTGCGGCAGATCATTGTCAGCAATGGCGGACGTACCCGCATCACCCCGATTCTCGACACACCATGTTGAGCGAGAAAAAAACTTGCGCAACTGCATTTGCACCAGTAGAATGCACGGCATGCCCGAATAGCTCAGCCGGTTAGAGCACTTGACTGTTAATCAGGGGGTCGTTGGTTCGAGTCCAACTTCGGGCGCCACATGCAAACCGCAGCGGAAGCTGCGGTTTTTTTGTGCGTCCAGCTGTAGCCGGCACGCATCCGGGCGCAATGAAAAGGGCCTGCATCAGCAGGCCCTTCGATCAACCGCGTCCCACCTGACTTACCAGCACTGGGCCGGCGTGGAGCTGGCCGTACCGGACACCGCCCTCCCCCCCACATTGGTCAGGCTCAGGGTGCCACACGCGGTGTCGCGCACTGCCTGCTGGCCTTGCGGTACCGCATTGAGGGTGTAGCTGCGTACCTGCGTATTGGCTGGCGGTGGGGTGCCCACGAAATCTATTGTGTAATGCGCGTCCAAGCCATTGGGGCACTGCACCACCTGCGCCCCTCCATAAGTCAGATTGGTGGTGTAGAAACGCTCCAGCAACTGCTGATTTTCCAGCAGGCAGGCCGCCGCTGCGGCACGCCGGGTCTTGGTGACGTGGCTGTTGTAGCTCGGGTAGGCGATTGCCGCCAGGACCGCGATGATGACCACCGCGATCATGACTTCAATCAAGGTGAAACCCTGTTGCTTGGCAAGACGGTTCATTGCTCAACCTCAGTTCTGTAGGACTTCGCGCCAGGAAACCCGGCCGACATTGCGTGCTTCACGGATCGGTACATTGCCCAGGTTGCCGGAAGAACCACCAACCACAGCCAGACCGCGCAGGATTTCCGCCAGTGTCGGCATGCCCACCCCCAGGTCAACCGACCCCACCGGCAGGTCATCATCACCGATGGTTTCGTCGTCAAATGAGCCATTGCCATTGAGATCAAACAGCGACGGCCCCGTACTGGTACCGGTATAGGCATCAATGGCGTTGATGTAACCACGGCCATCGGCCTGGCATGCATCGGCAGTGGGAATGACGGTGGAAATGATCAGCACATCGCCATACAACTGGGCATCACTGACTGCACGCTCACCTTCAGCCGTGCCCGGCACTGGCGGCTTGAGCAGGTCGATGTACCAACCTTTCGAGCCCGCCGGCAACGGCTGGCGACGCTCGAAAGCACGCACCGGGAACCCCGCCAGCGTGGTCGCCTCGACAATACTGCGCTGAGTCAGGTTGGCACCGGCCCCGGATCGGAGTTTGGCGCTGCCGTCATCGACCATGCCATAGAGCGATTGCACATCGGCACTGGTCATGTCACCGGCAGTCAGCAAGCGACCGGTACCGAAGAACAGCCAAGGCTGGTAAGTGCGCGGATGCAAGGCCAGGGTCAGCCCCCCGGTGACCGGCTGTACAGTGCCGTCCGGCCCGGTAGCGGTGAACAGCGGCTTGTCTTCATGGACACCCCAACCACTGGTTACCCCCTGCCCGAGGTCGAACTTCCAGATATTGCCGAGCATATCGCCACCATAAACAGCATCGACAGTACCGTTCCCGTCAGCATCCCAGCCCACCACCGAGGTCAGGCCATTGGCAGCAGGAGAGTCCACAGTGGAAGAGCCAACACCGGTGTCAATCGATTTGATCAGCGCGCCAGTATCGATGTCATAGATCAGCAGGGCCGCACGCCCACTGGCGCTGTTGATCCCATTGGCCACAACAACAGCCGTCTTGCCATTGTTGAGTTTGGTGATGAGTGGACGCGCCTGGACCAACCCCATCAGAGCCGAGCTTCCACCGACCTCCCATTTGAAATCACTGGCAGAGAAGCTGGAAGGCGAGGTCACATCCAGTGCATACAGGCCCTTGCCCCCCTTGCCCAGAGCCCCTACCAAGATATTCTTGTTAGCGGTCTGGACGCGAGTGGACACAACGACAGGGCCATCAACAAAAAAGCGGTGACTGTAGTCCGGGCGACTCAAGCCGGCCAGATCGCTCCAGCTGATGCCACTGGGTATGTATGCGAAAAGCTCCCTGCCATTGGTAGCATCCAGCGCATGGAGCATGCCGTCATTACCACCGACGTACAGGGTTTCAGTATCGCTGACATAAGCAGGCGAGGAACTGACAATGTCGCCCAGTAGATGGTTTCTGTTGCGCAGCGTACCGCCATTCCTCATTTCCAGGTGCTGCGCACCAGCCAGGTACGCAGCATTATCCGCACCACTCACCGGATAATTGATCACACCGGTGCGTGCAAGCTGCGCCAGACGCTGCTCCGATATGCCCGACGGAAAGGCCACGGCAGCAGTGCCGGTATCATTGCCTGAAAATACTTTACGCCCGGTAGCTGGAATCCCGGCACTGGCACTCCAGGCCGCCGTCACGCTGACCTTGCCATCACTGGTAATAGGGTAAGCCTGCACTTCGCCAGTCCAGACACCGGAAACATAACTGGCTTGATAAATGCGTGTACCACCGTCAACCGATGTGGAGTTTGCCGCCACGTTGGAGAATGAGCCGGTACGCTCGGTGATCGC
>JBJEWP010000058.1:44148-45968 GCA_051885115.1 Stenotrophomonas sp. | reverse complement strand
CAGACCGATGGAGATCCCGAAAGTCACCATATGTTGCCAAAAGGCAGGATTGGCGCCGGTGGTCGGGACATTGTTCTCCAGGTCATCACGCAAGTCCGCCTTCCAGTACTGCATCGCCACGTCGGCAAGGGTATTGGCATCGGATGAGGCGTAAGGTGCGCTAGGCTGGTAGCGGTAGCTTTTTCCACCAACACCTTCAATCAGGTCACCGGCAGCGTTGTCCTGCTCGCCAGGACTGTAATTCCGGTTGTTCCAGAACCCGTCGGTGGTCAGGATTGAAAAATTTTGCCGGCAAGACAGCTGGTCGCTGCCAGACTCTGGCCCATAGGGACCGCTGCTGGTTTTGTTGGAAAAGTACTGGCCTGCACGATTAAGAGCCCCATGCAGCGGCGTCCCGCCTGAGCTGGTCACAGCCTGCATACGCTGATACCAGCGAGTGCGGTTGTTGTTGCTCCCGGAAGCCCCATTGGGGTCGTCGAAGAGCCCGCTATTGTAGTCAACGGGGATCGGCTTGGCTTCTGTGGGCCAGTTCTGATTGGTTTGCGATCCGTTGCGACCCCAGATCGTGCGGAAGCCTACACGGACATCTGTGCCGAGCTCTGAAAATGCCTGACTGGCACCAGCCTTCGCCGCTTTCATCCGGGTACGGTGATAGGAGTACCAGGTGGCGAAATTCTCCAGCTCCTGCGCCTCTGTCCTTCCGGTAGGAGTGAGAAACTCACACGAGCCCCAGCCTGTAGACGAGGTACTGCAATTCCGGTTGGACAGACCCTCGACCCTCGTACCATAACGCGAACGCACCACACGCCCATCGGTATGGATCTCGAACCGGTAGTAATTGGCGATATTGTTCAAATTGGACGAGCTGTAATTCTGCGGATTAAGCGCCATATCCACGTTTACAGGCACGTAGAATGTCCTGCGACTATTCCTCAGGTTGGTGGTATTCCCGCTGGCCAAGTCGGCACTACTGAATGCCGAAGCATAGCTTGTGCCACCCGTCATCAGACTGCCATCGGCATTGATCCAAGGCCGGTAGTCCTTGTAAGGATTGTAATACAACACATTTCTCGTATAGGCACGGCCCGTGAAATGACTGTCAAGACTACTCTGCGGCATTGCCTCAAGAGCCATTGAACCGGAATCATCCAGGATGAACAGGATGTTCGGGGCTACGCGGGCACTGGTGGTCAATGGATCGGTCGGCAGGGTGATGCTGGCATTGACTGGTGCTGCCGCGAGGGAAACAGCGAAGGCCAGTGCGAGCGGACGGAATTTCACTGTTGCAACACCAGCGCCAGGCCTGGATCGATAGGTATTGTTTTCCATGATTGCCTCGCTCACTGGACCACAAAGTTGGACTGCAGGACCACACTGGCACGGCCAGCGGCTGTGCTGCGCGCGGTAACTCGATAACTGGGCGCCAGGCACAAGGGTGCAACCGGCACCTGCCGCTCACAGCCGGGCCAGGTCGGGGACAGGCCCATGTATTCAACAAAATAGGCACCGGGCGGAGGCGCAGGCGATGCACCAGTCAGTACCGGCGCATCAACCCAGCCGGAGAACGCCGCATCAAGCCAGCGCTCGGTGGCGGTTATGTCTGGCTCGGCACAAACGCCAGCAGCACAGCCACTGCTCGGCGGGGTCGGCGAAGCAGCCGCCACCAGCTCGCCCTCACGCAAGGCCGACTCAGCGGCCTGGAAAGCCAGGCTGCGCTCGTACATGTTGCCGGCCATGCGCTCCTCGAGCATGGTGCTGCGCAGGATCGCCAGCCCCAGCAGGGTCATGATCAACAGCAGCACCAGCACCACCAGCAGCGA
>JBJEWP010000058.1:8504-44048 GCA_051885115.1 Stenotrophomonas sp. | reverse complement strand
CCATTGACCAGCCGCTGCTGGTACAGCGCCGGACGTCCAGCCGCATTGTTGGCCACATACCAGCGCACCGCATGCACCCGTGCCAGCACCGTGTTGGGGATGGAGAATTCATAACTGTTACTGGTGCCGCAGTTGACTGGCACCCCCAGCGCACTGGTGCAGTTGCCCGGCGTACCGCCCGTGCCGTGGCCGATGGTGGCACCACTCACCGAACTGATCTGGAACAAGGCCGCATGCCGCGGGCTGCAGGCCAGGGCCAAGTCGCCGGCAGCAAAACCGTGATCGATACTGCCCAGGGTAAAGGTCGCCGATGCCGGCGTATGCGCAGTGACCATGCGCACCGGGGTTTCGGTGGTGAACAGCTCGATGGCCTCGGTATCACTCAAGCGCTGACCGGCCCCTGTACCGAAACCACTGTCAGCGAAAGCCTGGCTCCCCATGTACCCACGTAGCCCCTGACCCCAGTTTTCCAGGTTGGTCCACCAGCGCGAGGTCGGGGTGTTGATCACATTGGCCAGCGGCACGGCATTGGAGCAGGGGTTGCCGGCAGCCTCGCGGATGTCGCGCGCCATCAGCTCGAAGGCAGTACGCATGCCTTCTTGCACCCGCCCCAGGTTGTCAGTGCTGCGGAAGGTCTGCCGGTTGGCCAGGAAAATGCCGCCGGCCGCGGCAACGACCAAGGTACCCAGCAGCAGGGCGATCATCAGCTCCACCAGGCTGAAGCCTGATTGGCGTGTTGCTTGCATGTTGGACTCCTTCACATCCGCACCCGGGTTTGAATGGTGTGTGCGGCATCGCCGGCCTGCTGGCCACCGGTACCGCCGGCGCGGCTGTCATCCCAGCGCACGCCAACCACACAGATATTGGTGGCGGCGGTGCAATCAATGTTGCCGCAGATGCTTTCATCAGCCACATCACTGGCAATGGTCGTGCGCAGTGCAGTCAGCCAACGTGCCTTGTCGCTGTCGACCAAGGTGCCACCTGCCGGAACGCTGCACATCCAGCCGGTAGTGTTGTAATCACCACGGATGGCCTGCTCACGATTGGCACGCATGGCATCGATGATGGCGTAGCTCTGGATCACCGCCTGGCTGCGCTCGGTCGACCCCTGGCTGTTGCGTAGCGCGGTGGCCTGCATTGCGGCGATGCCGAGCAGGCCAACGGCCATGATCAGCACCGAAATCATTACTTCCAGCAGGCTGGTGCCGCGCTGTCCCTGCGGTAGCCGTGCAGCTGCTTTGCCGTTCGAGCGCTTCATGGGCATGCCCCTTGTCCATCAACCGCCGCCACATTGGTACGCGAACCATTGGCCAGGGTGACCTGGCGAATGTTCTGGGCCGGCCGCGCAACAGCCATGCAGACCGTCACGGTAACGGCGGCCAGATTGCCATTGGCCAGACGCGCCAGGCCATCAGGGCGGAAGGCGATGACATTGTTGTCAGCATTGACCTGGGTTGCAGGATTGATCTCACCGGTGTGCAGCACATCGCTTGCCGAGCGCACCACCCAGCGCGTCCAGTCACCGGCAGCCGCGCAATTGGTGCCATCGGCCGAACCACAGAAACTCACCTGGCGGTTGAGCTTGATCGCCTCGCTGCGCGCCAGCTGGATGCCGGTGACCAGCTCATTGGCCTGCGCGGTCAGGCGCGAGCTGTTGACCAGCCCGGTGAAATTGGGCACGGCGATCCCCAGGATCACTGCAGCGACCACCAGGGTCACCATCAGCTCGATCAAGGTAAAGCCTGCGGCCAGCGGTACACGGGCCTGGCGCCCGGACATAGAGTCCAACATCGAAACAATCCCCAAGATGGTGGCCGGGTTACCATAGCCCGGCCCTGCCTGCGCCCCCAAGGCCTACAAGACAGGCGGCGCAAATCTACCACCCAACGGCTGCGCCATGAACCTCCGCCCCCCACTGGAAACGCTCTGGAGCCCGACCGGGCTGGCCTGGGCCGTCATCGGCGGCGAGCTGTTGGCCCTGATCCTGGCCCTGGCGCCGGGTATCGAAGGCGACCGCCTGGTCTGGTTCGGGCTCAATTCGCTGGTCATCCAGTGGATCGCCCTGCTCACCCTGGGCCTGCTCTACCTGGGCAGGAGCGCACTGGCCCGGCTGGGCAACCGCCGGCTGGCCATTGCCGGCATCGCCACCCTGCTGCTGGCCACCTGGCTGACCATTGCCGCGCTCTGGCTGGTGTTTTCCACCCCGTTGCAACTCACCCACGGCAGCCTGCTCGAACTGGGCATGCTCTCCACCAGCCTGGCATTGAGCGTGGGACTGCTGGCCGTTGCCGCCCTGCAGAACCATCTGCGCCTGCAGGGCCTGGCGGTGCAGGCCGGACGCGCCGAACTGCAGGCGCTGCAGGCGCGCATCCGCCCGCATTTTTTGTTCAACACCCTCAATTCGGCCGTGGCCCTGGTGCGCAGCGAGCCGGCCAGGACCGAAGACCTGTTGATGGACATGGCCGACCTGTTCCGTGCCGCCCTGGCCCCGGCCGAACGTATTGCCCTGGACAAGGAACTGGAGCTGTGCCGCCGCTACCTGGCCATTGAACAGGCACGCTTCGGTGAGCGCCTGCAGCCGGACTGGCAACTGCCTGCCGTCCTGCCGGCACTGTCGGTACCGCCACTGTGCCTGCAGCCCCTGCTGGAAAACGCCGTGCATCATGGCGTGGAGCGCTCACACCAGCCCGGGCAGGTCACCATCCACGGCCATTGCAAGGACGGCCAGCTGCAACTGACAGTGAGCAACCGCATGCACAATGACACCGCGCCCGCCCGTGCCGGCCACGGCCTCGGCCTGCAGGCCGTGCGTGCGCGACTGGCCCAGCTCCCCGAGCAGGCCAGGCTGGACACCTGGCAGGCAGACGGGCACTTCCATGCCCGTCTGACCTTCCCCCTGCCCGCTCAGGTCACCACGCGGTAACAGGGCTTGTAGTCGCCAGCAATCTTCATGCGACGCTGGGCCACGAAGGCACGCAGCAGTGCATCCAGCGAAGCCATCAGTTCCGGGTCGCCATTGATCTCGAACGGACCGAACTGCTCGATACGACGCATGCTCGGCTCCTTCACGTTGCCGGCCACGATGCCGGAAAACGCCCGTCGCAGATCGGCCGCCAGCGCGTGCGGCGGACGGTTGCGATGCAGGTCCAGTGCCGCCATGGCCTCATGGGTGGGCTCGAACGGCAGCTGGAACTCCAGCGGAATGTGCAGGCCCCAGTTGAAGTAGAACGAGTCCTTGTTGTGCAGCCGGTACTCACGCACCTGCTTGATGCCGGCCGCCATTGCCCGCGCCACTGCCGGCGGATCACCGACGATGATCTGGTAGCGCGAAGCGGCCGCCTCGCCCAGGGTCAGGCGGATGAAGCGGTCAATCTGTTCGAAATACGGCGCCGCCACCGCCGGGCCTGTCAGCACCAGCGGGAACGGCAAGTCCTTGTTTTCTTCACGCAGCAGGATGCCCAGCAGGTAGAGGATTTCCTCGGCCGTACCCACGCCACCAGGGAAGACGATGATGCCGTGACCCAGGCGCACGAATGATTCCAGGCGCTTTTCAATGTCCGGCATGATCACCAGGTGGTTGACGATCGGGTTGGGCGATTCAGCCGCGATGATCCCCGGCTCGGTGATGCCGATGTAGCGCGCCGGATGCTTGCGCTGCTTGGCGTGGGCAATGGTGGCCCCCTTCATCGGCCCCTTCATCGCCCCCGGGCCGCAGCCGGTGCAGATGTCCATGCCGCGCAGGCCCAGCTCGTAGCCCACCTGCTTGGTGTACAGGTATTCATCGCGCGGGATCGAGTGGCCACCCCAGCACACCACCAGGTTCGGGTCGCCCGGCTGCAGCCCACGCGCATTGCGCATCAGGCCGAACACCGCATTGGTGATGCCCTCCGACGATTCCAGCTCGGCCGCATATTCCGGGCCCATTTCAATGGCGGTATAAGCCAGGTCGCGCACCACCGCATACAGCAGCTCGGCGATACCGCGGATGATCACCCCATCAACAAAAGCCGAGGCGGGTGCATTGAACAGCTCGATCAGCACCCCGCGGTCCTGCTGGGTCACCTGGATATCGAAATCCGGATACAGGTCACTGGCCGCACGCGGGTCATCGGAGGCACTGCCGCTGGTCAGCACCGCCAGTGCGCAGCGGCGCAGCAGCTCGTGCATGCCGCCGGAGGAGGCGTCGCGCAGACGAGCCACTTCCACCCGTGACAGGATGTCCAGCTCGCCGCGCGGGAAAATGCGTGCGTTCTGCACCGGCAGGGCGCGCTGGCGCTGTTCGTTGTTGCTCATCGTATTCAATTCCCGTTATTTCAACCCATCGACTGTAGCGCCGTGAAACAAAAAGAGAAACGGCCGGGTTGCCCCGGCCGTTTCCCTTGTTCAGAACTGAAGCCTTACAGCATCAGAACTTGTACTTCAGGCTCAACATCATCGACCAGCGCGACACGGCGGTGTTGCCCTTGTCGTTGTTGTTTTCCTGCACAGACGCATTGTCGGTACGACCAGTGAAGTTGTACACGTACTTGCCGGTAGCCGGGTCGATACCGGCGTAGTTGGCAATGCGACGGGTCGAGTAGAAGCCGTAGTCTTCGATCAGGCCCCACTTCTTGTTGAGCAGGTTGCCGACATTCATGATGTCCAGCGCCAGCTCGGTCTTGTGGCCCTTGAAGAAGCCCGGCAGCTCCTGGCTGATGCGCACGTCAAAGTTGTTGACCCACGAGGAACGGAAGCCGTTGGCCGGGGCAATCTGGCCCTGGTAAGCGGCCAGTTCCGGGTTCTGTGCCAGCCAATCGAAGAACTTCTTCTCCATCTCAGCACCGCCGGTCCACAGCACGTCACCGTAGCCATTGGGCACGTAGAACAGGTCGTTGGTGCTGGCACCGTCGCCGTTGACGTCGTTGTAGTAGATGTAGCTGAACGGACGGCCCGAACGCCCTTCGTAGAACATGCCGAAGCGGGTGGCATAGTCACCGAAGAAGTTGTGCTTGTACTCCAGGGTCGCGGTCACGCGGTCCTTCAGGGCATAGCGTGAGTCGTAGGCCACGTTCTCGTTGGAGTTGAAGATCAGCGTGTTGTTCCAGTTCGAGGTGTTCTGCGAGCTGGTCAGCGGGCTGACTTCCTCGGCCTTGGTGTAGGTGTAGCCCAGCGACCAGGCCCAGCTGTCGGTCATCGGCTTGGCCAGGCCGAAGGTGGCCTGCATGCCGCGACCCTTGTCGGTGTTGCGCAGCAGCATCACGTCGCCGACCCAACCCGGACGGTTGGCCTTGAAGTCGGGGCAAAGCCCACCTGCCACCTGTGCACTGCTGCAGGTCTTGCCGTTGATACGACCGGACTCCATACCATTAGTGCCCGCATTGGCCGGATTGCGACCCGCGGCATTCCAGTAGTTGTCGCGACCGTCCATGCCGGCAGCGCTCGGGTCCATCACGTCCAGACGCTCGAAGTACAGGGCGTCATTGACCTTGGTGAACAGCAGTTCGGCCGACGCCACGATGCCGTGCCACGGCAGCTCGTGGTCAAACGCCAGGTTGGCCTTCCACACCGACGGCAGCTTGGTGCCCGGCTCGATCAGGTCCACGTTCTGGCGGGCAGCCGACGGGCCGCTTGCCGGCATGTACGGGTTGCTGCCGTCCGGGGTGAAGATCGCACCGGGGTTGCGCAGGTCATACTCGATGTAGTTCAGGCCGGTGTTCTGGTAGGCACCTGCCAGCCACACGTTCGGGGCAGCGCCGCCGAACAGGCCCACGCCACCGCGCAGCTGGGTCGGGCGCTCGCTATCGAAGGTGTAGTTGAAACCGACACGCGGCTGCACCAGCTTGTCGTCGATCAGATTGGTGTTGTTGTAGCCGTACAGGGCTTCAATGTCGGCGTTGTACAGGCGCTGGTCGCTGAAGTCAGGCATGTCGATACGCACGCCAGCCATCACGGTCAGGTTGTAGTTCACCGCCCAGCTGTCCTGCAGGAACAGGCCGGTGTTCTTCAGGTTGAAGGTGGCCGGGATGTCATCACGGCTGCCATCGGCACGCGGGGCACGCAGCTGGTAGCGGGTCGGGGTGCCGGCCAGGAAGTCGGCCATGCTGGCAAACTCGTACACGCCGTTCAGGTTACGACCGTAGAAGTTCATCAGGTCGTTGTCGGAGTAGTCGAAACCGAACTTCAGGGTGTGGTCACCCAGGTACCAGGTACCGGCACCGAAGGCATTCAGCTCCTTGGATTCGACGATGTTGACGTGCGAGTTCTGCTCGGTGCCGATCAGCATCGAGGAACCGCCGTTCGGGCCGAAACCCTTGATCTGGATATGCGGCATGGCCACGCCGGTCTGGCGGGTAGCGCTGTAATCCTTGTGCGAGACCTTGAACTCGGTGGTGAAGTTCTCGCTCCAGTTGGAGAACAGCTCGCCCATCCAGGTTTCATAGGTCTTGGGCTGGGCGTACCAGTAGTTGCTCAGCGACAGCGAGCTGCTGCCCAGGCCCGGGAAGCGCATCACGTTCTGTTCCATCTTGTTGTAGCGCAGGGCTGCACGATGGTTGTCGTTGATGTTCCAGTCCAGCTTGACCGCGTATTCCTCGATCTCGGTGGTGCCGTCCGGGTCGGTCATGCCGCCCACGTCAAAGCCCAGGCCAGCCATGTGCTGCTGCACGGCGCTGATGTCGGCGGCGGTGATGTCACCCTTGCCGAACGGGCCATCGGAGAAGCTCACGCCCGGAGCGGTGCGCTCGTACTTCTCGTAGTTGGTGAAGAAGAACAGCTTGTCCTTGATGATCGGGCCACCCAGGGTCATGCCGTAGGTGGTTTCCTTGTCAAAGCCGTTGAAGTCGGACTTGTCGCCTTCCAGGCGGTCACGGACCATGTCCGAGTCGCGGTAGGTGTAGTACACGGTACCGTGGAACTCGTTGGTACCCGACTTGGTCACGGCGTTGACCACCGCACCGGTACCACCGGAAATGGTGGTGTCGTAGTTGGCCAGGTCGATGTTGATTTCTTCGATGGCATCCATCGAGACCGGCTGACGCTCGGTCGGCAGGCCGTTGGATTCCAGGCCGAACGGGTCGGAGGCGCCGATGCCGTCGATGCGGATGGCGTTGAAGCGGGTGTTCTGGCCACCGGCGGAGATCGCGCCGTCAGCCTTGCTGACCTGCGAGATGCGCGGATCCAGACGCATGTAGTCCTGGATGTTGCGGTTGGCCGACGGCATGGCCTCGATCATGTCGCGGTTCAGGTTGGTACCGGTGCCCATCTTGTTGGCACTGAAGACTTCCGAACCACCAGCCACGGCGTAGGCGGTGACGCCTTCCAGGGTGGCCACGTCGCCGGTCAGGGCAGCGTTGACGGTGTTGACCTGGTTCAGGTTCAGGTAGACACCTTCTTCGGTCTTGGTACCTTCACCCGGCTTGGTGATGGTGATGGTGTACGGACCACCCACGCGCAGGCCGCGTGCGTTGTAGCGGCCGGAGGCGTCAGTGCTGGCGCGGCTGACAGTGCCCGATTCGTTATGGGTAATGACGACTTCAGCGCCGACAACCGGCTGGCCGGCAGCGGACATGACCTGGCCGCCGACACCGGCAGAGGTGCTCTGGGCAAAAGCCGGGGCAGCTGCCAGGGCAGCAACCAGGCCAAGGGTCAGCTTGGACATCCGGAGACGTGGGTGGTTCATTGTGGGTAGCCTCGATACGAGTTGGCGATTGATAAAAAACGCGATCCTTCAGCCCCAGGAACGACTGGGCGACTGATCGGCTGAATCTGGGGGTCCCAACCGGGACGACTTTCGTGCAGGTTGTTGCAGTCGATACGGTTAAAAACAGGTTAACACAATAGGTGGCAATTGTGACCGCTATACGACAAAACGACAGCCAGTGAAATCTTGCAAGCCATTGATTAAACGCTGAAAGATCAAAAAATCCGCTGCGCCGCAACAAATTCTGCTGCCACCCCACAATCCCCCGCGGCGGCTCCGGCGCTCAAATTTGCGCCACACCATACCTGTCCTGCAGCCAACTTGCAGCCACCTGCAGTGGCTGCTCGATGGCCTCCACCTCATGGCCATAGGCCCGTGCACGCAAGGCCGTGGGCATCGGCGGCGGCTGCAGCAGGTCCACGCAGGGGCGGCCATCGGCCAGTTCGGCACGCAGCATCGCCACCACTGCTTCCTGTGCGACCTGCGCCAGACCATAGCCACCCCAGTACGCCTGACCGGCGCGCTCGCCCTGGTCCACCGCAAACACCACCCGGCCGCCGGCCTGCTGCAAGGCCGGCAACGCCGCCTGGGTCAGCCACAGCCGTGCGGTGAGGTTGACATGCAGCGCCCGCGCCAGCGCCGCCGGATCGGCATGCTGCAAGGGGGTAAGCCCTGGAAAGTCCGCGGCGCAATGGACCAACAGGTCCAGCCGACCGTACTCGGCCAGCACTGACTCCACCAACTGCTGGTGATCGTCCGGCCCGGCCCCCTCCAGGTCCATCGGATACAGCTGTACCTGGCCGCCGGCCGCCTGCACCTGGCGATACAGCACATCCAGCCGCCGCAGATGACGGCCACTGGCCACCACATGGGCGCCGGCCGCGGCACACACGCGCACCATCGCCCCGCCCAGCCCGCCACTGGCGCCGGTGACCAGCACCACCTGCCCTGCCAGCAGGCCTGCACTCATGCGACGCCGGCCTCGGCAACAATGCGCTGCAGCTCACCGGCTTCGAGCAGCTCGATGATGATCTCGCTGCCACCGATCAGCTCGCCATGGATGAACAACTGCGGGAACGTCGGCCAGTTGGAGAAGCGCGGCAGGTTGGCCCGCAATTCGGCGTCGGCCAGGACATTGACGGTCTTCAGCTCGCCCGCCCCGGCGGCCTGCAATGCCTGCACCGCGCGGCTGGAATAGCCGCACATCGGCAGCTGCGGCGTTCCTTTCATGAACAGGACCATCGGATACTGCTCGACCATCGCCTGGATTTGCTCGATCAACGCCAAGTGCGTACTCCCGTAATTGCGGATCCAACCGGCTCAAGGCCACCGGCTGGTACTGTAATTGCCTCATTGTATGCCCGCCCCGACCATCAGGCACCGGACCAGACCGTGGACACCTACATTCTTCCGTACCCAAGCAACGCACTGCAGCCCCACCTGGACAGCACCGACGTCAGCGCCCACCTTGCCCGCATCCAGGCACAGGAACAAGCCCTGGCCAGCGCCCTGGCCGGCAGCGACCTGGCGCAGATGGACCTGGATGTCGTTCTGGCCAGCAGCCAGGGCCAGCGTTTTGCCATGGTCGCTGACTACCTCGGCCGTCGCCTGTTCCTGGATGGTCTGTGCGCACGTGGTGGCGGTGAACCCGGCGGCCGCATCGGCGAACGCATCAAGGCCGACTTCGGCTCGCTGGCCGGGCTGCAGGAAGCCTTCAGTCAACTGGCCACCCAGCTGCCAGCCGATGGCTGGATCTGGCTGGTGGAGCAGGCCGATGGCCGTCTGGCGGCCACCGCGCATGCCGGCACCGGCAACCCGGCCACCGGCACCTCGCGCCCCCTGCTCGCCTGCCCGCTGGAACAGCACGACGACACCGATGAGCAGACGGCCGCCAGCCTGGCCTGGCTGTCGCGTTTCTGGAAGCTGGTCAACTGGGACAACGTCGAACGCCAGCTGCGCTGAAGGCGGGCCCAGCCTGCCCGGCGATGCCGGGCGGCTGTCCGGGCAGGCATCACTGCACCGACAGGGCCTGCAGTACCGGGGCCACCTGCGCCTGCCGTTGCAGGCCCTGCCCCGCCTCGGCCAGGGCCTGGTGCAAGGCCGCCACCGTGTCGGCACGAAAATTGGCATGCCCAACCTTGCGCCCGGCACGCGGCTGTTTGCCGTAGTCATGCCAGCAACCGGCCGCCTGTGCCAGCACCGGCACCGGGTCGGGCATCACTCCCAGCCAGTTGAGCATGCAGGCCACACCCAGCACCGAGGTATCGCCCAGCGGCAGGCCCAGGCCGGCGCGCAGGTGGTTGGCAAACTGGCTGGTCTGCGCACCATCGCCGGTCCAGTGCCCGGAGTTGTGCACGCGCGGGGCCATTTCATTGACCAGCAGCTGGCCATCCCGGTGGAACAGCTCCAGCGCAAACACCCCGACATAGTCCAGGTGCTCGGCCACTGCCCGCGCATGTGCCATCGCCTGGTCCTGCACCGCCTGCGGCATGCCGCAGGGCGCCAGCGAGGCCGACAGCACGCCATCGACATGCCAGTTCCGGGTCACCGGCCAGGCCACGAACTGGCCCGCGGCATTGCGTGCGGCAACCACGCTGAGCTCGCAATCAAAATGGACAAAGCCCTCCAGGATCAACCCGACCGCATCCACCTGCCCGCCCAGCGCCTGCCAGGCAGCGGCGACATCGGCCTGCTCGCGGATGCGGAACTGGCCCTTGCCGTCATAGCCCAGGCGGCGCGTCTTGAGGATGCAGGGCAGCCCGAACTCGGCCACCTTGGCCTGCAGGACGTCCAACGAAGTGATGTCGGCAAACGGCGGCAGGGCGATACCCAGCGACTGGAACAGGGTCTTTTCACTCAGGCGGTCCTGGGCCACGGCCAGCGCCCCGGCATTGGGAAACACCGGGCGCAGTGCGGTCAGCGCGGCCACGCTGGCCGCCGGCACGTTCTCGAAGTCAAAGGTGACCACATCGACACTGTCGGCGAACGCACGCAGTGCCCCCAGGTCATCGAAGGCCCCGGTGACCAGCGGCGCCAGTTGACCGGCACAGGCGTCAGGCGAGGGGTCATAGACGCGGAACTGCAGGCCCAGCGGCGCACCGGCCAGGATCATCATGCGGGCCAGCTGCCCGCCACCGAGAATGCCGACGGTGGTCATGCGCGCGGGTCGTCGTGCTGCATCACCAGCGCGGTCTGCGCTGTGCGGAAGTCGGCCAGCGCAGCAGCAATGGCCGGGTGGTCATGGGCCAGCAGGGCCGCGGCAAACAGCCCGGCATTGGCCGCACCGGCATTGCCGATGGCAAAGGTGGCCACCGGCACACCGGCCGGCATCTGCACGATCGAGAGCAGTGAATCCATGCCGTTCAAGGCCTTGGACTGCACCGGCACGCCAAGCACCGGCACCGCGGTCTTGGCTGCGATCATGCCCGGCAGGTGGGCCGCGCCACCGGCGCCGGCAATGATCGCGCGCAGGCCGCGCGCCTGCGCCTGCTCGGAATAGCTGAACAGCACATCCGGGGTGCGGTGGGCCGAAACCACCTTCACTTCGTAGGCGACGCCGAGGGCGTCGAGCTTGTCAGCGGCGTGCTGCATGGTTTCCCAGTCCGAACGGGAACCCATGACCAGGCCGACCAGGGGTGCGGGGGTGTTGGTGCTCATTGTTGGCCGTGTGCTGCAGTAAAGACGTATTCTAGCCGTCTTCCACGCAAGACTAGACCGTAATGGACCGCAAACTGCTCGACCTGCTCGTTTCCCCCGACACCCGCCAGCCGCTGGCGCTGCTGGACAGCGCCGGTCTGCAGGCGCTCAATGCCGCCATCGCCGCCGGCAGCGTGCTGCGCGCCGATGGCAGCGTCGTGGACAAGCCGCAGCGCGAAGCGCTGATCACCGCCGACCGCGCGCACATCTACCGGGTCGAGGACGGCATTCCGGTGCTGCTGCCTGAAGAAGCCCTCGCCACCGCCAGCATCCCGGGGCTGGCCAAGGCCTGACACCGGCCTCGCATCGGCGACGTGCGCACTCTTGCCACGTCGCCACCGGCATACTCGACTCGCCCCCGTAACGGCCCGAGCCATGCCCATCCGCTCCCTGCTCCTGCCTGCCCTGCTGTACCTGGCCACATCGTCGACGGCTGACGCCACCGACACGACACAGACCGGCAATACGACTGTCGCCCCGTGCAGCATCCCACTGCCTCAAGGCAGCAGTGAGACGGCCGGCCGCCTGGTACGCCAAGCCTGCCATGAGCATCGCCTCTGGCACGGCCCGTTCATTGACAGCGATGGCCGCCTGCCCCACCTGCCGCTGACCGAAGCTGAAAACGGCATGCTTGCCGACGATGGCCTGCGCGCCTGGCAGCGGGTGGCCACTTACTGGGCCGGCAGCAACACCCTGGGCAAGACCCCGGCCCACCCGGGCAGCGGCGCCTGCGCCAGTGCCCTGGCAACTGCCCCGGTCACCTCGTACGAAACAGCGCTGTGCCGCAGCTTTGTGCTCGACACCCCCTGGTCGGCTGCGTTCATCAGCTGGTTGATGGTCCAGGCAGGGCTACAGGACTTCCCGGCCTCCGCCGCCCACCTGGACTACATCAACGCCAGTTACCGCAACCAGGGGCCATACCGTATCAGCGACCCCTACCAAGTGCGCATCCGCCCGGGCGACCTGCTCTGCCACCTGCGCGGCAGCACCCGCCAGATCGACCACGCCGGCCTGCTCCAGGCCCTGGCCGAAGGCCGTACCAGCGGCTGGCAATCGCACTGCGACCTGGTGGTGGCCAGCAACCCGGGCGGCAACCGCACCATCTACCTGATCGGTGGCAACGTACTCAATGCCGTGACCATGCGCCTGCTGGCGGTCAACGAGCGTGGCACCCTGCCGCCAGCTGCCGCCAGCGCGGACACTGGCCAGCAGTGCAGCGTGCAGATGGCGCAGGCCTGCAGCCTCAATCCGGCGCACTGGGTCGCGCTGCTGCAGCTGCAGACGCCCGCACAAGACCCAGTGGCCAGCGGGCAGACGAACCCGTAAAGTCGGCCCATGCCCAGCCTGATCCTGCTCATGATTGCCGGCGCCGCCGGCTACTCCTTCTGGAACGCCTCGCGCGCCGCGGCCGAAACGGCCAGCCACCACAGCCGCCAGGCCTGCGAACAGGCCGGCGTGCAGTGGCTGGACCAATCGGTGCATGCCATTGCCATCCGCCCGTGCCGGCTGGAAAACGGCTGGCTCGGCTTCCAGCGCACCTACCGCTTTGAATACTCGCGCGACGGTGCCGACCGTTATGCCGGCCGCATCGTGCTGCGCGGCGAACAGCTGATCCAGCTGGCAGGGCCGACCCGGGCCACGCCGACGGTGGTGTACCCGGCCAGCCTGCCGCCCGCGCAGGAGTGAGCCAGGCGCGACAGAAAACGGCCGGTATCGCTACCGGCCGTGGGTTTATTTGACTACCCGCAGGAACGGGCGCTTGCCTGGCTCACTGGGCGGAGGCGGCTCGTCGCCATCGTCGTCATCGGCGCGCGCCACGCTGGGCACCGCGGCCAGCTGTGGACCACCGGCCGGCACCAGGTCCGGATCGTCGAGCAGGACCTCATCCTCTTCCAGCTGCTCGGCCGCTCCCGGCAGGTCATCGGGCAGCGCCATGCCCTGGCCGTTTTCGCGCGCATACACCGCCAGCACGGCGGCAATCGGTACCCGCACCGGCTGGCTGACGCCGCCAAAGCGCGCACTGAAGCTGACCTGGTGGTTGTCCATGTGCAGCTGCGACACCGCACGCTCGGCGATGTTGAGGATTACCCGGCCATCGTGCACCGCGCCCGGGGGCACCATCACGCCGCCCACCGTGGCATCCACCAGGATATGCGGCGTCATCTCGTTGTCGTTGATCCACTCCACCAGTGCGCGCAGCAGGTAGGGGCGGTGACTGGTCATGCTGAAATTAGCTTCACTCATGGGCAGCAGTGTAACGCAGCACCCTGCAGCGACGGACAGCAGCAAAGGCCTGATGCGTGACAGTCAGATCGGCAGCTCGCGCAGCTTGCGCTCGGCGTCGGTCAGGCTGCGCACGAAAGCCGGGTGGCGGAACATGCGGCCGGCATAGTCCTCCAGCGGCTTGGCCTCCTTGGGCAGGGCCACACCCAGCGACTGCAGGCGCCACAGGATCGGCACGATGGTGCAATCGGCCAGGCTGATTTCGGCGTTGAGGAAGAACCGCGCCACCTTGAACAACGGCACGGCCTGCGCCACCAGCTCGCGCAGGCGCTTGCGTGCGGCTTCGGCCTGGGCCTTGCTGCCGTGGGTGATCACCTGCACCTGCGGCACCCAGTCCTGCTCCAGACGCACCATGGCCAGGCGCAGCCGTGCACGCCCGAGCGGGTCGATCGGCATCAGCGGCGGATGCGGGTAACGCTCGTCCAGGTACTCGCCCACCACCGCGGCCGAATACAGCACCAGCTCGCGCTCGACCAGGGTCGGCAGGCTCTGGTAGGGATTGAGGTCAATCAGGTCTTCCGGCGGGTTGGCCGGGTCGGCCAGCACCAGGTCAAAGGCAACACCCTTGGCCGCCAGCACCATGCGCACACGGTGGCTGGTGACATCATCGGTCGAGGAGAACAAGGTCAAGGTATTACGCATCAAGGTACCTGTGCCCGCATGGGCGTCGTGGGCAACCAAGGGTTGCCGGAAGGTCGGGGTTTGCGGATACGCAACGACTCAATGCACATCCTTCCAGTATTCACGCTTGAGCAACCAGGCCAGCAGGGTGAACACGGCAAGGAACAGGATGACCCATATTCCCAATTGTTGCCTCTTCAGGGCTGCCGGCTCGGCGGCGTAGGCCAGGAAATTGGTGATGTCGCGCGCGGCCTGCTTGAACTGCGCCGGCTCCAGCGCACCCGGGGCTGCCAGTTCCAGGCCGACCACCACCTTGTTGCCAGCCACGTCCGGCTGCTCGGCATGTACCGGCCGTTGCAGGCCCTGCAACTCCCACAGCGCATTGGGCATGGAAACATTCGGATACAGCTGGTTGTTCCAGCCCAGCGCGGCCTGCTCGTCCTGATAGAAAGACAGCAGGTAGGTGTAGATCCAGTCCTCGCCACGCACCCGCGACACCAGACTCAGGTCCGGCGGCAACTTGCCGAACCACTTTTCCGCCTCGGCAGGCATCGGCGTGGTGATGTGCTCACCGACGGCGGCACCACTGAAGTTCAGGCTGGCCTGCACCTGCTCCTCGCTCAGCCCCAGGTCGGCAGCCAGGCGCGAGTAGCGCAGGTACTTGAGCGAATGGCAGCCGGCGCAGTTGTTCATGAACAACTGTGCACCGCGTTGCAGCGATGCCTGGTCGCCCAGGTCGTTGCCCGCCTGCTGCAGCGGCCCACCACTGGCGGCCTGGACCAGCGCCGAGGCAACCAACATCAACCCGGCCACGGCCAGGCGCAGCAAACGGCGATCAGTCATGGGTGGTCACCCTTTCCGGAACCGGCTTGGTCTTGTCCATCCGCGTCCACAGCGGCATGGTGATGAAGAAGGCGAAGTACAGCAGGGTCAGCACCCGGCCCACCCAGGTTTCCCATACCGCCGTGCCCGGGCCCGAGCCGATCACCCCCAGCCAGACAAAGCAGACCACCAGCACGGCCAGCATCGCCTTGCTGATCGGGCCGCGGTAGCGGATCGACTTGACCTTGGCCTTGTCCAGCCAGGGCACCAGGAACAGTACGGCGATAGCGGAGAACATCACGATCACACCGCCCAGCTTGTCCGGCACCACGCGCAACATGGCGTAGTACGGTGTGTAGTACCACACCGGCTTGATGTGCTCGGGGGTGACCAGACGGTTGGCTTCGGTGAAGTTGTCATGCTCCAGGAACAGGCCACCGAAGGCCGGCGCGAAGAAGATGATGAAGGCGGCGATGATCAGCAGGAAGCCGACCCCGAACAGGTCCTTGACCGTGTAGTAGGGATGGAACGGAATCGCATCGGCCGGCTTGGAGGCATCCCAGCGGTTGCCCTTGGGCCCGTACTTGACCTCGACCCCGTCCGGGTTGTTTGAACCTACCTCGTGCAATGCCGCCAGATGCAGCACCACCAGCAACAGCAGGACCAACGGCAGGGCGATCACATGCAGGGCGAAGAACCGGTTCAAGGTGGCATCGCCGGGCAGGTAGTCACCCATGATCCACTCGGTCAGGCCGTTGCCGATCACCGGAATGGCACCGAACAGCGAGATGATCACCTTGGCCCCCCAGAACGACATCTGCCCCCAGGGCAGCACGTAGCCCATGAAGGCCTCGGCCATCAGCACCAGGTAGATCAGCATGCCCAGGATCCACACCAGCTCGCGCGGTTTCTGGTAGGAGCCGTACATCAGGCCACGAAACATGTGCAGGTAGACCACGATGAAGAACAGCGAGGCCCCGGTGGAGTGCATGTAGCGGATCAGCCAGCCCCACTCCACATCACGCATGATGTATTCCACCGAGGCAAAGGCCTCGGCGGCACTGGGCTTGTAATGCATGGTCAGGAAGATCCCGGTCAGGATCTGGTTGACCAGCACCACCAGGGCCAGCGAGCCGAAGTAGTACCAGAGATTGAAGTTCTTCGGCGCGTAGTAGCCGGTGACATGCTTGTCGATGGTAGGCATCAGGCCCGGTGCGCGGGCATTGACCCACTCCTGCACCCCGGCAACGCTGCGTGCAATCCGGTTTGCCATGCTCAGGCCCCTCCCTGCGGATCAACGCCGATCACGATGGTGTTGTCATCAGCGTAATGGTGCGGCGGCACGACCAGGTTGGTCGGCGCCGGCACGTCCTGGAAAACCCGCCCGGCCATGTCGAAGCGGGATTTGTGGCAGGGGCAGAAGTAGCCGCCCTTCCACTGCGCGTCGTACGGCTCGGGGCGGATCTCGGCCACCATTTCCGGCGCACAGCCCAGATGGGTACACAACCCGACCAGCACCGAAATTTCCGGTTTCAGCGAGCGCAGCTCGGGGTTGGCGGCCAGCACGTAGGCCGGCTGCTGGTCGGCATTGCTCGAGGCCGGGTCGCGCAGGCGGCCATCCAGCCCGGGCAAGGCCTCCAGGATGGCCTTGGAGCGCTTGACGATCCAGATCGGCTGGCCGCGCCATTCCAGGATCATCCGCTGTCCCTCCTGCAGCGCGCTGATGTCAGCCACCACCGGCGCACCGGCCAGCCTGGCCCTGGCACTGGGGCTCCATGACTTGATGAAAGGGACTGCGGCAAAGCCCGCACCGACCGCGCCAACCACCACGGTGGTGGCGGTCAGGAACTTTCGACGACCTGCATTGACTGGATCGTTTACCCCATCGTTGGCCATCCGGCACTCCGATTTTTGATTAGGTAGCGTAAGAAGCTGCCGGCAAAAGGTGGGGGCCTTCTGCCCATGAATCCGTCCCGAGTGTAGCTGAATGCTGAATGCACAAACAACGCAAACAGACCTTGCACTGCAACAAGCACTTACTGGCGGACCACACCCTCACTGCGGTAACGGTCGGCCAGCTGGGCCACCCGCACCACGTAATTCTGCGTTTCCCGATACGGTGGCACCCCGCCGTGGCGATCCACCGCACCTTCGCCGGCGTTGTAACCCGCCGCAGCCAGGGTCAGGTTGCCATTGAAGCGGCGCAACAGCCAGGCCAGGTACTGCACACCGCCATGGATGTTCTGGCTGGCGTCGAAGCTGTCGGTCACCCCGAAGCGGCGTGCGGTGGCCGGCATCAGCTGCATCAGCCCCTGGGCACCGGCATGGCTGACCGCGGCCGGATTGAACGCCGACTCGGCATGGATCACCGCACGCACCACCGCCTCTTCCACCCCGAACCGGCGGGCGGCGCTGGCGATCTCGTCGCGGTAGGCATTGGTGTTCAGGCGCACCGAGCCGAAGTTGACTCCGCTGTTGCTGCCACAGGCAAAGCAACGCTCGATGTAGCTGTAGGCAATGGTGCGCACCTGGCCGCCACTGGCGCCGGCCGGGCGCTGGCTGGAGTAATGCCGCACCCCGTCCTTCATGTAACTGTAGACCTGGCCACTGACCGTGCGCCCCTGGCGGCTGCCGCTGCTGGTCACCGGCGCTGCGGCGGGGGTGCTGACTACCGCGGCCGCATTGGCGGTGCTGGTGCCATTGCTGGCCGGGGCCGGGGCCGGGGTCGACGTCACGGCCGGCTGGATTACCGGCCGCGAGGCCTGCGGACGGTAGCGACTGACCACTTGGCACTGCGCACCGGACACCCGTTTGCTCACATACGCCGGTACGCCGTCACTGCCGACACACTTGTACAGCGTGCCGGCCCACGCCGGCGCACAGGCCAGCAGGCAGATCAGTGATGCAATGGTCCCCAGGTGCCCCTTCATGGGGTGAAGTCTGTCCCAGCAGCCCCCTTGCTGCCAAGCCCCGGCCTGCCCGGACCCGGCAGCTGACATACAATGTGTGATCAAACGCCGCAGTTCGCGCGCGCCCTCCACCCGTCTGGAATAACCACCAGGCCCGGGAAGAAAGCCATCGCCATGACCACCGACACCACTTCCGATACCCACGCCCCGTCCCTGCTGCCCCTGCCGGGCAAGCGTCAACCGATCCCGGGCGGCGCCCGCGGCAAGCTTTACATCAAGACCCACGGCTGCCAGATGAACGAGTACGACTCGGCCAAGATGGCCGACGTGCTGGCCGCTGCCGAAGGCCTGGAGCTGACCGACAACCCGGAGGAAGCCGACGTGGTCCTGGTCAACACCTGCTCGATCCGCGAAAAGGCACAGGAAAAGGTGTTCAGCCAGCTCGGCCGCTGGAAGGAGCTGAAGAAGGATGGCCGCGACGTGATCATCGGCGTCGGTGGCTGCGTGGCCTCGCAGGAAGGCGAGGCGATCATCAAGCGTGCACCGTATGTGGACCTGGTGTTCGGCCCGCAGACCCTGCACCGCCTGCCCGAGCTGATCGCCGCCCGCCGCGCCGAAAAGAAACCGCAGGTGGACATTTCCTTCCCGGAAATCGAGAAGTTCGACAAGCTGCCCGAACCGCGCGCCGAAGGCCCGTCAGCCTTTGTCTCGATCATGGAAGGCTGCTCCAAGTACTGCAGCTTCTGCGTGGTGCCCTACACCCGTGGCACCGAGGTCAGCCGCCCGTTCGAGGATGTGCTGGTGGAATGTGCGCAGCTCGCCGGTCAGGGCGTGCGCGAGATCAATCTGCTCGGCCAGAACGTCAATGCCTACCGCGGGCCGTACGGTGATGGCGAGTTCGCCGACCTGGGCCTGCTGATCCGCGCCATCGCCGAAATCGACGGTGTCGGCCGCATCCGCTTCACCACCTCCCATCCGCTGGAGTTCTCCGACTCGCTGGTCGATGCCTACCGCGACGTGCCCAAGCTGGCCAACTTCCTGCACCTGCCGGTGCAGGCCGGCAGCGACCGCATCCTGTCGGCAATGAAGCGTGGCTACACCGCGCTGGAATTCAAGTCCAAGATCCGCAAGCTGCGTGCGGTGCGCCCGGACATCTCGATCTCCTCGGACTTCATCGTCGGCTTCCCCGGCGAGACCGATGCCGACTTTGAAAAGACCATGAAGCTGATCGAGGACGTGGGCTTTGACCAGAGCTTCTCCTTCATCTATTCGCGCCGTCCGGGCACCCCGGCAGCCGACCTGACCGACGATGTCAGCGATGCCGAAAAGCACGCACGTCTGAGCCGTCTGCAGGCGCAAATCAATGCCAATGCGGCGAAGATTTCTGAAGCCATGGTCGGCAGCGTGCAGAGCGTGCTGGTCGAGGGGCCCTCGCGCAAGGATCCCAACGAGCTGACCGGCAAGACCGAAAACATGCGTTCGGTGAACTTCCCGGCCCCGGCGCGGCTGATCGGCCAGTTTGTCGATGTGCAGATCACCCACGCGCTGAGCAACTCGCTGCGCGGCCGCGTGGTCGGCGCCGCGTGAGGCCCGGCGTTCCGGTTGCCTGCAAAGCCGGCAGCCGGTCACGACTGTGCTGCTTTTTTCACCTGGCCACCACCAACCCATACATCACCGGCCCCAGAGCCGGTTATCCACAGGGTTTTTCCCAGAGAAGTCCACAGCCTCGGTGGATAAGTCTGATCTCTGGGCGCATCCTTTCCTTTCCACCGGGGGCGCCATCTCCCCCTCGCAAACCGTATTGACCGGCACTGCCGGCGGAGTCCCATGTCCCAGCCCAAGCAGCACGATTTCACCCTGGAGCCCCTGGACAACGAACGCCTGGCCAGCCTGTGTGGCCCGTTCGATGCCCACCTGCGCCAGATCGAAGGCGCCCTGGGGGTGGAGATCGCCAACCGCGGCAATATTTTCCGCATCACTGGCCCGGAGCCGGCCGCCACCGCCGCCGTCCGCCTGCTGCAGGCGCTGTATGCCGAGGCCGAGGACGTGGCACTGGATGCGGCGGCCATCGCCCTGCGCCTGAGCCAGGCCAACGTGGACGAGGTGGCCCTGCGCAGCTATGCACCGCAGGACGTGGCGGTGAAGGTCAAGCGCGGCACCGTGCGCGGGCGCGGTGCCAACCAGTCGCGCTACCTGCACCAGATTGCCAGCCACGACATCAACTTCGGCATTGGCCCGGCCGGCACCGGCAAGACCTTCCTGGCCGTGGCCATGGCCGTGGATGCACTCAACGAATCCCGGGTGCAACGTCTGGTACTGGTGCGCCCGGCGGTGGAAGCCGGCGAGAAGCTGGGCTTTCTGCCCGGCGACCTGAGCCAGAAGGTGGACCCCTACCTGCGCCCGCTGTACGACGCGCTGTATGAAATGCTCGGGGTGGAGAAGGTGACCAAGCTGCTGGAGCGCAACGTCATCGAAATTGCCCCGCTGGCCTACATGCGTGGGCGCACCCTCAACGATGCCTTCGTGATCCTGGACGAGGCCCAGAACACCACGGTGGAGCAGATGAAGATGTTCCTGACCCGCCTGGGGTTTGGCTCCACCGCGGTGGTGACCGGCGACCTCACCCAGACCGACCTGCCCCGCCATGTGCGCTCGGGCCTGGCCGATGCGATCGAGGTGCTCAAGGCCGTGGACGGGGTCAGCTTCACCTTCTTCGAATCGCGCGACGTGGTGCGTCACCCACTGGTGGCCCGCATCGTCAACGCCTACGAACGCCGCGAGCAGCAGGGCGCCGCCGCTGCTGAATAGGCCTACACTGCCGGTTACCATCGCCGTCAGGAAGCGCCATGTCACGCCCCGTCCTGTTGTTGCTGCCGCTGTACCTGCTGCTGTCCACCGCCAGCCTGCCGGCCGCCGCCGAACAGGCCGGCAACACCGCCGATGAGCGGCCGTACATTCAAACCAGCTACCTGCAGGCACCGCGTCAGGCCGGCGGTTTCAGCCTGCAGGCAAGCAGCTACGACCCGGCGAACAAGTACGCCGGGGCCGGCTTCCGCTACACCAGCGATGACCATCCGGGCCTGCGTATCGACCTGTATGTGTACCCTGCCGGGCGCATGACCCCGGCCGAGGCGCTGCAGGTCGGGATGCGCGACCTGCGTGCCAGCATGGCCCATGCCCAGGCCCAGGGCTCCTACAGCCAGTTGCGTGAGCTGGGCGAAGCGACGTTCGCCCTGCCCGCCGGGCCGACAGCCGGCACCGCCCCGGCCAACGATTTCGACGCCCGGGTGATTGCCACCATTGCCGCCATCGAGCAGGTGGAGGGCCGCAAGCTGCAACTGCAGCTGAGCCTGCCGCCGCGCGAGCTGCCGATGCACTCCAATGCCTACCTGTTCTACAAGCAGCTGTACTGGCTCAAGCTGCGCGCCTCCGCCGCACAGCAGGACATCGACCAGGACCGCTTCAACGCCCTGGCTGACCGTGCCGCGCGCGAACTGGTGCCGGCACTGCAGGTGGCCCATGTCGGCAGCTGCGCCAGTGCGCAGATCAACGTTCCGGCCGATGCGCCCGACGAGGAAGCCGCACTGGAGCTGGTGCGGCAGATCACCGTCCACCAGTCCCTCAACTGCCACCAGGACGCGGGCAAGGCGGTCAGCGCGCAACAGCGCCTGGACCATGACATTGTCGAAATCACCTTCAGCGCGCAGGACTGGAAGTCGCAGTAAGCGCGCCTGCGGGCGATACTGTGCGCTTTCGTATTGCGCCAGTGCTGGAACCAACATGACCAAGGGCCCCGTCCATCTTGATGTCGCCGTCAGCTACGCCCTGCCCCGTGCCGGCCTGCCGGCAGCGGCCAGTTTCCGCAAATGGGTGAAGGCAGCAGTGGATGGCGCCGGCCGCCGCTTCGATTCGGAAGTGGCCATCCGTCTGGTCGATGCCGCCGAAGGCCAGGCGATGAACCTGCAGTATCGCGGCAAGGACTACGCCACCAACGTGCTGTCCTTTCCGGCCGAGATGCCCGAAGGCCTGCCGGAGGACTTCGACTTCCCGCAGCTGGGCGACCTGGCGATCTGCGCCCCGGTGGTGGCCCGCGAGGCCGCCGAGCAGGGCAAGGCACTGAACGACCATTACGCCCACCTCACCGTGCACGGCGTGCTCCACCTGCTCGGCTTTGACCATATCGAGGATGAGGAAGCCGAAGAGATGGAAGCGCTGGAGCGGGTGATCCTGGCCAGCCTGGACATTGCCGACCCGTACGCCGGCGAACGCTGAGCACCTGCCCACCTGCGCCCCCCCCTCCCAGACCGGACTGAACCAGCCGCCATGCCGACCCACCGCCCGCGCCCTGCCCTGCCTCTGCTGTTGATCGCCTGCACCTGGCTGGCGCCGCCCGCCCTGGCCCAGGATGACGGGGACAGCCCCCGGCAGGCTCCCGCGCTGGACCTGCTGCTGGCCTGCGAAGGCAGCGTGGAGCAGTTCGCCGCCCTGCTCGGCCCGGTCGACGACCCGCTGCAGGCGGTGGCCCTGGGCTGGGCACCGCAGCCACGCAGCAATCCGTTCATGGCCGAATACCGGCTCAACACCCCGGTCCAGGCCCACGGCCAGCGCAGCGACTGGCTGGCCATCGCCGGCGGCACGGTGATGCTGGTGCTGGACCAGGCGGACATCAGCCCGCAGGCGCTGGCCGGTGAGCTGGCGCTGGAGGTGGTGGTGGACGAGAACGGCAAGTTCATGGCCGGGCGCGAAGTCATCAGCCGTGATCGCAGCGACCTGGAACCGGGCCAGCTGCTGATCGAATCGGCGGTGATCGGGGTATCCACCGTGACCAGCCATCCGGGCAAACTGCTGCTCGGTTGTACCTATTCACTGGACGCCCCGGAAGCCGCCAGCGAAGCCGCAGGCGACGAGCCGGCACAGCCCTGAGCGCCGCCGCGTCCGTCTCGCACCAGCGGCCGGCGCCCTGCTAGACTGAATCCACCGCCCGCCTCGCGTGGGCAACGCACCCTCCAGAGATGTCAGAAGACGACAGTACCTGCTCGCCAGGCGAGCACGAGAAAAAACGTAGTTGGCTCGAGCGCCTGAGCGCGGCCTTCTCCGGTGAACCGCACACCCGCGACGAACTGCTCGCCGTGCTGCACACCGCCCAGTCCGACGGCCTGATTGCCGCCGACACCCTGCAGATGATGGAAGGGGCGATCAACATCGCCGACCTCACCGTGGGTGATGTGATGATCCCGCGTTCGCAGATGGTGTCATTGCCGGTGGAAGGCCGCTTCCTGGACCTGATGAGGCAGGTGGTCGAATCCGGCCACTCACGCTTTCCGGTGCATGGCGAGAACCGCGACGAGGTGCTCGGCGTGCTGCTGGCCAAGGACCTGCTGCGCGGGGTGGTGGCCGACAACGGTCCAGCCGACATCCGCCAGCTGCTGCGCCCGGCGGTGCTGATCCCCGAGTCCAAGCGCCTGAACGTGCTGCTCAAGGAATTCCGCCTGTCGCGCAACCACATGGCCATCGTGGTCGACGAGTACGGCGGCGTTGCCGGCCTGGTCACCATCGAGGACGTGCTGGAGCAGATCGTCGGCGAGATCGACGACGAGCACGACGAGGCCGAGGACCACTCCACCCAGATCGCGATCCAGTCCGACGGCCAGTTTGTGGTCGATGCACTGACCGCCATTGCCGACTTCAACGAACGCTTCGGTGCCGACTTCTCCGATGATGACTACGACACCATCGGCGGCCTGGTGGTTGAGGCCTTCGGCCACTTGCCTGAAGCCGGCGACGAGTTGAGCCTGGACCGCTTCCTGTTCCGCGTGGCCCGTGCCGATGCCCGCCGCGTGCAGGCCTTCCACGTCACCGTGCTGCCTCCGGTCAGTGCGGAGGCCGATTGACCGCCGGCGCCCGCTACCGCCGCTGGCTGCTGGCCGGGGTGCTGTGCGCCCTGGCCAGCCTGCTCCTGCTGCCGTCCATCAGTGTTGCCAGCGTGCCACAACCCCAAGCGCCTGCTGCGCAGGCTGCCGAGGCAGGCAGCGCACCGCGTATCGGCGTGGTCACCATGGCCCCGGGCGAGGTGTTTTTCGAACGTTTCGGCCATGACGCGATCGTGGTGGCCGAGCCCGGGCTGGAGCCGGTGTCCTACAACTTCGGCTTCTTCGACCCGGCCGAGCCGGACTTTGTGGCCAATTTCGCCCGCGGCAAGATGATGTACTGGCTGGTGGCCCTGCCCCTGTCGCAGGACCTGGAGCAATACCGCGCCGCCGGCCGTGGGGCCACCCTGCAGTGGCTGAACCTGCCACCGCAACAGGCCCGGGCACTGGCCGACAGCCTGGCCGCCCGCGCCGGATCGGCCGCCGCCCGCTACCGCTACGACTACTTCCAGGCCAACTGCGCCACCATGGTCCGTGACGCCCTGGACCAGGCCATGGGCGGCCAGCTGCACGCACAACTGTCCGGGCGCTCGGCCGGCAACAGCTGGCGCAGCGAATCGGTGCGCCTGGCCCGCCCGGCGGCCTGGATGTGGCTGGGCTTTGACCTGCTGCTCGGCCCGGTGGCCGACCAGCCGCTGTCGCGCTGGGAAGAGGCCTTCGTGCCGATGCGCCTGGCCGACAGCCTGCGCCTGGCCAGCAACAGCGACGGCCAGGCACTGGTGGACGAGGAAATCACCCTGTTGCCGCACCGCTTGCCGGCAGAGCCCGGCGAAGCGCCGCGCCGGCTCTGGCCCTGGCTGCTGTGCGGCCTGGCCCTGGCCGTTGCCCTGCACCTCAGTCGGCCGCGCCCGCGCCTGCACGCCGGTCTGGCCGCCAGCTTCTGGCTGCTTACCGGCCTGCTCGGCAGCCTGATGGCCGTGCTCTGGCTGGCCACCGAACACACCGCCGGCTGGGCCAATGCCAACCTCTGGCTGTGCCCGCCGCTGGCCCTGGCCCTGCTGCCGGGCGCCTGTGCCTGGTGGCGCGGCCAGCGGCCACCGGCCTGGTGCCACTGGCTGGGCCTGCTGTTGCTGGCCGGTGCCGGCCTGGCCTGGCTGCTGTACGGCCTGCAGACCCGGCCGCAGCAGCATCTGGGCTGGATAGCCCTGCTGCTGCCGGCCCATGCCGTGCTGGCCTGGCAGTTGCGTGCCCCCACCACCACCCGGAGCCCGGCATGAGCGCAGCCGCCCTCCCCCCATCGGTGAAGAGCTGCACCCATTACCACAGTGATGGCAGCCGCCGGGCCATTGCTCTGGAACAGGTACGCCAGGTCATGGACAGCGGCGAAGGCTTCGTCTGGATCGGCCTGTACGAGCCGGACCTGGCCACCCTGGAGACCATGCGCGGGCTGTTCGACCTGCACCGGCTGGCGATCGAGGACGCGGCCAAGGCCCACCAGCGGCCCAAGGTGGAGGCTTTCGGCAACACCCTGTTCGTGGTCATGCACACCAGCCAGCAGGTGGAAAGCAAGCTGCGCTATGGCGAAACCCATGCCTTCCTCGGCGAGCGCTTCCTGATCACCATCCGCCATGCCGCCTCGCTGTCCTACGAGCCGGTGCGAGAACGCCTGGAACTGGAGCCGGAACTGCTGCGGCTGGGGCCGTCGGTGTGCCTGTGGGCGGTGCTCGATGCGGTGGTGGACAACTACCTGCCGATCACCGAGGAGTTCACCACCACCCTGGACGGGCTGGAGAAGGCGATCTTCGCCGACCGCTACAAGCGCTCCACCGTGCGCCGGCTGTACGAGCTCAAGCGCGAGGTCAACCTGATGCGGATGGCCGTCACCCCGCTGCAGGATGTGCTGGGCCAGCTGCGCCGCCACCCCGGCAAGTTGATAGCCGACGAGGTCAGGCTGTACCTGCGCGATGTGCACGACCATGTGGCCCGCGTGGCCGACACCGTGGACACCCTGCGCGACATGCTTGGCACCGCATTGAGCGTGAACCTGTCGCTGGTCACCCTGGCCCAGGGCGAGACGGTCAAACGTCTGGGTGCCTGGGCCGCCCTGCTCGCCGCACCGACCCTGATCACCAGCTGGTACGGCATGAACTTTGCCGACATGCCCGAACTGGACAGCCCCTACGCCTACCCGATCCTGGGCGGCGCGGTACTGCTGGCCTGCCTGGTGCTGTACCGGCTGTTCAAGCGCGCCGGCTGGCTGTAGGCCCGGCCGGCGGGCCCGTCCTGCCCGCTTCAGGCGATGTAGACGGTCTTGGCATTGACCAGCTCCAGGATGCCGGCCCGGCCCAGTTCGCGACCGTAACCGGAGCGCTTGCAGCCACCAAACGGCAGCCGTGCATCCGAGCGCACCGGGGCGTTGACGAACGCTGCCCCGCACTGCAGGGCATTGGCCACCGCCTCGGCGGCAGCCACATCGCCGCCCCAGACACTGCCACCCAGACCAAAATCGGTGTCATTGGCCACGCGCACCGCTTCGCGCGCATCGGCCACGCGGATGATCGCCGCCACCGGCCCGAACAACTCCTCACTGTAAGCCGGCATGCCCGGCCCGACCTGGTCCAGCACGGTGGCCGGATAACCGGCATGGGTGCCGTCCAGCGGTGCGCCGCCGATCAGCACCTGCGCCCCGGCCGCCACCGATTGGCGCACCTGCTTGTCCAGTTCCTGGCGCAGGTCGGCGCGGGCCATCGGCGCCAGGCCTGTGTCCGGGTCGGCCGGATCGCCATAGACGCGCTGCGCAGCCGCCTGGACCAGTCCCTGCACGAAGGCATCGGCCACGTCGGGCAGGACGATGAAACGTTTGGCGGCAATGCAGGTCTGCCCGGCATTGTCAAAGCGCGAGGCGGCCGCAGCCTTCACTGCCGCCTCCACATCGGCATCGGCCAGCACAATGAAGGCATCACTGCCGCCCAGCTCCAGCACGCACTTTTTCAGGTGCTTGCCGGCATTGGCCGCCACCACACTGCCGGCCCGCTCGCTGCCGGTCAGGCTGACCGAGGCGATGCGCGCATCGGCCACCACCGTGGCGGCCTGCTCGTTGTCGATGTGCAGCACATCGAACACCCCGGCCGGCAGCCCGGCCTCGATGAGCAGGGCGGCGATGGCATCGGCGCAGCGCGGCACGTTGGAGGCATGCTTGAGCAGGGCCACGTTGCCGGCCATCAGCGCCGGGGCGAGAAAGCGGAACACCTGCCAGAACGGGAAGTTCCACGGCATTACCGCCAGCAGGCAGCCCAGCGGCTCGTGGCGCACATGGCTGCGACGCGCCTCGGTGGCGATCGGCACATCAGCCAGCAGGGCCTGCGCATGTTCGGCGTAGTACTCGCAGACCCCGGCGGCCTTGTTGATTTCCGCCTCGCCCTCGCGCTGCAGCTTGCCCATTTCCTGGCGCATCAGTGCCGCCAGTGCCGGCGCCTGCGCACGCAGCAGCCGGGCGGCCGCACGCATCACCCCGGCACGTTGCTCGAAGCCCACCGCCGCCCAGCCGGCAAAGGCGGCTTGCGCCGCGGCCAGGCGGTGCTCGATGGCCGCCGCATCATGCAGGCCCTGCACGTGTTCGACCTGCCCGGTAAAGGGATTGGGGATGGCACCCATGGTGGCAGCACTCCGGAAAAAACAAGGGCCGGTCATTGTAGGCCGGCCCTTGTTCACAGGTTGCAAGCGCGGCCTCAGCCGTTGTCCTTCAGAGCCTGCTGCATCTCGCGGGCACGGCGCCTTTCATTGCGCGCGGCCAGCCACCAGCCGGCCACCGCCACCAGCGACACCGCCAGCACCATGATCGTGGCCAGGGCGTTGATCTTCGGGCTCACGCCCAGACGCACCGAGGCAAAGATCTTGATCGGCAGCGTGGTCGAGCTCGGGCCGGACAGGAAGCTGGCAATCACCACATCATCCAGCGACAGGGTGAAGGCCAGCAGCCAGCCGGCCACCAGCGAAGGCGCGATGATCGGCAGGGTGATGGTGAAGAAGGTCTTGATCCGGTTCGCCCCCAGATCCATCGCCGCCTCTTCCAGCGAGCGGTCCAGCTCCTGCAGGCGCGAGGACACCACCACCGTGACATAGGCCAGGGTGAAGGTGACATGGGCAAGCCAGATCGCCACCAGACCCTTGGACGGCAGGCCGAAGAAACCGCCCATCGACACCAGCAGCAACAACGTCGACAGACCGAGGATCACCTCGGGCATCACCAGCGGCGCGGTGACCAGGGCACCGAAGGCGGTACGCCCACGGAAGCGGCCGAAGCGCACCATCGCCAGCGCGGCCATGGTGCCCAGCACCACCGCGGCACTGGCCGTCCAGAAGGCGATCTTCACGCTGATCCAGGCTGCCTGCAGCAACTGCCGGTCGCGCAGCAGCTCGCCGTACCACTTGGTCGAAAAACCGGTCCACACCGTGGCCAGGCGCGACTCGTTGAACGAGTAGACCATCAGCAACAGGATCGGCAGGTACAGGAAGGCGAAACCGATGGTCAGCACCATCCAGCCCAGCCAGGGCTTCTTGCCGGGCATGCTCATGTCAGCTTGCCCTCCATTTCCTTCTGCTGGAAGCGGTTGAACACCAGGATCGGGATCAACAGGATCAGCAGCATGATGATGGCCACCGCCGAGGCCATCGGCCAGTCACGGTTGTTGAAGAACTCGCCCCACAGCACCCGCCCGATCATCAGGGTGTCCGGGCCGCCGAGCATTTCCGGAATCACGAACTCACCGATGGCCGGGATCATCACCAGCATGCAGCCGGCGATGATGCCGGCCTTGGACAGCGGCAGGGTGATGCGCGCGAACGCCTGCCACGGCTTGGCCCCCAGATCGTAGGCAGCCTCGATCAGCCGGCGGTCGTGCTTGACCAGGTTGGCATACAGCGGCAGCACCATGAACGGCAGGTAGCAGTAGACCAGGCCGATGTAGGCCGCGGTCGGGGTGTACAGGATCTGCAGCGGGGCATCGATGATGCCCATCGCCATCAAGGTCCGGTTGAGGATGCCGTGGGTGTCCAGGATGCCGATCCAGGCATACACGCGGATCAAGAATGAGGTCCACGACGGCAGCACCACCAGCATCATCATCACGCTGCGCGTGGACGGCTTCATGGCGGCGATGACATAGGCCATCGGGTAGCCGATCAGCAGGGTCAGCACGGTGGCGATCAGGGCCACCTTGATCGAGCTCAGATAGGCCAGCATGTACTGGCTGTCACTGAACAGGGACAGGTAGTTGCCCAGGTTCAGGGTGATCTGCAGCGCGCGCTCGCTGTAGCTGGCCACATCGGTGTACGGCGGCATCGCACTGGCGGCACTGGAGAAACTGATCCGCGCCACGATCAGGAACGGCACCGCAAAAAACAGTGCCAGCCACAGGTAAGGCAGGGCGGTGACCACCTTGCGCACGTCCGGCCGTACCGGCTTGAACCGGGTCAAGGCGCTCATGAGACCAGCACCACGCCGTCGTTGTCGCGCCAGGACACCCAGACCTGGTCCTTCCAGGTGATGCCGTCACTGTCCCAGCGCTTCATGTTGGCGAAGTTGGCCATGATCCGGGCGCCGGAGGCCAGACGCACGTGGTAGACCGAGTGGCTGCCGAAGTAGGCAATGTCCTCGACCACACCACGCGCCTTGTTGTACGGGCCTTCCGGCTCTTCCTTGGCGATGTGCACCTTCTCCGGGCGCAGGGCAAAGGCCACCGGCTGGCCTTCATAGCCGGTGATGCCGTGGCCGACGTAGATCGGCGCCGGGAAATCCGGGGTGCGCACGGTGACGTACTCGGGCAGGTCCTCGTCGATCACCCCGTCAATCAGGTTGACCGAGCCGATGAAGCTGGCCACGAAGCGGTTGGCCGGCTGTTCATAGATGTCCGACGGGATGCCGACCTGCTGGATCCAGCCCTGGTCCATCACCGCGATGCGGTGGGCCATGGTCATCGCTTCTTCCTGGTCGTGGGTAACCATGACGCAGGTCACGCCCAACTGCTCGATGATGTCCACCAGCTCCAGCTGCATGCGCGAGCGCAGCTTCTTGTCCAGCGCGCCCATCGGCTCGTCCAGCAACAGCAGCTTGGGGCTCTTGGCCAGCGAACGGGCCAGCGCCACCCGCTGCTGCTGGCCACCGGAGAGTTGGTGTGGCTTGCGCTTGCCCAGCTTTTCCAACTGCACCAGGGCCAGCATCTCGGCCACCCGGGCAGCGATGGCATCCTTGGCCATCCCGTCCTGCTTCAGGCCGAAAGCGATGTTCTGCTCCACGCTCATGTGCGGGAACAGGGCATAGGACTGGAACATCATGTTGACCGGGCGCTCGTACGGCGGCAGGCCATTGAGCAACTGGCCATCCAGGCGGATCTGCCCGGCGGTGGGGGTCTCGAACCCGGCCAGGCAGCGCAGCAGGGTCGACTTGCCACTGCCCGAACCACCGAGCAGGGCGAAGATCTCGCCCTTGCGGATGTCCAGCGAAACATTGTCCACCGCGACAAAGCCGTCGTATTCCTTGCGTACGCCAACCAGGGACAGGTAGCCGTCACCGGTGGCAGTGGCGCCGGGGACGTGCTCGATCACAGGTTCAGTTGCGGCCATGGCCATTCCTCAAAGGAAAAGGCGGAACTGGTGTCCGCCTGCATGGGCGGGCAACCCTGCTGGCTGCCCGTCAGATCATGTTGGAACGGGGCGAACCAGCCGTCAGGCCAGCCCACCCCGGTTGCGCGCCAGCGCACTGGCGCCTGCCGGCTCAACGGCCGGACTTGATGTCCTGCCACAGGCGGGTATACAGACGGTCGGTTTGCGGGCTGTTGACCGCATAGGTGAACATCTTGGCGGCGACGTCGGCCGGCGGGTAGATGGTCGGGTCACCGCTGATTTCCGGGTTCACCAGCGGGGTGGCGGTGGCCACCGGGTTGGCGTACTGGATGAAGTTGGTGTTGTTGGCCGCCACCTGGGCATCGAGCAGGTTGTTGATGAAGGCATAGGCCTGGTCAACGTTCTTGGCATCGGCCGGAATGGCCAGCATGTCAAACCACTGCGGGGCACCCTCGACCGGGATCGAATAGGCCACTTCCACCCCGTTGCCGGCTTCTTCAGCGCGGTCACGGGCCTGGATGATGTCGCCCGACCAGCCCACCACCAGGCAGGTGCTGCCGTTGGCCAGCGAGGCCACGTACTGGCTGGAGTGGAAGTTCTGCACGTACGGACGGATCGACTTGAGCAGGTCGGCGGCCTTGTTCAGGTCAGCCTCGTTGCCGCTGTGCGGGTCCAGGCCCAGGTAATGCAGGGCGATCGGCAGCATGTCGGCCGGGGTGTCCAGGATGGTCACCCCGCAGTCCTTCATCTTGGCGATGTTTTCCGGCTTGAATACCAGGTCCCAGCTGTTGCCGATGCTGGTGTCATCGCCGAAGCGCTCGGCCAGCTTGGCCACGTTGTAGCCGATGCCGGTGGTGCCCATCATGTACGGCACGCCGTAGTTGTTGCCCGGGTCCTGGCCGGCGATGCGGGCCATGATGTCCGGATCCAGGTTGGCCAGGTTGGGGATCTTGGACTTGTCCAGCGGGCGGAACACCCCGGCCTGGATCTGGCGGCCGAAGAAGTTCAGGGTCGGCACGACCACGTCGTAGCCGCTGTCACCGGCCAGCAGCTTGGCCTCCACCATCTCGTCGCTGTCAAACACGTCATAGGTCACCTTGATGCCGGTGGCGGCTTCAAAGTTGGGAATGGTGTCTTCGGCGATGTAGTCGGAATAGTTGTAGACATTGACGACCTGCTTGGCCGCATCGCCCCCAGTGTTGCCACCGCCACCACAGGCAGTCAGGACAGCGGCCGCCAGGCCAACAGAGAGGGTGCGTAGCTTCATCAAGGTCTCCAGGTACAGGATGGGTCAGGGGCATTGCCCCGGTTGCGGGCGCAAGGGTAACGGTCACGGGGCGCCAACGCCAGCACAGAGTTTGCCGGCAGCGTGCGCTGGGACATGTGATCAGACGTTGAGCAGCAGGAACTCACGCTCCCAGGAGCTGATCACCCGGAAGAACGTCTCGTATTCCTTGCGTTTGACCGAGGTGTAGGCGCGGCAGAAGCGCTGGCCGAGCATCGCCTGCAGGGCATCACAGCCTTCCAGGTGGTCCAGTGCCTCGCCCAGCGAGCGCGGCAGGTCATAGCCCAGTTCCTTGGCACTGCCGGTCTGCGCGGCGGTGGGCTGCAACTGCTCGCGGATACCCAGCAGGCCGCAGGCCAGGGTCGCGGCCATGGCCAGGTAGGGGTTGGCGTCGGAACCGGCAAAACGGCTTTCCACCCGCATGTTCTCCTGGCTGTCCAACGGCACGCGCAGGCCGCAGGTGCGGTTGTCATAACCCCAGTGCACATTGGACGGGGAGACCTCGCCAAACATCAGCCGACGGTAGGAATTGACGTTGGGGGCGAAGAAGGCCATCGCCGCCGGCACGTATTTCTGCAGGCCGGCAATGTAGTGGCCAAGCAAGGGGCTGATCTGCCCGTCCTGCTCGCCGGAAAACACATTGACCCCGTCACTGCCCCGGATCAGGCTCTGGTGGATGTGCATCGCACTGCCCGGCTCGTTCTCCATCGGTTTGGCCAGGAAGGTGGCGTAGATGCCGTGGCGCAGCGCCGCCTCGCGCATGGTGCGCTTGAACAGGAACACCTGGTCGGCCAGATCCATGGCATCGGCATGGGTGAAGTTGACTTCCAGCTGGGCGGCGCCGGATTCGTGGATCAGGGTATCCACGTCCAGCTCCATCGCATCACAGTAGTCATACATCAGGTCCAGGATCGGGTCGAACTCGTTGACCGCGTCGATCGAATAGGACTGGCGCGCCGTTTCCGGCCGCCCCGAGCGCCCGGCCGGTGGCTGCAGCGGGAAATCCGGGTCGGTGTTCTTCTGCACCAGGAAAAACTCCAGCTCCGGTGCCACCACCGGGCGCAGGCCCACTTCCTCGTAGGCGGCCAGTACCCGGCGCAGCACATTGCGCGGGGCCAGCTCGTGCGGCTGGCCGGTACGGGTGACGCAGTCATGGATGATCTGCGCGGTCGGGTCGGTGGCCCAGGGCACCATGCGCACGGTGGACGGGTCCGGGCGCAGCAGCATGTCCGAATCCGAGGGCGGGATCAGCTCGTGGTAGTCATCGGGGAAATCGCCGGTCACGGTGGTGGCGAAGATGCCCTCCGGCAGCCGGGTACCGTAATCGTGGCGGAATTTGTCGGCCGGGATGATCTTGCCGCGGGCATTGCCGGTCAGGTCCGGCACCAGGCACTCGACCTCGGTGATGCGGCGGTCCCGCAACCAGCGCAGCAGGGTACTCTCCGGCGGCGGCGCAGCAACCGGCAGGCGGCTGCGCGTGCGGGGGCGGGAACGGTTGGACATGGGTTTCTCCGATGGTTCGCTGCCCTGCGCCGGTAGCCGGGGGAGCAGCCTGCAGGGTCATGGTGCTGCCCTGCCTGCCCGGCCACGTTACTCCGCCCGGGCTGACCACGGCAACCGCAGCCGGCGGCGCAGCGGCGGCAGGCAACTGCCCTATCATGTGCCGGTGACTACCCAGACCCCACCGCCCGGCTATCTGCCCACCTGGTACGCCGGCAGCATCGGCACACCGGCGCCACGGCCGAAACTGACCCACAACCACCAGGCCGATGTGGTCATCCTCGGTGCCGGCTTCACCGGCCTGGGCGCGGCCATCTCGCTGGCCCGGCAAGGGCTGCAGGTGGTGGTGCTGGAGGCCGAACGGGTCGGCTGGGGCGCATCCGGGCGCAATGGCGGCCAGGCCCTGGTCGGCTTCGGCTGTGACCAGCAGGTGCTGGAAGGGCTTACCGACCCGCAACATGCCCGCCTGCTGTTTGACTACTCGCGCCAGGGGCTGGCCCTGCTCAAGCAGCGCATTGCCGAGTTCAACATTGACTGCCAGTGGCATGACGGCGCCGCCGATGTGGCGATCACCGCACGCCAGGCCAGCGGGCTGCAGCAGCAGGGCGAACGCATGGCCCGGCTGTATGACTACCCGCTGCAGTTCTGGGACCGCCAGCGCACCGGCGAGGAAGTCGACAGCCCGCGCTTTGTCGCCGGCCTGTTCGATGCCAATGCCGGCCACCTGCACCCGCTGCGCTATGCCCTGGGCCTGGCCCGCGCCGCCCAGCAGCTGGGGGTGCGCATCTACGAGCACAGCCCGGTGCGCCGGATCAGCCACCCGGCCCGCAGCAAGGTCAACCTGCACACCGACCTGGCCCACGTCAGCGCCGACTATGCGGTGATCGCCGGCAATGCCCTGCTCGAGGGCATCGCCCCACGGCTGGAAAAACGCATCATGCCGGTGGGCACCTATGTCGGTGCCACCCCGCCGCTTGGCCACGCGCGGGCACGCGCACTGATTGCCAACGACATTGCCGTGGCCGATGTGAACTGGGCGCTGGACTACTTCCACCTCAGCGCCGACCACCGCCTGCTGTTCGGCGGCATGGCCAGCTACTCGGCCCTGCCCCCGCCGGGGCTGCAGGCAGCGATGACCCGGCGCATGCACGCGGTGTTCCCGCAGCTGCGCGATGTGGCACTGGAAAATGTCTGGGGCGGAATGATCGACATCACCCGCAACCGCGCCCCGCACTTCGGCCGGATGGCCCCCAATGTGTATTTCGCCCAGGGCTTCTGCGGCCACGGGGTGGCGGCCACCGGCATGGCCGGCGAGCTGATCGCCCGCGCCATTGCCGGCCAGGCATCCGGTCTGGATGCATTTGCCCGCATCGGCCACCGCCCGTTCCCCGGTGGCCGGCTGCTGCGCCGTCCGCTGCTGGTGGCGGCGATGAGCTGGTACAAGCTGCGCGACCGGCTTGGCTGAACAGCGCCGGCGCCGGCTTGATCCAGATCAACGCTGGCCCCTGCCCCCCTGCCTATGCTGCCGCTCAATCGCTAACGGCAAGGGGACGGCACATGGCACTTCTGGTTTGGCAGGATGACCTGAACACGGGCATCGACGTCATCGATCAACAACACCGGCGCATCGTGGAGATGCTCAACCATCTCTACAACGCCCAGAAGTCGATGGAGCGTACGGTGGTGGCCGAGGTGATCGACGAGCTGGTGGACTACACGCTGTCCCATTTCGCTTTCGAAGAAGAGCTGATGGAGGAGGCCGGTTATGCCTTCTGCGCCGCCCACAAGCGCGTGCACGAGGTGTTCATCAAGCGCGTCTCCGAGTACCACATGCGTTTCCAGGCCGGTGAGGACATCACCGACGAACTGCGCACGATGCTCTCGCGCTGGCTGTTCAACCACATCCGTGGCGATGACAAGGCCTATGCCGAGAAGGTCAAGCGCCACCTCAACAAGTTCACCCGCGAACACGATGACGGCAATTGGCTGGGCCGCACGCTCAAGCGCCTGTTCCGCTGATCGCCGACCTGCCCTGTAACGGCGTCGGCAGGCCGCGCGGCCGGTTTCGCGCGGCGATTGCCCACAGGGCCAGGCCGGTGACCACGGCCACCACACAGGTAGCCGCCCACGGCCCACAGGCCGAAGCAAGCCACCCGCCAGGTGGCCACGTACGGTGCCGGTGCCGCGCCCAGCACACCGGCCAGGTTGAATGACAACGACGCCCCGGTGCAGCGCAGTTGTACCGGGTAAAGCTGCGCCAGC
>JBJEWP010000058.1:0-8404 GCA_051885115.1 Stenotrophomonas sp. | reverse complement strand
GGGCCAGCAGGCCGGCCCGGGCATGAGTGGGCAGAGCAGGCCCATGGCCACGGTGGAAATGCCCCTGGTCTGCAGCGCCGCCACCAGGGTGGCCTTGCGCCCGATGCGGTCGCCAAAGTGGCCGAACAGCGCCGAACCCACCGGCCGGGCGATGAAGGCCACCGCAAAGGTGGCCAGCGTCTGCAGCAAGGCCGCACCGGGGCTGCTGTCGGGAAAGAACAGTGCCGGAAACACCAGCACCGCGGCGGCAGCGTAGATGCAGAAATCATAGAACTGGATCGTGGTGCCGATCAGGCTGGCTGCCAGCACACGCCGCGGCGAGTTGGCCGGCCGGTCAACCGCTGCAACAGTCATTACGCCGGCACCCGGGCATTTCCAGGGGCCCTGATCGTGTCACCGCCCGCGCCAACGGCGCACCACGGTTGCCGGGGTGAGCAATCGCCGCTGCAAGCCCCCCCTGGCCGGGCTCAGCCTTCGGCCGGGCGGCCGTAGCTGCGGCTGACAAAGGCGGTTTCAGCCAGGCCACGGCGGTGGTTGATCACCAGACTCAGCACGAACAGCAGGTTGCACAGCACATTGAGCCAGCGCGGCACTTCCAGCGGCACCGTGATGCCCTGCTGCTCCACCTGAACCAGGGCGCGGATGGCCTTCTTGCAAGCCGAACGCCCCAGGTGCAGCGTCGGCACCGGCTGGGCCCCGCGCGGCAGCACGAAGCCCCCGGCCTGCCCGCCCGGCTGGCTGCGCCAGTGCGCAAGGCGGGCCTTGAGCCAATCAATGTCGGCCTCGTCGATGGCCAGCCGCCCGCGCACCGAGCCGTTGGCATGGAAGGCCAGCGGCTGGATCAAGGCCAGATCATCGCCGATGTCCTGGCAGCCGGGGTCCTCGAGCAGGCTCAGCGCCGCACCCAGGTGCCCACACAATTCGTCGGTGAAGACCTCGAAGTCGCACAGCGCCCCGGCCTCATAGATGAAGGGGTAGCAGTTCTCGTCGGTGTCACGGCTGTGTTTCATCATTCACCTGAAGCTGATCTGTGGTGGCTGCGCCTGCAGGTCCACCTGTACCGGCAGGCCATAAACGGTTTCCAGCAAACCCGGCTGCAATACCTGCGCCGGGCTGCCGGCCGCGTGCAGGCGGCCATCGGCCAGCAGCAGCAGGCGGTCGCAGTAGCGTGCGGCCAGCGCCAGGTCGTGCAGGGCCACCAGCGCGCTGCGCCCGCTGTCGGCAAACCCGCGCAGTGTCTGCATCACCGCGCGCTGGTAGTACAGGTCCAGGCTGGCCACCGGCTCGTCGGCCAGCAGCAGCCGCGGCTGCCCGGCCAGCACCCGTGCCAGCCAGACCCGGGCCTGCTCACCGCCGGACAGCGCATCAATGCGTCGCCCGCACAGGGCCTCGGCACCGCTGTCGCGCAGGGCCTGGGCAATGGCTCCGGCATCGGCGTCGCCCCAGGGCAGGCGGCCCATGGCCACGATGTCCTCCACCTGCAGCGCCCAGGCGCTGTGCCCGGCCTGGGCCAGGTAACCGATCAGCCGCGCACGCTGGCGCACAGGCAGGCTTTCCAGCGGCTGCTGGTCCAGCGTCACCACGCCCTGGGCCAGTGGCTGCAACCCGGCCAGCACCGACAGCAAGGTCGATTTGCCCGCCCCGTTGGGGCCGATCACCCCGACCAGCTCGCCCGGCTCGAGCACCAGGTCAACCGCGCTCAGGCGATGGTCGACAGTCAGACCGCAGCCACGCAACACACTCACCGGCCACGCTCCTTGAACACCAGACGGACAAACAACGGTGCCCCGACCAGCGCGGTCAGCACCCCCAGCTGCAGCTGCCGCCCCGGCGGCATCAGCCGTACCAGCATGTCGGCCAGCAACACCAGGCCGGCCCCGGCCAGCGCACTGGGCAGCAGCAGTCGGTCGGCCCGGTGGGCGACCAGCGGCCGCAACAGGTGCGGCACCATCAGGCCGACAAAGCCGATGCCACCCGCCACCGCCACACTGCCGCCGACCAGCAGGCCGCAGCCCAGCACCAGCCAACGGCTGCCGCGGCCCACCGCAAAGCCCAGGCTGGCGGCCACGGTTTCACCCAGGCTGAGCGCATGCAGCAGACGGCGCTGGGACAGCACCAGGGCGCCACCAGCCAGCAAGGCCGGCAACAGCACCCACAGCTGCTCCAGGCCGCGGTCGGCGACCGAGCCCATCAGCCAGAACACCAGCTCCTGCAACGCATACGGATTGGGCGCCAGGGTCAGCACCGCGGCCAGCGCCGCACCGGCCACGGTGGACACGGCCAGCCCGGCCAGGATCACCCGCGACGGGTTGCCGGCACCGGCCAGCCACAGCACCAGCCCCAGCGCCGCCAGCGCCCCGGCCAGCCCGCCCAGGGCGGTGGCAAAGCTGCCCAGGGCCGGGAACAGGCCGAAATAGAACACCGCCGCCGCCCCCAGTGCCGCCCCCTGGCTGGCCCCGGTCAGCGACGGGTCGGCCAGCGGGTTGCGCAACAGCCCCTGCAGCGCCGCCCCGGCCAGGCCCAGGCAGGCGCCGGCGGCCAGCGCCAGCAAGGTGCGCGGCAGGCGTATCTCGCCAATCACGATGGCCGCCAGGCTGTGCTCAGCGCGCAGCCATTGCCACAGCCCTTCCAGCACCGGCATCGCGGTGCTGCCGATGGCCAGCGAGGCCAGGGCCAGCACGCCGACCAGCGGCAGCAGCCAGGGCAACGGCCCGTAGCGAAGGAGTCCACGTTTCATTGCCTGCGCCATTGCTGCAGCTGCTCCACCAGGGTCCAGGTCCACGGGCCGGGGCATTCCCAGCGCCAGTTGTCGGTCTTCAGCCAGCGCGGTGGCGGCACCACCGCCAGCAACGCACGGTGCCCGGCAAAGGCATTGGCCTTGGCCGGGCTGGTCGGCGCCGCCCACAGGATGGCGTCGGGCGGGTCGGCGACCAGGGCCTCCATGTCCAGCCGTACATAGCCGGGCACGGCCAGATAATTGCGCCAGCCGGCCCGTGCGATCACTTCATTTTCAAAGGTCTGCAAACCGGTGCCCACGCCATTGGCGCCCAGCACCAGCAGTCGCGGCGCATCGGCGGCCAGCGCCGGCATCGGCAGCACCGGGTGGGCGCGCGCCGGGTCGCCACCGAGCAGGCCCAGCACCTGGCGCTCTAAGCCGGCTACCTGCTCCAGCGTGGTCGGCAGCGGAGTCACTTCCACCCTTACCCCAAGCGCCTGCAGGCGCTGACGCAGGCCGCTGGCGTTGTATGGCCCCACCAGCACCAGGTCCGGCCGCAGGGCCACCACCTGTTCCAGCGATCCATCATGGCTGGGCCAGCCGCTGGCCGGCCCGTAACGGGCGTCAAAGCGCTGACCCATGGCCGACAACCCGGCCACCTGGCCCTTGTCGGCATGCTCGCCCAGGATCCAGTCAGTGCACAGGTCCAGCGACACCACCCGCTGCGGTACGCCGGCCATGCCGCTGCCAGCCAGCAGCAACAGGGCCATCAAGCAGAACGGGTGACGCCGCCGGTCCATCCTCAGCGCAGCGACCAACGCAGGGCCAGGTAGGCACTGCGCCCGGGCGTGCCGTAACCGCCAATGCTCTGGTAGTCACGGTCCAGCGCGTTGTCCAGCCGGGCCTGCAGCTGCAGGTCCTCGCGCAGGGCGTAACTGGCGCTCAGGTTGAGCAGCGCATAGCCGGCCAGGTTGCCGGTCTGGTTGCTGTAGTCCCAGCGCCGGCCCACCGCCAGCACCTCACCACCGAGCTGCAGCGGACCGTGCTGCCAGTCCAGGCCGGCACTGGCCTTGTGGCGGGCACGACGCCCCAGGGCGAAGCCGGTGTCCAGGTTTTCCGCATCCAGCCAGTCATAGGACAACGACGGGCTGAAGGCGCCGAAGTTGCCGCGCCACTGGGCGGTGACCCCTTCCATCCGGGCCTGGCTGACGTTGGCATAGGTGCCGGCCCAGGTCACCGGGTCGGAAACCCAGTCAATCAGGTTGCTGACCCGGTTCAGGTACCAGGTCAGGCCCAGCTGCTGGGTGCTGTTGCCCCAGCGCAGGCCCAGCTCGCGGTTGCGCGATTTTTCCGGGGCCAGGTCCGGGTTGCCGGTCAGCGACCAGGCCGGGTTGTCGATGTACAGCTGGTCCACGCTGGGCGCCTTGAACGCCGAGCCATAGCTGGCATGGGCACGCCAGCCGCCGCCCAGGGCCCAGCCCAGGCTCAGCGCACCGGTGCTCTGGTTGCCGTACTGCTGGTGGTCATCGGCGCGCGCATTGAGCTGCCACTGCAGGCGGCCATGGCTGCCGCCCCAGCCGGCCAGCAGCGAGCGGTTTTCCAATTCCGGCTCGTGGGTATAGCCGGCACTGGTGGTGGACACCCGCTGGCGTTCGGCTTCCACCGCCAGCAGGGCACTGCCCCAACCGCCCAGGTCGATGTCGTTCTGCCAGCTCAGCTCGCGGTTGCGGGTGGTGATCGCCCCGACCACTTCGGCCGGCGGGAAGGCCCAGGTGTTGAACGACCAGTCCTTCTGCCAGTCATCGGCGCCGCCGAACTGCACGGTGCTGCGCCAGCGCGGGCTCAAGCGGTGCTTGGCATGCAGCTGCCACTGGCTGTTGTCGAAGGCCTGGCGGTTGTTGTAATCGCCATCAGCCGGAGTGTTGCCGCTGTCGTACTCGGCCAGGCCACGGGCCTGACGGTAGCTCAGGCCGTATTCGGCGTCCTCGCCGGCCAGGTAACGCAAGCCGGCATTGACGGCATTGTTGCGGTAGCTGTCATCGTCGGCATCGCGGTTGCTGCCATCGCGCTGGGCGGAAATGCCATCACTGTAATGGTGGCTGCCACCGAGCTGCCAACGCCACTGCGCATTGCCGCCGGACAGCTCGACCCCGGCCTTGCGCGTGCCCTGGCTGCCAGCACCGGCATGGGCCTGGGCGGCGAAGCCGGCCTGGGCCTGGCGGGTGAAGATCTGAATCACCCCGCCGATCGCATCGGCGCCGTACAGGGTGGCCGCCGGCCCGCGCAGGATTTCAATGCGCTCCACGTCGGCCAGGTTGACCAGGCGCAGCGGCGAGCCGGACGGGTCGATCGAGTTGATCGCAATGCCGTCCACCAGCACCTTGAGCTGGTTGGAGTTGGCGCCGCGCACATAGAAGCTGGTGGCCGCTCCCTGGCCGCCATAGGCACTGGTCTGGATCCCCGGCTGGCGGCCCAGCAGGTCGGTGATGGTGCCCTGGCCCAGGCGCTGGATCTGCTCGCGGTCAATCACCGTGACATCGGCCATCAGCGCCGACAGCGGCGTGGCCTGGCGGGTGGCGGTGACCACCACTGGGTCCAGCTCGGCGGCCATCAGCTCAACCGCAGCGTGGGCATCAAGAACAAGGCAGGCCGGCAGCAAGGCCGCCAGGGCAGTAAGGCGTGGATGGCGCATGGGGGAGTTCTCCGCAGCCGGTACGCGTCCCCGCGCAGCCGGCATCAAGGTCAGGAAGAACGCGCACGCGCAGCAACAGCCACCGGCAAACCCGGCGCCACCACCCCGTGGCACGTTCCGCATTGCCAGTGGCCGGTCTCCGGGCTTGCAGGTCTTGGCATGCCGCCTTCCCGGAAAAACGCTCCAGTGGCCTTGTGGCATGCCCGCACCTGCCTACCGTTGCGGGGGCAGCAGCGGCTTGAACCCTTGCAGGGCGACCGCTTTCCCGTTTCACCCGGCCCGAGGAATCGGACGCAGGCACCAGTGGCGCGGCGATTGTAGCCGATGACACCCCGTGCGCCGGGCCCGGGCCGGGTGCAGGCGACTACAATGGCCGGCTCCCCCGATCTGTTGCGGATGGCTGATGGACATCATCGTCAAAGAAGAACTCAAGGCCTATATCGACCCGCTCACCGCCGAGGAGCACGAAGCGCTGGAGCGCAGCCTGCTGGCCGAGGGGTGCCGCGACGCCCTGGTGCTGTGGGGCAACATCCTGGTGGACGGCCACAACCGCTACGGCATCTGCACCCAGCACGGCATTGAGTTCCGGACCGTCCAGCACCCGCACCTGAAGTCGATGGACGATGTGCACCTGTGGATGATCGAGCAGCATCTGGGCCGGCGCAGCGTGTCCGACTTCCAGCGTGGCGTGCTGGCCCTGCGCAAGAAGGCCATTGTCGATGCCCGCCGCAATGCCGAGCAGGAGCGCCTGGCCCGTGAAAGTGCAGGCGAGCCGGTGGCCGATGACCAGGACACCCCGCCGTGGGAACCGGCACCGAAGCTGTCCAAGGCCGACCTCGCCCGCCAGGCCCGGCTGAGCACCGCCCAGGTCACCCAGATCGAGAAGATCCACGCCCATGCTGCCCCGGAAGTGATCGAGGCGGTGAAGAACGGTGAGATCAACCTGAGCACGGCGGCCACCCTGGTCAGCCTGAGCGAGGACGAACAGCGCCAGGCCGCAGCCGGTGGCAAGGCTGAGCTGAAGCAGGCGGCCAAGCGCGTGCGCGAGGCCAAGCGCAAGCCGCGCGCTGACAAGCACGGGCAAGGCAGCGAGGCCCCGCTGGCCGGCGAGGACGCCGACCATGTGGCCAGCCCGGCCGAGCTGCAGGGCGAGGTATCGATGCTGCGCCGGCAGGTGATGAGCCTGACCGCTGAAAACCAGGCCCTGCGCATGGAGCTGGACGCCCTGCGCGCCCGCCTGCCGGTGGCCGAACCGGCCGACAGCGACTACTGACCCACCCTTGCCAGCGTTGCTGCCCTGCCCCTAGGCTGGCGGCAACCCACCATCTAGGAAGGTCACCATGGCTGCCGGCAGGGCCGAACTGGAACGTTTCATCGAGCAGGCACTGGCTGCCGGTCATTCACGCGAGCCGGTGCAGCAGGCCCTGCTGGATGCCGGCTGGTCGCAGGCGCAGATCGATGGGGCCATGCAGCAATGGGCCACGGTCGACTTCCCGCTGCCGGTGCCGCGCCCGGCCGCCTCGCTGTCCGCGCGCGAGGCCTTCGAGTACCTGGTGCTGTTCACCGCGCTTTACCTGAGCATCTGGCACCTGGGCCACCTGCTGTTCGCCCTGATCAACGTAATGCTGCCCCAGGGCGGCAACACCTTTTTCAGTGTGGTCGATTCGTCCAGCGTGCGCTTTTCGGTTTCCAGCCTGATCATCAGCTGGCCGCTGTTTGTCTGGCTGTCCTGGCGCATCGCCCGCGCCGTGTCCCGTCAGCCGCTCAAACGCCTGTCGACGGTGCGCCGCTGGCTGACTTATCTGACCCTGTTCATCGCTGCCGCGGTGCTGATTGGCGATTTGATCAGCCTGGTCTACGCCCTGCTCGGCGGCGAACTGAGCCTGCGCTTTGCCCTCAAGGCACTGGTGGTCGGCGTGCTGTCGGGCAGCGTGTTCGGCTGGTATCTGCATGACCTGCGCCGTGAGGAGGAGCCCGCATGAGCCAGTCCGTCCACAGCAAGCCCGCCCTGGGCCGCAATCTGCTGATTGCCGGCAGCGTACTGATCCTGGCCACCGTGGTGGCGGTGATTGCCCTCACCCCCAGCCCGCAACAGCACCGCAATTTCCAGCGCGACCAGCGCGTAATCAGCCATCTGCACGCTTTGCAGGCGGCCATCGAGCAATGGCACCAGCAACACGGCCAACTGCCCAAGGAACTGGCCACGCTCAATACCCAGCCCGGGGTACAACTGGCCCTCCAGCCGGCCGACGGCGGCCCGGCCTACCGTTACCAGCCCGGCGATGGCCGTCACTACCAGCTGTGCGCGCACTTCCTCACCGATACCGCCCATCCCGACACCGGCCGCCTGAGCTGGACGGTGCCCGGCGCCGAACAGACACGCCCGACCTACGATCTGGAATGGGCGCATGGTCGCGGCGAGCAGTGCTACCTGCGTCAAGTGCCTGTACGGGCCGACACTGCGCCAGCCACCACCTCGCTAGACTGAACCGCCACGTCCATAGCGCCTGATTGATGCCCCTGCCCCGCACATCGCCCTTGGCCGACCCACGCCGTGCCCAGCTGCGCCGCCTGCGCCTGATCGCCGTGGCCATGCTGCTGGCGATGGCCGCCGGCTTCGTGCTCAGCCATGTGATGGGCGGTGACGGCATCTGGGCCTGGGTCGGCGCCTTCTGCGAGGCGGCCACCGTGGGCGCGCTGGCCGACTGGTTTGCCGTGGTCGCGCTGTTCCGCCACCCGCTGGGCCTGCCGATTCCCCACACGGCAATCCTGCCGCGCAACAAGGACCGCCTGGCCGACAGCCTGGGCCTGTTCGTGCGCGACCACTTCCTGCAACCGGAGCTGATCGCCGCCCGCCTGCAACGGCTGGATGCCGCGCGCTGGGTTGGCCACTGGCTGGGCGCCCCGGCCCAGCGCCGGCAGCTGGCCGCGCTGGCCCGTGGCTGGGCCCTGCAATTGCTGGACGTGCTGGACGAGGGCGCGGTACGCCGGGCAAT
>JBJEWP010000057.1:0-1813 GCA_051885115.1 Stenotrophomonas sp. | reverse complement strand
TGGTGGGCCCAGCAGGATTCGAACCTGCAACCAAAGGATTATGAGTCCTCTGCTCTAACCGTTGAGCTATAGGCCCGGTCGGCCGCACAGTGTAGTGGCTCTGCGCAGTTTGGTGAACCTGCCTGGCCACAACAGCCCCTCATCTGCACGTGCAGCGCTGCAGGTCCGCTGACATGAGCCATGCGGCAGACAAAAGCCCCGCAAGGCGGGGCTTTTGTCGTTCAAACAGTGACCACTGGCGCGATCAGTCGATATCCAGGAACGAACGCAGCTGCTCCGAACGGGTCGGGTGGCGCAGCTTGCGCAGGGCCTTGGCTTCGATCTGGCGGATACGCTCGCGGGTGACGTCGAACTGCTTGCCCACTTCTTCCAGCGTGTGATCGGTGTTCATGTCGATACCGAAACGCATGCGCAGCACCTTGGCTTCGCGCGGGGTCAGCCCGGCGAGCACGTCACGCACGGTTTCCTGCAGGTTGATGTCGGTGGTGGCATCGACCGGGGACATCACGTTGGTGTCCTCGATGAAGTCGCCCAGGTGGGAATCCTCGTCGTCGCCGATCGGGGTTTCCATCGAGATCGGCTCCTTGGCGATCTTCATCACCTTGCGGATCTTGTCCTCGGGCATGTCCATTTCCTTGGCCAGTTCCTCCGGGGTGGCCTCACGGCCGAACTGCTGGAGCATCTGGCGGGAAATGCGGTTGAGCTTGTTGATCGTCTCGATCATGTGCACCGGGATGCGGATGGTGCGCGCCTGGTCGGCGATCGAGCGGGTGATCGCCTGGCGGATCCACCAGGTGGCATAGGTCGAGAACTTGTAGCCGCGGCGGTATTCAAACTTGTCCACGGCCTTCATCAGGCCGATGTTGCCCTCCTGGATCAGATCCAGGAACTGCAGGCCACGGTTGGTGTACTTCTTGGCGATGGAGATGACCAGGCGCAGGTTGGCCTCGACCATTTCCTTCTTGGCCTTGCGCGCCTTGGCTTCGCCATAGGCCATGACCTTGGCGATGTCCTTCAACTCGTCCAGGGTCAGCCGGGTTTCCTTCTCCACCTGCTGGGTGGCCAGCTGCTCGGCAATGATCTGGTCCTTGACCTCACGCAGGGCCGAAGACCACTTCTGCTTGCGCTTCAGGGCGTCTTCCACCCATTCCACGTTGGTCTGGTTGCCTTCCCAGGAACGAATGAAGTCCTTGCGCGGCATGCGTGCGGTCACGGTGGCCAGGTGCAGCACACGGCGCTCCTGGGTCTTGATCGCGGTCATGGTCTCGCGCAGCTTGCCCACCAGCACGTCGGTCAGCGGCAGCGGCAGCTTCAGGGTGACGAAAATGGCCGAGGTTTCCTCGCGCAGCTTGCCCAGGGTGGCCGCATCGGCGCCCTTGGCCTGGGCCTTGATGAACTTGGCATGCGCAGCAGCCAGCTCTTCCATGCGCGCAGCCACTTCGGCCGGGTCCGGGCCGGTCGGGCCGGCTTCTTCCTCGGCGCTGTCAGCGTCATCAGCGTCATCATCGGCTTCGTTGTCGCTGTCGCTGTCGGCGGCCTCTTCGGTGGCCACCGGGGCGGCCGGGGCCGGTTCGGGCTCACCGAAGTCATGGAAACCGACAATCACTTCAGCCAGGCGCTTGTTGCCTTCCTTGTGGGCTTCGTAATCGGCCAGCAGGGCTTCGACGGTGATCGGGAAGGTACCCAGGGCGGCCTGGACCTGGCCCAGGCCTTCCTCGATGCGTTTGGCGATGGCGATTTCGCCTTCGCGGGTGAGCAGCTCGACGGTACCCATCTCGCGCATGTACATGCGCACCGGGTCGGTGGTACGGCC
>JBJEWP010000056.1:13401-14523 GCA_051885115.1 Stenotrophomonas sp. | reverse complement strand
TTCCGCACCATCGTGCCGCGCAACGTGCGCCTGGCCGAGGCGCCCAGCCATGGCCAGAGCATCCTCGGCTATGACCGCTCATCGCGTGGCGGGGTGGCCTATGTCGGCCTGGCTGGCGAGCTGATCCGCCGCAACGCCCAACGCAACAAGGCCGCCCGGGCCATGGAGACCGTCTGATGACTGCCAAGAAGCGCGGCCTGGGCCGTGGTCTGGATGCCTTGCTGGGCCCGAAGGGCGGCAGTACGCCGGTCAATGTCGCCGCCGTGGCCCAGCCCCAGCCGGGCGAGGTGCTGCGCAAGATCAAGGTCTCCGAGCTGCAGCCGGGCAAGTACCAGCCGCGCCGGGACATGGACTCGTCCAAGCTGGATGAACTGGCCGACTCGATCCGCGCCCAGGGCGTGATCCAGCCGATCCTGGCCCGCCGCCTGCCGGCCGGCAATTATGAAATCGTCGCCGGTGAACGCCGCTGGCGAGCCTCCCAGCTGGCCGGCCTGGCCGAAGTGCCGGTGGTGGTGCGCGAGCTGGAAGACCGCACCGTCGTCGCCATGGCGCTGATCGAGAACATCCAGCGTGAGGACCTCAACCCGCTGGAAGAGGCCCAGGCGCTGTCGCGCCTGATCGAAGAGTTCAGCCTGACCCATGCCGAGGCCGCGCAGGCGGTGGGCCGTTCGCGTGCAGCGGTGTCCAACCTGCTGCGCCTGATTGACCTGCCCGAAGGCGTGCGCGCGCTGCTGATCGAGCGCCGGCTGGAAATGGGCCATGCCCGCGCCCTGCTGACCCTGGCCCCGGAACTGGCCACCCGCCTGGCCGAGGAAGCGGCCGAGCAGGGCTGGTCGGTGCGTGAGGTCGAACACCGCGCCCAGCAGTTTGCCGCCGGCAAGGTTCCCGGTGCGCGCAAGGCCAAGCCGGCCCCGGCCACCGTGCTGGCCGATATCGCCAGCCTGCAGAACGAGCTGTCCGAAGCCCTGGGGGCCCGCGTGGACATCAGCCAGGGGCGGGGCGGCAAGGGCAAGCTGGTCATCCATTACAGCGACCTGGACACCCTGGACGGGGTGCTCGAGCGCCTGCGCGCCCGTCGCGGCTGACTCCTGCTTTTCGACAGCGGGCAAACCCTCTCACCGG
>JBJEWP010000056.1:0-13301 GCA_051885115.1 Stenotrophomonas sp. | reverse complement strand
CTGTTTTTCCTTCGCTAACCTATTCAGGCGCATAGTGTCGGCCTGCGGGCAACGCTTGCCCGATGTTCTGTGCTGTCTGCCGCGCCTGTTGTGGCCAGCATCTGCCCGCTGCGCCGGGCGTTTACCGTACTGGAGCTTTGCATGACCCTCCTTGTCACCGGCGCAGCCGGTTTTATCGGCGCCCATGTCTGCCAGGCACTGGCTGCCGCCGGCCAGCCGGTGGTGGGCCTGGACAACTACAACGATTACTACGACCCGCAGATCAAGCGCGACCGGGTTGCCGCGCTGTGCCCGCAGGTGGACATCCGCACCCTGGACCTTACCGACCGTGCCGGGCTGGAGGCCTTGTTCGAGGAGGTCGCGCCCAGCGCGGTGATCCACCTGGCTGCGCAGGCCGGGGTGCGTTACTCGCTGGAAAACCCGCAGGCCTATGTGGATTCCAACCTGACCGGCTTTGTGAACATCCTCGAGCTGTGTCGTCATCGCGGGGTGGAGCACCTGGTGTATGCCTCCAGCAGTTCGGTGTATGGCGATTCGGCTACCCCGCCGTTCTCCGAGGAGCAGCGTATCGACCGTCCTCGTTCACTGTATGCGGCGACCAAGGCGGCCAACGAGCTGATGGCCTACACCTATGCCCAGCTGTTCGGCCTGAAGGCCACCGGGCTGCGCTTTTTCACCGTGTATGGCCCGTGGGGCCGGCCGGACATGGCGCCGCTGCTGTTCTCGCGTGCGGTGCTGGCCGGGCGGCCGATCCAGGTGTTCAACGAAGGCCGGATGCAGCGTGACTTCACCCATGTTTCCGACATTGTGGCCGGCATTCTCGGCGCGCTTGCCCACCCGTCCAGCGATGCCATCGCCCACCAGGTGTTCAACCTGGGCAACCACACCCCGATCGAGCTGGAGCATTTCATCAGCGTGATCGAAGCGGCGGCCGGGGTGCCGGCGCAGAAGATCTACAAGCCGATGCAGCCCGGCGACATGGTGCGCACCATGGCCGACACCCGCCGCGCGGCGGCGGCTTTCGGTTATGCGCCCAACACCCCGATCGAGCAGGGTCTGCCGCCGGTGGTGGCCTGGTGCCGGGAGTATTTCGGCCAGAGGGTCTGATTTCATCCAGACGTAACCGGTGGGCCCGTCAAATCTGCCCATTCATGATTGTTGGTTGATCCATCCATGACCGCTCCCCAGCTCTCGGTTGTCGTCCCTGTCCACAACGAGCAGGCCAATGTGGCTGGCCTGCTGGCGGAAATTGCCGCCATCCTGCGTGGCCGGCTGCAGTGGGAGGCGTTGTTTGTCGATGACCTCTCCAGCGACGCCACTCTGGCCGTGCTGGAAGGGCTCAAGGCCGGCTATCCGGAGCTGCGGGTACTGGCCCACCGCAGCCAGTGCGGGCAGAGCACGGCAGTGCACAACGGCGTGCGTGCAGCACGTGCGGCGTGGGTGGTCACGCTGGACGGCGATGGCCAGAACGACCCGGCTGACATCCCGCGGCTGCTGGCCGAACGCGAGCGTGCCGCGCCGTCGGTGCGCCTGCTGGCCGGCTGGCGGGTCAACCGCCAGGATTCAGGCTCCAGGCGCTGGGCCAGCCGTTGGGCCAATGCAATCCGCCGCCAGCTGTTGCATGACGACACCCCCGATACCGGTTGCGGTATCAAGTTGTTCGAGCGCGAAGCCTTCCTGTCCCTGCCGTATTTCGACCACATGCACCGCTACCTGCCGGCATTGATGCAGCGTGCCGGCTGGTCCACCTTGAGCGTGCCGGTCAACCACCGCCCGCGCGGCAGCGGCACATCCAAGTACACCAACTTCGGCCGTGCCGTGGTGGGGGTGCGTGACCTGCTCGGGGTGAGCTGGTTGATTGCCCGTTCGCGCCGCACCGTGGTGGTGGAGCGGTGAGCCTGGACTGGATGAACCAGCCGCTGGCCTGGCTGGAGTGGACCGGTGTGCACATGTCGCCGTGGAAACTGATCGGCCTGAGCGGTGCGCTGTTGTTCGGGGCACGCTGGGTGGTGCAGTTCTGGGCCACGCGCAAGGCCGGCCGGCCGGTGATCCCGCGCCTGTTCTGGTACATGAGTGTGGCCGGCAGCCTGATGACCCTGAGCTACTTCCTGTTCTCGGCCAAGCAGGATGCGGTGGGCATCGCGCAGAACCTGTTTCCCGCCTTCACCGCGCTGTACAGCCTGCAGCTGGACATCCGCAACCGTGGCTGGAGGCCGGAAAAGGACCCGGCTTCCGGCTGAGTTCGGCACGGCAAGTGCCGGATTGGCTCTATGAGTGCCGGCAAGTGCGGTGCGATGATCGACGGTCTGTTCATGTCTGGGGAAACGGGCTCGTGAAATCGACTTTGGCGGCAGCAATCGTATTGGCTCTGGGAATTACCGCGGTGCCGGCACCGGCCTTGGCCCTGGCCACGCCCAGCGCGCAGGTGAGCAACGCAGCTGACCAGCGCCTGCTGGCCATCGCCGATGCCGAGTACGCCTGGCGCCATGCCGATGCCCCGGGCCAGCAGCGTGACCGCAGCCGTCTGGCCGATGTCAGCGAAGCGGCCCAGCAGGCCCGCCTGGCCGGTTGGCAACAGGTGCTGGCCGAACTGGACGGCATCGACCAAGGGCAGCTCAGTGCCGAGGGCAAGGTCAACTACGCGGTGTACCGGGCGCAGATCCTGGACCTGGTCGATGCCGTCAACCAGCGCACCTACCAGATGCCGTTCAATGCCGATTCCTCGTTCTGGTCCAGCCTGGGCTTCATGGCCCAGCGCCGGTTGACCGACGTGCAGCAGGCCGAGGAGTACATCGCCGTGCTGGAGGATGTGCCGCGTCACTTCGACCAGCAGATCACCAACATGCGCGCCGGCCTGGCCCGTGGCTTCAGCGTGCCACGCGCGGTGCTTGATGGCCGCGAGGTCTCCATCGCGATGGTCGCGCAGCTCAAGGACCCGGCCGCCTCGCCGCTGTACACCCCGTTCACCCGCCTGCCGGCCAGCATTCCGGCCGCGCAGCAGGCACGCCTGCAAGCCCGTGCACGCGCGGCCATCGGCGGGCAGGTGGTCCCGGCCTTTGCCAAGCTGCTGACCTTCTTCAACACCGAGTACGTGCCGCAGGCGCGCACCACCCTGGCCGCCGAGGCGATGCCGGACGGGCAGGCGTTCTACCGCTCGCAGATCCGCCAATACACCACCCTGGACCTGAGCCCGGCGCAGATCCACCAGATCGGCCTGGCCGAGGTGGCACGCATCCGCGCCGAGATGGACGAGGTCATCGATCGGACCGGTTTTACCGGCAAATCAGCGCAGACCCGGTTTGCCGACTTCCTGCACTTCCTGCGTACCGATGAGCAGTTCTACGCCACCACCCCACAGCAACTGCTCAGCCATGCGGCGTGGATCGCCAAGCGCATCGACGCCAACATCGGCCGCTATTTCACCCTGCCGCGTGCGCGTTTTGCCCTGGTCCCGGTGCCCGACGACATTGCCCCGTTCTGGACCGCCGGCCGTGGCGGCATGGGCACCTACTGGCTCAACACCTACAACCTGCCGGCCCGTCCGTTGTACAACCTGCCGGCACTGACCCTGCACGAGGCCGACCCCGGCCATGCCATGCAGGGCGCACTGGCCGCCGAGCAGGGCGCGCAGCCGGCCTGGCGGCGCGACAACTACATTTCCGCCTATGGCGAGGGCTGGGGCCTGTACACCGAGAAGCTCGGGGTGGAAATGGGCGTGTATGAAACCCCGTACGAGGATTTCGGCCGCCTGACCTACGAGATGTGGCGCGCCGCCCGCCTGGTGATCGACACCGGCGTGCACCACTACGGCTGGAGCCGAGAGCAGGCGCTGGCCTACCTGCGCGACAACACTGCGCTGAGCGAGCATGAAGTGACCACCGAGGTGGACCGCTACATCTCCTGGCCGGCCCAGGCGCTGAGCTACAAGCTCGGCGAGATCGAGATCTGGAAGCTGCGCCGCCAGGCCGAGGACCAGCTGGGCGCCAAGTTCGATCTGAAGGCCTTCCACGACTTCGTGCTGCAGCTGGGCTCGGTGCCGCTGCCGGTGCTGCGCAGCCAGGTCGAAGGCTGGGTCGCCAGCCAGCAGACTGCCGGCTGAACCCTGCGATTGTGTAACGCCGTTGGCCGGGGCTACCCTGCCGGCCATGCTTGCTGTCCTGCGCCACCGTCGCCTGCGCCCGCTCCACCTGCTGCTGCCGCTGCTGGTGGGGCTGGGGGTGTTCGCCACCTCGCTGGTGGCGGCGCTGACCGACGTGCACATGTTTTCGCACAACAGCATCGGCGCCAACGTGCACGACCATGATGATGCGGCGCTGGCGGTGGCCCCGGATGCCGAGGACACCGCCAACTCGCTGTTGCATGCCCTGGTCCATTGCATGGACTGCCATGGGCACGGCAGTGTGCTGGCGACCCTGCATCCGGTCTGGACCTTGTCCCAGCCGGTGCCGCAGCGGGTCAGCCACCCCACCCAGGACCAGTGCGCCTGGCACCCCCCGGAAAGCCTGTTCCGCCCTCCGATAGCCGCCTGACGTCCCGGCCCGCTGGCCGGTTGCCACGTCTGTCCCTGCTATCTGGAGAACCCCATGTGGATGCGCCTGGCGGCTGTTGTCGCCTTCGCGCTGGTGCCGCGCGCGTATGCGCAGGTACCGGCGTCTGCTGTGCCGTTGACGCTGGACGATGCCATCGCCCGCGTTGCCCTTGATCACCCCGGGCTGCGTCTGATCGATGCGCAGCGCCCCGTACTTGAAGCCCGCCGCGATGCCGCCGTGCTGCGTCCGCCGCTGCAGCTGGGGGTGGAACTGGAGAACCTGCTCGGCAGTGGTGATGCACGCGGCGTACAGGGGGCCGAAGCCACGGTCAGCCTGTCCGGGGTGCTGGAACGCGGGGACAAGCTTGATGCGCGCCGCTTGCTGGCGCAGGCCAACATTGATGCACTGGCGCCGCAACGGGCTACCGCCCGGCTCGACCTGCTGGCCGAAACCGCCCACCGCTACCTGGCGGTGGCGCAGGCACAGGCGGCCCTGCAGATCGCCGATACCGATATCGAGCAACGCCGCCGCGCCGTGGCCGCCGCGCGCCTGCGGCTGCAGGCCGGTGCCTCGCCGGAGTCGGTGTTGTTCACCGCCCAGGCGATGCTGGCCCAGGCCGGGCTGGACCGCGAGCGTGCCATCGAGCAGGCCAGCGCGGCACGATTGTCGCTGGCTGCGCTGTGGGGCGCCCGTGCAGCTGACTTCAACATGGTCAGCGGCGATCCATTGCAATTGCCGGCATTGCGCGCGTTCGCGTTGCTCGATGACGACCTGCAACGCGCCCCGGAGCTGGCCGAGTTGCTCGGTCAGCAGCGCATCGTCGAGGCCCAGCTGCAGTTGGCGCGCACGGCGGCCCGGCCGGACTGGAATTGGCAGGTCGGCCTGCGCAACAGCCGCGCTGACAATGCCACTTCACTGGTGGCCGGCTTCAGCATCGCGCTGGGCAGTGCCCGTCGCGCCGCACCGGAAATCAGCGAGGCCGAGGCTGACCTGGCCCTGCTGCCGTACCAGCGCCGGGCCCGCCAGCAGCAGCTCTACGCCACCCTGGCCCAGGCACATGGCCGCTATGTCAGCGCGCGGCTGGAAGTGCAGCGCATGCACAGCGAGGTACTGCCGCAACTGCAAAAGGCCGAGCGCGCCGCCGGGCAGGCCTGGCGTGCAGGCGCAGCCAGCTACATGGAATGGGCGCAGTTGCAGGCCATGCGCATCGAGGCGCGCCAGCGCCAGCTCGAGGCTGCCATGGCCGCCCAGACCGCCCTGATCGAAATCCAGCGTCTCACCGGCCAGTCGATGCTCGCCGATGACGTGACCGCCGCTTTGGAGAACGCACGATGAGCCGCACCCCGTTGATTTCCACCGCCGTACTGGTGCTGCTGGCGCTGTCGCTGAGCGCCTGCGGCGGCAAGCCCGAGGTAGCGGTGTCCGCACCCGCGGAAGAGGCCGGCCACGACGAAGCTGGCCACGCCCATGAAGAAGGCGGGGAGGCCGAAGCCGACAGAACCACCATCAAGGCCGCGATGGCCGAACAGGCCGGCATTCGCAGCGCCGTCGCGCAGGCCGGCACCATCGCCGACGAACATGAGGTGCAGGGCCTGCTGACCCCGGTCGATGGCCGCGTGGCCCAGGTGACCGCCCGCTTCCCCGGCCCGGTGCGCAGCCTGGCTGCCAATGTCGGCGACCGTGTGCGTGCTGGCCAGGTGATGGCCAGCATCGACAGCAACCTCAGCCTGACCACCTACCGCATCAGCGCGCCGATCAGTGGTGTGGTGCTGTCACGGCAGGCGCAGGTGGGTGCGGTGGCCGGCGAGGGTACCTTGCTGTACGAAATCGGCGACCTGTCGCAGTTGTGGGTGGACCTGCACATCTTCGGTGCCGATACCCAGCACATCACCGCTGGCGTGCCGGTACGCATCACCCGGATGACCGACGGGGTCAGCCAGGCCACCACCCTGGAACGTGTGCTTCCCGGCACCGCCACCGCCAGCCAGAGCACGGTGGCGCGTGCCAGCGTGGACAACGACGACGGCCTCTGGCGGCCGGGTGCGGCGGTGACTGCGCGCATTACCGTGGCGATGCAGCCGGCCGGCGTCGTGGTGCCGTTGTCGGCCCTGCAGACCATGGAGGGCCGGGACGTGGTGTTTGTGCGTGAGGGTGACATCTATACCGTGCGACCGGTGGTGCTGGGCGCTCGTGATGCGACCAAGGTTGAAGTCAAGGATGGCCTGCGTGCCGGCGAGCAGGTGGTGGTGGAGCAGAGCTATGTGATCAAGGCCGACATCGGCAAGGCGGGGGCCGCGCATGAACATTGATCATCGAACCTGCCTGCAGCGAGGGCCCGTCGATGCTTGAGCGCATCATCCGTGCCGCCATCGCCCATCGCTGGCTGATGATGGCCCTCACCGTGGCCCTGATCGCGCTCGGCAGCTGGAGTTTCAGCCGCCTGCCGATCGATGCCACCCCGGACATCACCAATGTCCAGGTACAGATCAACACCGCAGCCGAGGGCTATTCGCCGCTGGAGAGCGAACAGCGCATCACCTTCGCGGTGGAGACGGCGATGGCCGGCCTGCCGCAGCTGGAACAGGTGCGCTCGCTCTCGCGTTACGGGCTGTCGCAGGTGACGGTGGTGTTCACCGATGGCACCGACCTGTACTTCGCCCGCCAGCAGGTGGCCGAACGCCTGCAGCAGGTGCGCTCGCAGTTGCCGGCCGGGCTGGACCCGCAGCTGGGGCCGATCGCCACCGGCCTGGGCGAAATCTTCATGTACACCATCGACGCTGACCCGCAGGCAAGAAAAGCCGATGGGACGGCGTATACCGCCACCGACCTGCGCACCCTGCAGGACTGGGTGGTGCGGCCGCAGCTGCGCAACGTTCCCGGCGTCACCGAGGTCAACACCATCGGTGGCTACCGGCGGCAGATCCACATCACTCCCGATCCGGCCCGGCTGCGCGCCCTGGGCTTCACCCTGGATGATGTGGCCGAGGCGGTGCAGGGCAACAACCAGAACGTCGGTGCCGGCTACATCGAGCGCAATGGCCAGCAGTTCCTGGTGCGTGTGCCGGGTCAGGTGAGTGGCGTGGAGGAGATCGGCAACATCGTGATGGCCCGCCGCGAAGGGGTGCCAATCCATGTGCACGACGTGGCCCAGGTGGGCGAAGGCCCGGAGCTGCGCAGCGGTGCGGCCACCCAGGACGGCCATGAAGTGGTGATGGGCACGGTGGTGATGCTGGTTGGCGCCAACAGCCGGCAGGTGGCGCAGGCGGCCGCAGCCAGGCTGGAGCAGGCGCAACGCAGCCTGCCCGAAGGAGTCACCGTCACCGCCAGCTATGACCGCACCGCGCTGGTGGAGCGCACCATCGGCACCGTGGCCAAAAACCTGGTCGAAGGCGCGCTGCTGGTGATCGTGGTGTTGTTTGCCCTGCTGGGCAATTTCCGTGCGGCGCTGATCACCGCGGCGGTGATCCCGCTGGCGATGCTGTTCACCCTGACCGGCATGGCCCGCGGTGGCGTCTCGGCCAACCTGATGAGCCTGGGCGCAATGGACTTCGGCCTGATCGTCGACGGCGCGGTGATCATCATCGAGAACTGCCTGCGCCGTTTCGGTGAGCGCACGCATGCCCTGGGCCGGGTGATGACGCTGGAGGAACGCTTCGCCGAGACTGCCAGCGCCACCGCCGAGGTGATCCGCCCCAGCCTGTTCGGGCTGGGCATCATCACCGCGGTGTACCTGCCGATCTTTGCCCTCACCGGGGTGGAAGGAAAGATGTTCCACCCGATGGCGATCACCGTGGTGCTGGCCTTGACCGGTGCGATGGTGCTGGCCCTGACCTTCGTGCCGGCAGCCATCGCCCTGTTCCTGGGCGGGCGGGTGGAGGAGAAGGAAAACCGGCTGATGGCCTGGTTGCGGCGGCATTACGAGCCGTTGCTGGAGGCGGTGCTGCGGCGTGGCCGCTGGGCGGTGACCGGTGCGCTGGTGCTGGTGGTGTCGAGCGGGCTGCTGGCCACCCGCCTGGGCAGTGAATTCGTGCCCAACCTGGACGAGGGTGACGTGGCCATGCATGCCATGCGCATTCCTGGCACCAGCCTGAGCCAGTCGGTGGCCATGCAGCAGCAGGTGGAGCTGCGCCTGCTGCAGCTGCCCGAGGTGGACAAGGTGTTTTCCAAGATCGGCACCCCGGAAGTGGCCTCCGACCCGATGCCGCCGTCGGTGGCTGACACTTTCATCATGGTCAAGCCGCGCGCGCAGTGGCCGGACCCGCGCAAGCCGCGGGCACAGTTGCTGGCCGAGCTGGAAGCGGCGGTGGAGGAGTTGCCCGGCAACAACTACGAGTTCACCCAGCCGATCCAGATGCGCATGAACGAGCTGATCTCGGGTGTGCGCGCCGACGTGGCAGTGATGCTGTTCGGCGATGACATGGGAACCCTGGAACAGGTCGGCCAACGGGTGGCCGAGGTAGTGGCACAGGTACCGGGGGCGGCCGATGTGCGGCTGGAGCAAACCAGCGGCCTGCCCTTGCTCACCATCACCCCGGACCGCCGGGCGCTGGCCGGTTATGGCCTCAACCCCGGGCTGGTCCAGGACACGGTATCCACCGCGGTGGGCGGGCGGGTGGCCGGGCAGCTGTTCGAGGGCGACCGTCGTTTCGACATTGTGGTGCGCCTGCCGGAAACCCTGCGCCAGGACCCGGCCGCGCTGGCCGACCTGCCGGTATCGCTGGCCCCGGCGCTGGCCGAGGATTCCGCGGACGAGAACAGCCGTGCCGGCAGCTGGCGCAGTGGCCAGGCGCGTACCGTGCCGCTGCGTGAGCTGGCCCGGATCGAGAGCAGTGAAGGGCCCAACCAGATCAACCGCGAGAACGGCAAGCGCCGCATCGTGGTCACCGCCAACGTGCGCGAGCGTGACCTGGGCAGTTTCGTCGCCGAGCTGCAGTCGGCGGTGGATGCGCAGGTGAAGGTGCCGTCCGGCTACTGGATCGAATACGGCGGCAGTTTCGAGCAGCTGATCTCGGCCAGCCAGCGCCTGGCGGTCGTGGTGCCGCTGACCCTGGTACTGATCTTCGCGCTGCTGTTCTGGGCCTTTGGCAGCTTCAAGGATGCCTTGATCGTGTTCAGTGGTGTGCCGCTGGCGCTGACCGGCGGTGTGCTGGCCCTGGCCCTGCGCGGCATCCCGTTGTCGATCCCGGCCGGGGTCGGCTTCATTGCGCTGTCCGGGGTGGCGGTGCTCAACGGCCTGGTGATGGTCAGCTTCATCAAGCACCTGCGCAGCCAGGGCCGGGCATTGCCGCAGGCCGTGCGCGAAGGCGCACTGGGCCGGTTGCGCCCGGTGCTGATGACTGCCCTGGTCGCTTCGCTGGGCTTCGTGCCGATGGCCTTCAACGTCGGCGCCGGCTCGGAAGTGCAGCGGCCGCTGGCCACGGTGGTGATCGGCGGCATTGTTTCCTCCACCCTGCTCACCCTGCTGTTGCTGCCGGTGCTGTACCGCTGGCTGCACCGCAGGGAGTGACCGCCCCCGCTTTGGCTCCAAGCCCCTCTCCCGTCTGCGCGGGGGAGGGACCGCGCACTCCGGGCTCGCAGCCCACGGCTCCCTTGCGCCAGCGCCCGGCCCGGGCACCGGTGCGGGCGGGCAGCTCACGGCAGCCGGGCGATCACCTTGATCTCGAACTGGAACCCGTACAGCCAGCTCACGCCGATGCCGGTCAGCGTCGGGTACGGCGCCGCGCCCCAGTACTCGGGCACGATCGCCCAGGCTTTTTCGAAGTTGTTTTCCGGGTCGACCAGAAACATGGTCACATCCACCACATCGGCGAACGTGCAACCGGCGGCGCCCAGCACCGCATTGAGATTGTCGAAGGCGCGCCGCACCTGTGCTTCGAAGTCCGGCTCGGGTGAACCATCCTCACCGCTGCCGACCTGCCCGGATACGAACAGAAAGCCGTTGCTGCGCACGGCCGGCGAGTAACGGTTGCGCTCGTACAGCGCCTGGCGGCCGGGGGGAAAAACAACATCGCGTACGCTCATCACGGGGTCTCCAGAAAAATCCGGCACGGGGTGCGCCGGCATCAGCGCCATCCTCACGCGCTGTCCTGTCTGGATAAACCGCAATTGTCCTTCTAGATTGTTCGCAAAACCCAAACAATCAAGCCGCCAATGGACCGATTCGATGCAATGCAGGCCTTTGCCCGCGTGGTGGAAACCGGCAGTTTCACCCGCGCCGCCGAAACCCTCCAGCTCAGCCGCACCTCGGTCACCCAGCTGGTGCAGCAACTGGAGGCCCGGCTGCGCCTGCGACTGTTGAATCGCACCACCCGCCGGGTCAGTGTCACCGCCGAAGGTGCGGCCTGCTATGCGCGGGTGGTACGCCTGCTGGCCGACCTGGAAGAGGTGGAAAGCGGCCTGGCCGGAGCCGCCGCCCAGCCGCGCGGGCGCCTGCGCATCGACGTGCCCAGCCCGTTCGCACAGCTGCTGCTGGTGCCGGCGTTGCCGGATTTCCACGCACGCTACCCCGACATCCAGCTGGATATCGGCGTCAGCGACCGTGAGGTGGATGTCATCGCCGACCATGTCGACTGCGTGATCCGCGGTGGCACCCCGGTCGACACGGCGCTGGTGGCCAGACCACTGGGCACGCTGGCATTGCGTTTCCTTGCCAGTCCGCAGTATCTGCAGCGGCATGGCACCCCGCTCCATCCACATGAGCTGGAGGGCCCGCAGCAGCATCTGGTCGGTTTCCTGAGCCCGCGTACCGGCCGGCGGCGGGTATTCATGGCACGCCGTGGCGACGAGCAGGTGCCGGTGCAGGGCCGTCACTGGCTGGCGCTGGATGAAGGCAGTGCCTATCTCGCTGCCGGCCTGTCCGGGCTCGGGGTGGTGGTGCTGCCGTCCTACATGGCCGATCCGCACGTGGCCCGTGGCGCGCTGGTACCGGTGCTGGCCGACTGGCAACTTCCGGAAATGCCGATGCAGCTGATGTTCCCGCCCAACCGGCATATGAGCCACCGCCTGCGGGTGTTCATCGACTGGGTGGTGGAGGTGCTGACGCCCGGTGCCGGGGCCTGACCGCTGTCTATGGACAACTTGCGCAGGCCCGGTCATTTGCGCATAATACGCGGCTCGCTGTGCCCGGATTTTTCGGGTTGGTGGCCGGGAACGTGTCATTCGCCCACCCTTGTCAGCGTAACCCTTTGATTCCCATGACGCGTGGCGGGCAACCGCCGGGGCCGCCGTCTTCCTGGCCAAGGAGGACACTATCGACATTACCGAGGTGCGCAATGTCCCGAGTTTGCCAAGTTTCCGGCAAGAAGGTGCAGACGGGTAACAACGTCTCGCACGCCAACAACAAGACCCGTCGTCGCTTCATGCCGAACCTGCACGAGCGCCGTTTCTGGGTTGCCAGCGAAAACCGCTGGGTGAAGCTCCGTGTTTCCGCGCACGCACTGCGCACCATCGATAAGAACGGCATCGAGTCCGTTCTGGCCGAGCTGCGTGCTCGTGGCGAAAAGGTCTGAGGAGTAAATAATCATGGCAGGCAAGCGCGATAAGGTCCGTATGATTTCCTCGGCCGGTACTGGCCACTTCTACACCACGGACAAGAACAAGAAGAACACCCCGGGGAAGATGGAATTCCTGAAGTACGATCCGGTCGTGCGCAAGCACGTCCTGTACAAGGAAGGCAAGATCAAGTAATCGCTGCGGCGATTGCCTGATTTGCACAGAACCTCCCGGTTCTTCGCGACAGACCCGCCCTCGTGGCGGGTTTGTTGTTTTCAGGGGGCGACAAGGGGGCTGGGTACAATGCCGGGATGCAGACCGACACCCTTCCCCTGTTTGACCTGGCCATCGTCGGTGACGGGGCCGCTGCGGCGCTGACCGCCATTCACGCCTTGCACCTGGCCAAGGCGGGCCAGCGCATTGCCCTGATCGGCCCGGCCACGCCTGGACTGGGCATCGCCTATGCCACCAGCGACCTGGCCCACCGGCTGAACGTGCCGGCCGGGCGGATGAGTGCGATGCCGGCGCAGCCGGGTGACTTTGTTGATTTCCTGCGTAGCGAAGGCCTGGCCGACGACGGCGATGGCGACCTGCTGGCCGAGCGTTTTGTGCCGCGTGCCTGGTACGGCCGCTACCTGGGCCAGCGCTTGCAGCAGGCCATTGCTGCCTCGCCTGCGCAGCTGGTCCGCTTCATCCATCGGGTGGTGGCCATCGACGGAGCGGCCGGCGCGCGCCAACTGCAACTGGATGAGGGGGGGGCGCTGCAGGCGGCCTGTGTGGTGCTGGCCGTCGGCAATGCCTTGCGACCGCTACCGCTGGCCACGCAGATTCCACCGTTGCAGCAGGTGCAGGCCTGGGATGTGCCGGCGCTGCGTGCGATCGACCCGGCCGCCAGCGTGCTGGTGGTGGGGACCGGGCTGAGCATGGTCGACGTGCTGCTCAGCCTGCAGGGCAATGGCCATCACGGCCCGGTACAGCTGGTCTCGCGCCACGGGCTGCTGCCGCTGGGCCATGCCGCGCACCTGTCCTGGCCGGTGGATGGCGGAGCGTTGCTGGGAATGCCGTTGCGCGCGCGGATGCGCTGGCTGCGCACCCAGGCAGCAACGGCGCAGGCCGCCGGCCTGCCCTGGCAGGTGGTGTTCGATGCGATCCGGCCGTTGGGCCGTGAGCTGTGGACCAGCCTGTCCCCGGCCGACCAGGCGCGTTTTCTGCGCCATGCCGTGCGCCTGTGGGATGTGCACCGCCACCGCATTGCCCCGGACCTGACCGCGTTGATTGCGG
>JBJEWP010000055.1:0-14770 GCA_051885115.1 Stenotrophomonas sp. | reverse complement strand
TCTTTTCGCCGAAGCCGCCTTCGTTGGAACCGAACGGCATCTGTGCGCGCAGCTTCCAGCTGGCCGGCACGTTCCACCTGGCGGCCACGGCGGCATCGGGCAGCGGGTTGTAGTGCTGCAGGCTGGCGCCGATGCCGGCTTCGCTCAGGGCCACCCAGGTGGCGTACTGGGCGATGGCGGTGGAGTGCTCGGCCCAGATCGGGAAGTTGTCGGCATACAGCGGGAAGCTTGCCTGCAGGCCGGCGATCACGTCCATGTCCTCGTAGAACAGCACGGTGCCGGTACCGGCGGCGAAGCTGTTGATCTTGTTTTCGGTGGCGGCAAAGGCCTCGGCCGGCACGATCTTGCGCAGCTCTTCCTTGACGATGTCCCAGAAGGCCACGCTCTGCTCGCCGTGCAGGATCAGCGCACGCGAGGACTGCGAGTTGAACGAGGACGGTGCCTGGCGCACCGCTTCCTGGATCAGTGCGGTGACCTGGTCCTGGCTCTGGCTGACATTGCGGCCCAGCGCGTACTGCGAACGGCGGCGGGTGATTGCATCAAGGTAAGTGTTGCTCATCGTGTGCCTCTGGGCGGAATCTGAAAGGATGGAGCGCAGATTACGCAGGCAACGACGGCATGGAAATGCCATCAGTAGAACAATTCGTTGAAAATTGATTGATTGTTCCGAATGCAGCCTTGGATATCCGAGGCTGCTGAGCCGTTGCAGGCCTGGTGGCATGGCCTTGAGGCAATGAAACCGTGGTGGCAGCCCCACCCGGCCGGGTGGCCGGGTGGGGTGGTTGCTCAGTAAACGACCTGCACGTCGTCGATGTAGACGTTCACGTCGTAAGCGGTGTTGGCCCGCTCCAGCCAGATCGCGTCCAGGGTGACGCTGGCGGCGGTGATGCTGCCATTGCCGCCACTCCATGCACTCCATTGCGCCGCATCGGCCAGCGACCAGGACACATAGGTCCAGCTGTTGGCCGGAATCGAGCGGGCGGTGGAGCGCTCGGTGCCGTCGCTGTCGTCGATGCCCACCCGTACGCTCATGCCGGTGCCGCCAGTCCACACCCAGAAGCCGACCTTGCCGTTGCTGCGGGTCAGGCTGGCGTTGTTGGCCGGGGTGCCGCCGCCGGAAAGCAGGCGTACCGACCAGTTGGCGGTGGTGGCGGTGTTGTCCTTGAGCAGCACGCGCAGCGAGCAGCTGCCGTTCTTGCGCGTGGTGCAGTCGCGGGTGGCGGTGGAGGTGGTGGCGATGCCGGTGGTTGAACCGGAGTAGGCCGGGCTGGTGTTGAAGCGGCCCACGCTGGTTTCAAAGCGGTCCAGGTAGGTGGTGCTGCCGCTGGGCGGGGTGGTGCCGCCACCGCCGCCACCCGGGTTGATCAGGTTGTAGTACTTGGACCAGTTCCAGTTGATGCCCGGGTCGGTGTGGGTCTGACCGGCATAGTGCTGGTGGCCCTTGATCTTGACCGAGGTGGCCAGCACGTTGACGCTGCTGCTGGCCGCGCCCTTGTAGGCACTGGCGCAGCTGATCGCGCTGTACTTGCTGCAGAAGCTGCGCACCAGCGCCGCCGAGGCGCTGTACATGGCATCGGTGTACCAGGAGCTGTTGTTGACCCAGCCCTCGTGCTCGATGCCCAGGGTGTAGCTGTTCTGGTTGCGCACGTGCCAGGCGGTGTGGGCGTTGCGCACCATCTGGGTGACCTGGCCGTCGGAGGAGCGGATCACATAGTGCGCACTGACATTGGCGCTGGAGTTCTGGAACCAGCTGATCGCACCGGCGTACGAGCCCTGGGTGGTGTGCACGGTGACCGCGCTGATCGCGGCACTGCGCGAGGCGGTGTAGTTGGAGGAGTGGGCCGGTTTCCAGATCGCCGGGCCGTAATCGGTTGAGGCAATGCCCACATCGGTGGCCGGTTGCTCGGCCGTGCCACGCACCAGGGTCTCGCTGACCGGGTCAATCGTGTGGCCTTCGATTTCGATGCGGTCACTGGCCACATCCAGGCGTACCATCGGCGCGCGCATCAGTACCAGCTGGCGGGCATCGAAGGCGTCTTCCCAGGCAATGGCGCGCTCGGGCACCTTGATCCCGCGGTCATCCACGCCGCGGTCCTGGGCCAGCAGCACGTCGAAGGCAAAGCTGTTGCGGGCGAAGTTGTCCACCTCACCGCCGGCCAGCGGCGAGGCCGAGTAGCCGGCATAGCGGGCCAGGGCCGGGCGGATCGCCTCCGGGGTCAGCGCGGCGCCCTTGAGTGTGCGCAGGTTGCCGGCCTGCGGGTGGTCGCGCTTGATCTGCGCATCGAGCAGGGCGGCGGCGGCCAGGATGTTGGTCAGCGGATCGGTACGCACCTTGTCCGCGCTGACCCCGAGCAGGCGGGCGCCTTCGCTGACCTGGTCGGCAAAACCCTCGCCGTTGTACAGGCCCATCACGCCCCAGGCCGCGGGCATACGATTGTGGGCCTCGTCCTGGTGGTCATGTTCGGGAAGCATGTGCATCCAGCGGCTCTGCACAAAGGCCAGCGCTTCCAGGGTGCCGGCCGGAATGGCCGGGTACTGGCGGTAGGCGGTGCGGAAATGCTGCACGAAAGCCGCGCGCTGCGGTGCCAGGCGGCGTTCTTCCTGGTCCAGCGTGGCCTGCAGCTGGGCTTCCTCGCTGCTGACGGTGTCATCGATCAGGATCGGGGTGGTGGGCAGGCGGACGCTGGCCTGGGCCAGGGCCGGGCCGGCGAGAGTGGCGGCAATTACGGCAGACAACACGGCAATACGATGCGACATCAGACATTCCCCATGTGTGTGGTAGCCGCACATCTGTACCGCATGTAGGAAGGCCCTTAACGGGCAAGTGGACAATGTGTGATCAAGCGCCCGTCAGGGCCGGGATGCTGGTCAATGAACGGGCCGTTTTGGCGTTGTTTGTTGCGCTGCGGGCATAGCAGGAAAACTGCCGTTTGCGCGCCAGGCCAATGCCTTCAGGCCGGCCGGCGACATGAGTGGTGACATGTGAGGGCGGGCGCGGCAGCTGCCGCCCCAGCTGTTTTTCCAGCCGGCGCAGGAAGACTTCCTGCCCGGGCACGATCACCCTTTCCACCAGGCTCCAGCTGCCGGCGCTGTGCCCTGCCCGGTCCGGCCGCTTGTGCAGCAGGCTCAGCACGCCGGTGGGCAGGATGGCGGTATTCCCGGCCGCCCACTGTGCCTGCAGCCAGCCCAGCGCATCGCTGGCCAGCGCACACTGCACCTGCGCCACCAAGGCGCTGTTGGCCAGGGTCAGGTGGAACTCGGTCTTGGGCTGCAGCCGGATGCCATCCACGATGACCGCGGCATTGCTGGAAACATCGGCACCCCAGGCCTGCAGCAGGCTGGCGCTGGCCGGGTTGGTGGAGCGGTGCCAATCAGGCAGGGGAATCAGGAAGGCAGGCAAGGCGGTGGCTCCGTTCGGTGAGCCCATCATGCGTCAGCTCGGGCCCGCTGCCATGCCGATTGACCCATGCGCCGGCCCGGCCCCCGGCCCCACCATGCAGGCAGACATATTCCCAGGGGAAGCGCGATGCGTGGTGTGCGGTGGACAGTACTGGCAGTGGCCTTGATGACAGCCGGCGGGGCGGTGGCAACACCCGCGCCGGTGCTGGTGGATGCACGCGGGGTGGAAGTTTCCCAGGCCGCCTACCCGGGCACCATCACCCTGGAGATCGATGCCACCAACCTGGGCCAGCGCGTGTTCACCGTGCGCCAGAAAGTACCGGTGAGCCCGGGCGAGCGCCGTTTCCATTACCCGGCCTGGCTGCCCGGCAACCATTCCCCCACCGGGCAGATTGAAAAGCTCGCCGGCCTGGTCATCAGCGCCAAGGGCCAACGCTTGCAATGGCAGCGTGACCCGTTGGATGTGTACACCTTCAACGTGCGTGTGCCCGAAGGGGTGAGCGAGTTGGTGATGGACTACCAGTTCCTCAGCCCCACCGACCCGGCCCAGGGGCGCGCAGTGATGACCCCCAACCTGCTCAACCTGCAGTGGAACGCAATGGTGCTGTACCCGGCCGGCCATGCCGCCAATGCCATCGCCTATGCCGCCAGCGTGCGCTACCCGGCCGGCTGGCAGGCCGCCAGCGCGCTGCCGGTGGCCCGTCGCCAGGGTGACACCGTGCATTACGCGCCCACCAACCTTGAAGTGCTGGTGGATTCACCGGTGTTTGCCGGCCGCTACAGCCGGGTGTACGACCTGGCCGCCGAGGGCACGCGCCCGGTGCGCCTGAATGTGTTTGCCGACCGCGCCCGCGACCTGGAAGCCAGGCCCGAACACATCGACCTGCACCGCAAGCTCGTCGAGCAGGCCCGCACGCTGTTCGGTGCCGAGCACTACGACCACTACGACTTCCTGTTTGCCGTCACCAACCAGCTCGGCGGCATCGGCCTGGAGCACCAGCGCTCCAGCGAGAACACCGAAGACCGCGACTACTTCAGCGGCTGGGATGAAAAGATCGGCAGCACCGACCTGCTCGGACACGAATACACCCACTCCTGGGACGGCAAGTACCGCCGCCCGCTGGATCTGGCCACCCCGCACTACAACGTGCCCATGCAGGGCAGCCTGCTGTGGGTGTACGAAGGCCAGACCCAGTACTGGGGCAATGTGCTCACCGCCCGCGCCGGCCTGCGCCCGCTGGCGCCCTCGCGTGATGCCCTGGCCCTGGTCGCGGCCACCTATGCCGACAACCGCCCGGGGCTGCAATGGCGCGCAATGGGCGATACCACCAACGACCCGGTCATCGCCCGGCGCAAGCCCAAGCCGTACCGCGGCTACCAGATGAGCGAGGACTACTACCAGGGCGGCCAGCTGCTGTGGCTGGAAACCGACGTGCGCCTGCGCCGCCTGAGCGATGGCGAGCGCAGCCTGGATGACTTTGCCCGTGCCTTCTTCGGCCAGGACGATGGCCAGTGGGAGCGCCCGCACACCTACACCTTTGACGACGTGGTGGCCACGCTGGAACAACTGCAGCCCACCGGCGACTGGAACACCTTCCTGCGCGACCGCGTCGAAGGCCGCATCGGCCTGACCGGCGGCATCGAAGCCAGCGGCTGGAAGCTGGTCTACCGCGACACGCCCAGTGCTTACCAGAAGGCCATGAGCAAGGGCAGTGGTGCCAATTTCACCTACTCACTCGGCTTCACCGCCGATGGCAGCGGCAAGGTCGGCGACGTGCGCTGGGACAGCCCCGCCTTCAACGCCGGCATCGGCCCCGGCATGCAGATCGTGGCCATCAACGGCCTGCAGTACAGCCGTGAAGAGCTGGAAGACGCCGTGCGCGCGGCCAAGGACAGCCAGCAAGCCATCACCCTGCTGGTCAAGGAAATGGACACCTACCGCACCCTGCCCATCACCTACACCGATGGCCTGCGCTACCCGCACCTGGAACGCATCGAAGGCACCACCGACTACCTCACCCCGATCCTCACCCCCCGCGACTGACGCGCGCTGCATCCACCGGGCTGCGGACGTGGCCCGGTGGGTGGCAAGGAGTTTGGCTATCGCCAGCCCAGATCGACACGGTCGAGGTCGTAGGCGTAGCCGGCTTCGAGTGCCGCATCGGCGGGCGATAGATCGTGGAAGTCGCGCAGAATGATGTCTTCAAGGCCGGCATCTTCAAGGGTCAAGCCAAAGAATTTCTTGAAGTGCACGTTGGTGAGTTCGTAGAAGGTTGGGTTGTTCAAAGCGGCAAGTCTTGATGTTGGAACCTCACCATGATCGACTTCTGAGGTCGCAAGCACTGCGATCAGGGATTCCAAGGAAGGCTTGGCATCTTTTCTTCGAAAGGAAATAGTTATGGCGCGTGGCGAGAGTTGGTCAGAGATCGAAGTCGAAGCATGTGTAAAGGACTACTTGGACATGCTTACCATGCAACTCAATGGTCAGGCTTATAACAAGACTCGGCATAGAGAAGCATTGCTGCCAAAGCTAGATGGAAGATCTTCTGCCTCGGTCGAGCAAAAGCACCGAAACATCAGCGCAGTGATGCGTGAGCTCGAATATCCGTGGATTCGTGGATACAAGCCATTAGCCAACTTTCAAAAAATTTTGATCGAAGTGGTCGAAGAGCAACTGAAGGCAAGGCCAGATTTAGATCTGGCAGCCAGAGCTGCTGTTGAACAGCCTGCTATTCAACCTACGTTGCTGACACTTGAGGGTGTAAAGGTTCCTCCACCCAGGTTGAAGATTGCTGAGAAAAAAATATGGCAACCAAATTTCTCTGCAGTAAAACGCGACTATCTAGCGGTTGAGTCGCGGAATCGTTCACTTGGACTAGCTGGTGAAGAGTTCGTGATGGCTTACGAATCAGATCATCTTCGTAAGATGGGGCGCCGTGATTTGGCTAACCGTGTTGAGCATGTTGCACGCACGCAGGGTGATGGCCTTGGCTTCGATGTTCTTTCTTTCGATGCTTACTCAGGAAAAGAGCGTCTCATCGAAGTAAAAACGACTTCACTCGACGAGACCACACCATTCTTTGTGACGCGCAACGAAGTCGCTCGCTCGGAGCAAGATGCAGAGAAGTATGAGCTTTGCCGAGTTTTTGATTTCCGTGTGACGCCACGATTCTTTTCGCTTGAAGGTGCAATCAAGCAAAACTGCGATCTTGATGCGGTGTCATGGAGTGCGCGTCCGAAGAGTGAGTAATCGGGCGCGATCCACTAGTCGGAACGCCGCTCGACCCACCACAACACCCCCAGCAGCCCGACCAGTGCGAGCCACCATGGCCAGCGCGGGCCGGGTTGCTGCGGCAGGGCGTAGTCAGCCGGCAGGGCTGAGGCGGCAACCACTGCCGCGGTTTCGCGTTGGGTGTGGGCGCGGTGCAGGCCGGGGGCCTGTGCGGGGGCGGTGACGTACAGCGCCTGGTCGCCGATGCGGTGCCAGCCGCTGTGTTCGGGCCACCAGGCGGCGCAGCCGGGCGTGGCCGGGTCGATGCGCAGGTGCTGGTCCTGCTGGCTGTCGCTGTGGGTGATGTGGGTATCGGCGGGCAGGCCGCAGAGGGTGGTGCGCTCGCCCTGCCAGATCACAGCGGGGTGCTGCAGGCGTGCATGTCCCGCCCCCGGGTGTTGATCACCAGTGGGCTTGCCGACAGCGCGCTCATCATCCGCATGTTCGCCATCGGTCTGCTGTATCGCGGTGGTGTTGCTGGCTTGCGGGCGGGCCAGCGTACTGCTGATGCCGGCCCACAGGGAGGCGTGCAGTTCATCGCGGCCGGCCAGCACCAGCAGGTGGGTATCGGGCACGCTGAGCAGGCCGATGCGCCCCTTGCCCACGGCTTGCCACAGGCCGATGCTGTGTTCGCCATGACGCAGCGGCTGGGCATCGCTGGCACTCACATTCCAGCGTGCCAGTGGCGGTAGCGCTTCGGGCTGTGCGGGGCTGTGCGCCCGCGGGCCGCGCAGCACATCCAGGCGTTCGGGGGTGGCTTTTTCTGCTTCCAGTTGCAGGGGGTGTGTGCGGTTGCCGCCGTCCACGCGCAGGCCGAGTTCGGCCAGGGCCTGGCGATGGCTGGCCTGCAGGGCATCGGCCGGTTGCACCAGCACGCCCAGGCCTTCGCGCAGGGCGCTGTGCACGCGGGCACGGCCGCCACTGCCCAGGGCCAGCAGGCTGCGTTCGTCGAGCAGCAGCAGGTCGCTGTTGGCCAGCTGGCGGGCATCGATGCCGGCGCCAACATCACCCAGCAGCATGCCGCCGCCGGTGGGCAGCTGGCGGGTGCTGCGCAGGCTGGCATCCACCGCCCAGCGCTGGGTGAACTTGTTTTCGGCATTGGGTGCACCGGCCAGCTGATGCAGGCGCAGGGCATGGCCGGCCATCACCTGCACCGGCAGCGGGGCGCTGTCGACCAGGTGGTTGTCGGCATCAACGATGCGCAGGGTATAGACCACCTGGCCGGCGTCGCGCACCGGTGCCTGCAGGCGCACCTGGCCGCTGTCACTGACCGGTTGGCGGTCGACCAGACGCTCGGCCGGGTCACGCAGTTCGGCCTGCCAGGCGGCATCGGCGCGGCCGGCGACGCGGGCATGCAGCTGCAGCTGGCCACCGGCGGCGATGGCGCCGGGCAATTGCACCTCCACCAACCCATGCAGGGGCGCGGGCACATAGGCCAGCGCCGCACGTTGCGGCAGGCGGTCGCGTGCGGGCAGGCCATCACCGTGCAGTTGCACGGCGGTGATCTGCGGCTGGCTGCGCAGCAGGCTGGCCAGGTCGGCCACGCGCTGTGTGCCGGCCACGGTGCCGGCTTCGGGCAGGGCATGGAACGGGCCATGGGTATTGGCCGGCAATTGCGTTACCGGCGAGGTCAGCAGGTGTGCGCTGACCGCCGGCAGGGGGGACTGCGGCGGGAACAGGGCCAGCCACAGGGCGATGGCGGCCACCCCCTGCAGCAGGCACAGCAGGGCCTTGCGGGTGGGGGACAGGCCCGCACGGCGCAGGCTGCCGACCACACCGATCAGCGCCGCAATGAGGATCAGGCCCAGCGGCCAGGACAGGGCGGGGCTCATCGGCCGGCCTTCAAGGAATCGCGCTGCAGCGCATCGAGGTAACGCTGGCCCATGACATCGGCGGCCGGGCGTGCCAGCGGTCGGGCCACTGGCTGGGTCCAGGCCTGCCACAGGGCAGCGCGCAAGGCGTCGCGGCAGGGCAGGCAGGACGGGTCGGCAACCAGCGGGTCCAGCGCGGCGGCCAGGGCCAGCGGGTCACGCAGCTGGCCGGCATGGGCGCTGAGCCAGCGTTGCAGGGCATCCACCGGCGGCGTGGCGCCCCGGTCCAGCGCCAGCCACGCCTGGGCAATGGCGGTATCCCCGTCTGGCCCGGGCGCGATGCTCAGGCGACGGCTGGCCAGCCCGTCGCGCTTGCCACCCATGCGCCGGTTGAAGTCAATCGGCGGCAGCTCCGGGCCCAGGCGGGCCAGATAAACCCGCTCGGCCTGTTGCACCTGCTTGATGAAGGCCAGTGCCTTGTAGGCATGTGGCAATGCCTGCTGCGGGCGGCCCTGGCGCAGCTCGCCCTCGCTCAGCCACATCGCATCCAGTGCGGATTTGAGGATGGCGCGGGTCTGCGGGTCGAGCAGGGTGGCCGCTTCGGCATGGTCGTGGGTGTGGCCGTATTCGGCCAGCACATCGGCCACCGTGGTGGTGCCCATCGGCTTGGGTTCATCGGCTTGCCCATGGTCATGCCCGGCATGGCCAGTGGCAGCGTGATCATGGCCGTCGTCGTCGCTGTGGCCATCACCCTCGTGGTCGCCTGTGGGCTTGCTCAAGCCCGGCGGCGCTTCCGGCTCGCCCTCGCTTTCCTCGCCCAGGAACTGGCCGTAGCGCAGGCGCAGGATGCGCTGGTCCACGCCGATGGCATCGGCACGCACCACAAACCGCTCCGCATCCAGGCTGCGCCGTTGGGCGATCAGTGCCTCGGCATCGATAATGATCTGGCGCTGGCTGCGGAAGTAGGCCGGCAGCACCTTCTTGATCGCCCCTTCCAGGTCGCTGGCCTGTTGTTCCGCTTCGCTGGGCAGGCGCAGGATCAGGCTCGGGCTGTGCCCGGGCTGGGCGTTGGGTGCGCGGTTGTCGCGCACGTCCAGGCGGGCGATCACATCATCACCGGGTTGTGCAGCGAGGGCGGCGATATCCACCCGCTGGCTGAAACGGCGCAGCGTGGCCGGGCCGCTGCCGCGCAGGGCGATGCGGGTTTCATGAAAAGTGATGTTCTCGCCGCTGCCTTCGGTACGGGTGAGCAGCAGGCTGGCATCGGCCTGCACGCCGTAATCGTCGCTGGCTTCGAACACCAGCTCCCAGTGGCGCTGGCCGGCCCGGCCCAGGGTCAGCGGTTGTTCGGGCGTGACCACGCGCACCTGCGGCGGCAGGTCGGGCGTGGCATCCAGGCGGTGCAGTGGCGCATCGGCCAGGGCCGGTTCGGTGACCACGCGGTACAACGCCGAGGCGGTGAGGGTGTGGCGGGCCTGCCAGGTATCGCCATCACCGCGTTCAAGCGCGATCTGGCGGCCATCGTGGAAGTGCAGGACCGCGCGTTGCACGTTGGCGATGCGCAGTTCCCAGCGCAGGACGGTGTTGTGCGGGGCGCGCACGTCCAGCGAATCCTGGGTGCCGGCGCGCTGGCCGGTGTAGCCCGGCGGGGCCAGGTGCAGGGCGATGGCCTGCAGCTGCGGGCGGGCATCACCGGCGATGGCCGGTGCAGGTGTGGCAGTGCGGGCCGGTGCCGGCGGTGCCGCAGGCCGCCCTGCCCACCAGCCGATGGCGACAAGCAGCACGGCGGCGGCAAGGCTGGCGACCAGGCCACGGCGCGGGAAGGGCGTGGACAGTTCTTGACGGCGCTGGGTGATGGCCGCTTCCAGCTGCTGTTTGAGCCGCGCCTGCAGCGGGTTGAGCGTGGCGGCATCGGCCAGCAGCAGGTCGGCGCTGTCGAACAGGGCGGGGTCGCGGTTGAGCTGGCGCACCAGCCAGCGCGCATCCATTGCGCGCAGACTGCGCCACAGCCACACACCTGTGACCAGCAGTGCGACGGCGAAACACGCCACCGCCCAGTGCCCCAGCGGACGGATCGCGATGGTTGCCGCGATGGCCGGCGGCAGCAGCAGCCAGCCGGCCTGGCGGATACGCGTGTTGCGGGCGGCTTGCCACAGCGCGTGGACGTGGCGGTTCATGCGGCCTCCCGGCGTGGCCAGCTGGCCAGCAGGCGTTCGAGCAGGAACAGCGTGGCAATCAGCACGGCCAGCAGCGGTGCCAGCGGCTGCGGTGTGGGCGCAAACAGCGAGGCCGCGCCGGTGAGCGGTGCCTGGTCGGCGGCATCGGCACGGGCGGCGGTCACCGGCGGCTGCAGGGCGGCCAGCAGGCGGGCGGGAAAATCGGCCTCCAGCACACGCGGCACGGCGGCCGGGGTGAGCGGGGCGGCAAGAACCCAGCGGCCATCGGCCGCGCGGGCCAGCAGCGGGGCACCCTGGCCGTTGTCCAGCAGGGCAGGCGTGTCGGCATCGATGGCGGCGGCCACCAGCACGCGGCCACCGTGGGTGTGATGCGATTGCGCGGCCGCCGGCAACGGGGCATCGGCGAGCCAGACCAGCAGGGTGTCACGGTCGAGGGCAGGCAGCGGCGCGCTGAGCGGGGCGATGTCGGCCTCGCTGCTGGCTTGCTCATCGGCCTGCCAGGCCGCGGCAATGGCCTGCCACACACGCAGGCTGGCACGCTGGGCGTCGCTGTCGTCATGGCGCAGCACCAGGCGCGGTGCGGCGGTGGTGCGGTCCGCACCGGCTCCGGCTTCGGCCGGCGGCGCGGTGTCGGGTGCGGCCTGTATCTGCCAGTCGACGGTGCGGGACAGCTGTGGGCGCTGGCCGTCGGTCCCATCCAGCATGGGAGCGACCAGCACCTGCAGGGCTGTGCCAGGCGGCAGCTGGGCATCGAGCTGGCGCAGCAACGAGCTGGTGGGCTGGTCTGCAGCGGGCGCAGGGGCATCGGCCGTGATGGCGGGGAAGCCTTCGGCCAGCCACACATCCCGCAGGCCTTGCACCGGCGCCGGCGCTGGCAGTACGGGCGACACCGCGCGCACACGTTGGTTGTCCGCGCTGGCCTGGCGCACCGGCTCGGCCAGCAGCAGGGCCAGCGCGCCGAGCAGCAGCAGGCGCAGCAGCAACAGCAGCCATTGGCGCAGCCGCCACTGCCGCTGCGGGCGGGCCACCTCGCCCAGCCAGCGCAGGGCAGCAAAGGGCACCGTTCCGGTGGGCGGGCGGCGCACCAGGTGGATCAGCAGCGGCAGGGCCAGGGCGAGCAGGCCGAACAGGCCGGCCGGCAGCAGGAAGTTCATCGCGCCCCTCCACGCTGCCCGCACAAGCGTGCCAGCACGGCCGTGGCCGGCGCATCGGTATGGCCGGTGGCTGTGTGTACGCCGGCAGCATGCAGGCGGCCGTGCAGGGCGTCCTGGGCCGCAGCGAAACGCTGCAGGTAGCCGGCGCGCAGGGCCGGGCCGTGGCCGGGCAGCTCGGTGCCGGTTTCCGGGTCGACAAAGCGGTGGCCGGCGGCAAACGGGAAGTCGCGCTCCTCGGCGGTGAGCAGCTGGGCCAGCCAGGTATCGCGGCCGCTGGATGACAGCCGCTCCAGTGCGGTGGTCAACCCGTCCTCGAAGCCATCGCTGATCGCGATCAGCAGGTCATCGCGGCCGATGCGGGCCAGCAGCGGGGCCAGCACCTCGCCTTGCGGCCACTGACCTTGCGGGGTGGTACGGGCCAGCTGCAGGGCCAGGGCATCGCGCTGGCGCAGGGCGCTGGTGGCCGGCAACAGCTGCAAGCCGCCGGGGCCGACCACCGCCAGGCCGAGGTTGTCGCCCTGGGCAATGGCCAGCTCGGTGATACAGGCGGCCAGCTGGCAGGCCGCGTCCCAGCGTCGCCATGCCGGGGTGGTGCGGTCAGCCTGGGCCATCGAGGCGCTGGCATCGAGCAGCAGCCAGAGGGTCAACGGGGCCTCGCGCTCGCTCTGGCGCACGAACAGCTTTCCGGCGCGGGCGTAGAGCTTCCAGTCCACCCGGCGCGGCTCGTCACCGGGTTGGTAGCCACGGTATTGCGAGAACTCCAGCCCCTCGCCCTGCTGGCGGCTGGCATGCAGGCCCAGGCCACGCACGCCACGGCCGCGCCGTGGGCGCAGGCTCAGGCCGCGCAGGCCGGCGCGCAGGCGGGCCGGCAGCGGAAACAGCGGGGCAGGGGTGCTCATGGCTCAGCGCGGATGCGGCACATCGGCCAGCAGTGCGGCGACCACGGCATCGGCACTGACCTGCTCGGCCTCGGCATTGAACGAGAGCAGCAGGCGGTGGCGCAGCACCGGCGCGGCCAGTGCGGCGATGTCCTGCCGGGTGACCGCCAACCGGCCCTGCAGCAGGGCACGGGCCTTGGCCGCCAGCACCAACGCCTGTCCGCCACGCGGGCCGGCGCCGAACTGCACCCAGTGGTTGATGCGCGCCGGGGCGCCCTCGCCGGGGCGGCTGGCACGCACCAGCTGGGTGATCCAGTGCAGCAGGTCCGGGCCCAGGTGCACCTGGCGGGTGGCCGCCTGCAGGGCGATCAGCGCATCGGCATCCATCACCTGCGGCACTTCGGCCTGGCGGCTGCCGGTGGTGCTGGCCAGGATCTGCTCTTCCTCGGCGGCGCTGGGGTAATCCACCCGCACATGCAGCAGGAAACGGTCCAGCTGCGCTTCGGGCAGCGGGTAGGTGCCGGCCTGCTCGATCGGGTTCTGCGTGGCCAGCACGAAGAAAGGCCTGGGCAGGTTGTGGGTGGTGCCGGCATAGCTGATGGTGCGCTCGCCCATCGCTTCCAGCAGCGCGGCCTGGGTCTTGGGCGGGGTGCGGTTGAGCTCGTCGGCCAGCAGCAGGTGGGTGAATACCGGCCCTTTCTGGAAGCGGAAATGGCGCTTGCCGGTGGCCGGGTCTTCTTCCAGCACCTCGGTGCCGATGATGTCGCCGGGCATCAGATCCGGGGTGAACTGCACCCGACGGAAATCCAGCGCCAGTGCCTGGCCGAGCGAGCGCACCAGCAGGGTCTTGCCCAGCCCGGGCGCGCCTTCCAGCAGGCAGTGGCCACCGGCCAGCAGGCCGATCAACAACTGCTCGACCACCTCGGCCTGGCCAACGATGGCCTGGGCCAGGGCGGCACGCAGTTCGCCCAGGCGGGGCAGCAGGGCATCGAGTTCGGAAGCGGAAGCAGTCATTGCGGTCACCGGGGGGTCAGTGGGTAAGGGCGTACATCACGATGTTGACGCCGAACCTGGTGATGTCTTCGGCCAGGAAGCGTTTGTTGCGCCAGTCAAAATCCCACTCACAGCCGTAGTCCTTGTTGCTGTAGAGCAGGCCCAGCCGGTTGTTGATGCTGATGCCCTTCAGATAATCGTGCACCAGGTCATCGCCCCAGCCGTTGAGCTCGAAGGCGGTGGCCGGCGGGCCATCGGGAAACTCGAAGAAGCTGCGGTACAGCGCATGGTTGTTGGGCAGTTTCTGCAGCGCACTGGCACCGAAGATCTGCGCCATCTGGCGCTCGAAGGAGGTGGCAAACAGGCCATCGATATCGTGGTTGCAGTCATCGACAAAGACGAAGCCGCCGCTGCGCACATAGCGCTCGAAATTGGCCCGTTCGGCCGGGTTGAAATCCACCAGCTTGTGCCCGGCCAGGTAGCAGAACGGGGCGCGCAGCATGGCCGGGTCACTCAGGGCAATGACATGCTCGTTGGGGTCCACGCGCAGGGTGGTGTAGTCGATCAGCGAGGTGATCAGGTTGGACGGCATGCGCGCGTCCACGTCCCAGTCGCCGCTGTCGTACTTGAGCCGGGTGAAGTGGAAGTCATAACGCGCGCTGGCCGCTGCACGTGGCAGGGCCAGCGCGCTGGAGGCCGCCGCGAGAACGGTGAGGAAATCGCGGCGGTTCACGGGCGCAGTGCGTGAGCAACGAGGGAAGAGGAGTGAGCAACGAGAGGAAGCGGCAGCGTTGCTGCACATGGAGTGCGTGCCTGCTGCTCTTTCTGGTTTCTCACTCCTCGCTTCATCACTCACTTCTCGCTCTTACACCGCGTCGGAGAGCGAGGTGAAGGTAAAGTCGCGCAGCTTCATCGGCGGAATCACCATCACGTAGCGCGACTCGTCACCGGCCACGCGTACCGGCTTGCCCAGCTCGTCGATGTTGTTGAGCATGATCACCGGCGATTCGTTGAAGCGGAAATTCTTCACCGGGTGCTTGATCTGGCCGTTCTCGATGTAGAAGGTGCCGTCGCGGGTCAGGCCGGT
>JBJEWP010000054.1:0-1848 GCA_051885115.1 Stenotrophomonas sp. | reverse complement strand
GGCTCGTCGATCATGCCCAACAAGCGCAACCCGGACGTGGTCGAGCTGATGCGCGCCTGCCACGCATCCGTTGCCGCCGCGCGCACCGAAATCGAGCAGCTGCTCTCCTTGCCGTCCGGCTACCAGCGTGACCTGCAGAACTCCAAGGGCGCCATCGTGCACGGCTTTGCCCGTGGCCTGATGGCGCTGGAGCTGCTGCCGGCGCTGCTGGAAAACCTGGACTGGAACGATGCGGCCATCCGCGCGGCCATCGATTCGGGCATGTATGCCACCGACGTGGCGGTGGAAGCGGCCGTGGCCGGTGTGCCTTTCCGCGAGGCCTACCAGGCTGCGGCCATTGCCAAGGACAGTGCCGGCCAGGGGCGCACCCCGGAAGGCAGCCTGGCTGCCCGTGTCTCGCCCGGCGCCGCCGCCGACCTGCGCCTGGATGCCTTGCGCGCCCGCTGGGACGCACTGGCCTGATCCCACGCAACGGCGGCCGCAAGGCCGCCGTTTTTGTTTACGCGCCAGTAGTGCATGCAGGACAGGCGGTTCGGCCATCCATCCGCCTGACCACCGCTCGGCGCAGGATCTGTATCGAGGTAGATCAACGTGCCTTGGCGCGGATGTACTGCTGGTCCTGGCCGTAGCGCGGAGCGGTCGCATCGGCATGGATGCACAGATGGCCGTCGCACAGGCTGGCATCGGAAGCCTGGAAGGCCTGCAGCACCGGCAGGGCATTGTCGTGCCGGGCCAAGGCGTCGCGCGCAGCAGCCAGCTCGCGCTGGTAGTACCCCAGCACGCCGCCGCCCAGCATGGCCAGGATCAGGGCCAATCCGGCCAAGGCGAGGTACCAGCCCCAGACGATCCGGCTGGTGCGGCGAAGTTGGTTCTCGGCCTCGGCCACGACACGCCGGTATTCGCTGGCGGCCGGTGCCATGGCGGCACTGGCCTGTTCACTGATCGAGGCTTGCGCGCTGCCGACAATGGCCAGCAGGCGATGTTGCAGCTGCTGCAGTTCGGCATGAGCTGCCTGTCCGCGCTGCTGCAGTGATGCATGCAGCTGGTTTTCACGCTGCTCCATCCTGGCCAGCAACAGGGCCAGTGCCCGCAGAAGATCCTGCATGTTGGGGTTGCTGGACATCGCTGCCTCCTTGGCTGGCCTTTCCTGCGTGCATTTCACAGAAGATGTCTGGGTGCCTGTAGCTGGTGCTGCCGGGTTTGTTCGGCTGCCAACAGTGCCTGGCCATGCTCCAGCAGGGACTGGGCTGCAGGTGAAGCAGCAATGTCCTGGCTTGCCCTGGAAAGAGCGGATGGATCGTCGCTTGCCAGTGCAGTGATCAGCCGGCCCAGCAGTGGATCAGCTTCGTGTGCGCTATGTACAGAGTGTTGGTTGACCGGTGGTGGTTGTTCCAGTGGCAGGTCGGCACTGTGGTCAGGATGATCGGGATGACCGGGCAGGGTGGGGCTTGTCCGATGTATTGAAGGCAGGCGGCCATGCTCGGTGTGGTGGTGCTGATCCCGGTACTGGCCCTGAGCCGGTTGCACAAAACGCAGTGTGGCCGGGTCGACATCGCCTGTCTGGGCAATGCCGTGTGCATGCTGGAAATCCAGCAGCGCGCCCTGCATGCCGATGCGATAGACACCGTCGCGGTCCAGCGGGCTGCCATCGGCATTGCGGTAACCTTCGCCATGCATCACGGCCTGCAGGTGCCGGATCTGCTCGCTGGCCTGACCCAATCGGAAGGTGCCGTCGTCGAGCACCGGGCGGGCTGTCACGCCTTGGCGATGCTCTGCCTGCAGGGGCAGGCGGCCGCTGGCCAGATCATCGACATAGTTGCGGAAATGCGGGTAGTAGTGGCTGTCCAT
>JBJEWP010000053.1:0-1885 GCA_051885115.1 Stenotrophomonas sp. | reverse complement strand
GCATGGCCACCGGCCGCCCGGTCGGCCTGCTGAGCCAGTGGCTGCTGGACCGCGCTGCGTAAAAGCAAAACCCAAAACCGGGGTCAGAGTGCAGTTTTGCCTGCAAAACTGCACTCTGACCCCCATCCTCCCTCTTTCCGAGCCCTGCATGCCCCGCGCCGACTTCTACCTGATCGCCAAGCCGCGGTTTGCCAGCCAGCCGCTGTTGCTGGTCTGCGAGCTGTGCCTGAAAGCCAGCAACGCCGGCATGCAGACCGTGGTACTGGCACGTGACCAGGCCCAGGCCGAGGAGCTGGACGACCTGTTGTGGTCGTTCAACCCGGATGCCTTCATCCCGCACCAGATCGCCGGCAGCGACGAGGACGAGGAGGAAGCTGTGGTGCTGATCGCCGCTCCGGGCCAGGACAGCGCCGAGCGCCCGCTGGTGATCAACCTGCGCGATGCGGCCTGGCTGCAGCCCTGCGAGCGCGTGCTGGAAGTGGTCCCGGATGACCCGGCCGCGCGTGAGCCGTTGCGCGAACGCTGGCGCCAGTACAAGGCTGCCGGCTACACCCTCAACAAGTACGACATGTAAGGAACCCCCATGCGCCTGTTGATTGCCATCCTCCTCCCCTGGCTGGCCTTTTTCACCATTGGCCGCCCGATTGCCGGCATTGTCTGCCTGATCCTGCAGATCACCCTGATCGGCTGGCTGCCCGGCGCCATCTGGGCCGCCTACGCGGTCAGCCAGTACCACACCGACAAAAAGATCGCCCAGGCGCTCAAGCGCTGAAGCGGCCCCTTCCCCACCTCACGATCGTTGCCACCATGACCACCCTCGCCTCCAGCTACGACCCCAAATCCTTCGAAACCGCGCTCTACGAGAGCTGGGAGAAGGCCGGCCACTTCAAGCCGTCCGGCAAGGGCGAGCCGTACACCATCCTGCTGCCGCCGCCGAACGTGACCGGCACCCTGCACATGGGCCATGCCTTCCAGCAGACCCTGATGGATGGCCTGATCCGCTACCACCGCATGCGCGGCTACGACACCCTGTGGCAGGTGGGCACCGACCACGCCGGGATCGCCACCGAGATGGTGGTCAGCCGCAACCTTGCGGCCGAAGGCAAGGGTGAGACCCGCGATTCGCTGGGCCGCAACGGCTTCATCAACAAGGTGTGGGAATGGAAAGCCCATTCGGGCAACGTGATTGAAGGCCAGATGCGCCGCCTGGGCACCTCGGCTGACTGGTCGCGTTCGACCTTCACCATGGATGCTGGCCCGAGCGAGGCGGTGATCGAGTCGTTCGTGCGCTGGTACGAGCAGGGCCTGATCTACCGCGGCCAGCGTCTGGTCAACTGGGACCCGGTGCTGAAGACCGCCATCTCCGACCTGGAAGTGGAAAACGTCGAAGAAGACGGCTTCCTGTGGTCGATCCGCTACGCCCTGGCCGACGGAGCCACCTACGAACACGTGGAAGTGGACGCTGACGGGGTGGAAACCCTGCGCGAAGTGCGCAACTACCTGACCGTGGCCACCACCCGCCCGGAAACCCTGCTCGGCGACACCGCCGCGATGGTCCACCCGGAAGACGCGCGCTACAAGCACCTGATCGGTGCCGAGGTGATCCTGCCGATCACCGGCCGCCGCGTGCCGGTGATTGCCGATGATTATGTGGACCGCGAATTCGGCACCGGTGTGGTCAAGGTCACCCCGGCCCATGACTTCAACGACTACCAGGTCGGCGTGCGCCACAACCTGCCGCTGATCAACCTGTTCACCGTCACCGCCACCTTGAACGAGAACGCTCCGGCCAAGTACCAGGGCCTGGACCGCTACGAGGCGCGCAAGGTGATCCTGGCCGAGCTGGAAGAAGCCGGCCTGCTGGTCGAGGCCAAGCCGCACAAGC
>JBJEWP010000052.1:0-1890 GCA_051885115.1 Stenotrophomonas sp. | reverse complement strand
CCTGCACCACAGTGTCATGCCAGCAGGCTTGGCACCTGCGCGCCGCGCATGACACCCTGCTCGGCTTGTATCTGCTTGCCGCACTGCCGGCCGGGTTTTGCCGACAATGAAGATGTTGCTTGTATCGCTGATCCTGCCGCTGCTGGCCTTTGCCCTGTGGTGGCCGCTGACCTCGTTGAGCCGGGCGGCGCGTTGGCGCCGGATCGGGGTGTCACTGCTGCCGGCCTTGCTGCTGCCGCTGATGATCGTGCTCTGGCGCGGCGACGTGGTGGGTTACGCCACGGTGTCCTGGCTGCAGCTGGGCGCCGGCTGGCTGATTGTGCTGGGCATGGTGCTGCTGCTGTTCGTATTGCTGCGCAGCCTGGGCTGGGCCCTGCATGCCGGGGCCGAACGCCTGCTGCGGCGTGCGCCGGGCATTGGCCTGCGCCGCTGGCATGCGCCGTGGCTGACCAACAGTGCGGTGTTGCTGGCAGCCGGCCTGGCCAGCCTGGGCATCTACAACGGGCTGAAGCTGCCACAGCTGCGCCACAGCGAGCTGGCCATTGCCGGCCTGCCGCCGGAGCTGGATGGCCTGCGCATCGCGGTGCTGGCCGACCTGCACATCACCCCGGCCAAGGGAAAGGCGCGTACCGAAGGCATCGTGGCCCTGACCCAGTCGGCCAAGGCCGATTTGATCGTGCTGCCGGGGGACATGGTCGATGGCCCGGTGGCGGTGAGCGGGCCGATGGTGGCCCCGCTGGCCCAGCTCAAGGCGCCGCTGGGGGTGTGGGCCTCGCCGGGCAACCACGAGGTCTACCACGACTATGCCGACTGGATGGCCTTCTTCGCCGGGTTGGGCCTGCCGGTGCTGGAAAACCGTGCGGTGAGCATCCAGCACCGGGGCGTGGGCTTCACCGTGTCCGGGCTGGGTGACCTGGCCGCGCGCCGGCCCAGTGCCCGTGCCCTGGGCATTCCCGGCCCGGATCTGGATGCCACCCTGGCCCAGGTGGATGCGGCCTCGGCCCTGCACCTGATGCTGGTGCACCAGCCCCGGCTGGCACGCGAGGTGGCCGCCAGCGGCCAGGTGGACCTGCAGCTGTCCGGGCATACCCACGGCGGGCACATCCTGGGCATGGACCGCTGGATCGTGGCCCCGGCCAATGACGGCTTCGTGCGTGATGCCTATGCGCTGGACGGCATGACCCTGTTCGTCAGCGGTGGTGCCGGGCAGTGGGACGGCTTCACCCCGCGCCTGGGCGTGCCGCCGCGGATCGATGTGATCACCCTGCGCCGGCAGTAGGCCGCGCGGTTTTACCCATACCTCAGGACTGCGGGTCCGGCTTGTCCGGCAGCAACCGCGGCAGCACGCTGACCACCGCCAGTGCGGCCAGGGTGCTGGCCAGGGCCAGCAGGTGCATGCCCATGCCCACCGCCATGCCGATGGCCGCCGTGGCCCAGATGCCGGCGGCCGTGGTCAGGCCCTGGACCCGCTGCTTGTCATCCAGCTTGAGGATGGCGCCGGCGCCGAGAAAGCCAATTCCCGACACGATGCCCTGCATCACCCGGGTCACCTCGGCCTCGCTCACCCCGGCCAGCAGCGGCGCCATTACGAACAGGGCCGAGCCGGTGCAGACCAGGATATGGGTGCGCAGCCCGGCCGCCCGGCCCTTGGCCTCGCGTTCCAGGCCGAGTACACCGCCCAGCACGATGGCGCTGACCAGGCGGGCAAGGATCAGGGTTGCCGTGGCAGGGTCGGGCAGAGCGAACTCATTGGCCAGTGTCTGCCCGACTGCGTCGATCATGTTCGTCGAAGAGGTGCTCATGCACTGATCGTGGCGTGCCGCCGGTTCAACCGCGGTGAGGAGTGCACGGGCCTGTGGCTGTCGCGGCCGGGGCCGCTCCCACAGGAGC
>JBJEWP010000051.1:0-15291 GCA_051885115.1 Stenotrophomonas sp. | reverse complement strand
TGGACTTGTTGAACACACCCAGCGAGAGCAGGCCGGTTTCGCCGATGTAGCGCTCCAAGCTCAGGTCGATGTTGGTCGATGTGTACGGGTCCAGCGCGGTGTTGCCCAGGCGTACTTCTTCATCGTCACGGTTGATGCCCAGACGCGGCGAGATGTCACCGAAGGACGGACGCGAGATGGTCTTGTTGGCCGAACCGCGCAGCACCCAGCCTTGATTGTCGTAACGCAGGTGCAGGCCCGGCAGCACATTGGTGTAGTTGCTGCTGGCATTGCGCCCGCTGACATTGGCCACGCCGTCGGCATCGATGTCCACGCTGTAGCCATCGGCATCGTACTGGGTGCTTTCCACACGCACACCACCGATCAGGCGCAGCCTGCCGATGTCCCAGGTGCCCATCGCATAGGCGGCGAAGATGTCTTCCTTGGCACGGTAGTCCTCTTCCAGGCTCAGCGCGGTGTTCTCGGCCACATCCTGCGGACGGGCGCTGTAATTGCCCTTGTTGGCGGCCCACCAGGCGTTCATCCGGCCCGAATCCAGCCACTGGCCAAGGTTGCCGTGTCGGTGCTCCAGCGACTTGCCGGCCCAGCTGGTCAGGTCCACATCCGGGCCACGGCGCAGCTCGGCTTCGTCCACATCGGCCGAACGTTCGCGCCAGCGGCCGAGCAGGCCGACCTTGTAGCTGGCATTGTCAGCATCCACACGCAGGTTGACCTGGGCGCTGTGCTCCTTGTCATCGACCATGGTCGGGGCCACCACCATGCGGTCGAAGGCATAGTTGGACAGGTCCATCCAGCCGTTTTCGCTCAGGCGGTAACGCGGCAACCCGCTGCGTTGGTCGATGCTTGCGCCAAGGTCATCGGCGTCGTACTCGAAGCGGGCCTCGATCTCGTCGAGCACGCGCTCGCGGGTCTTGGTGTAGCCCAGCTTGTAATCCACCTGCGCGCCATCAAGACGGTGCTCACCACCAAAACTGGCAGCGATGGTGTCTTCTTCCTTGGTGCGGTAGCGCAGGCGCTTGGCGATCGCATCGGAGGCCAGGCCATCAACCTGGTACTCACCGTTGCCCAGTGCGCTGATCTGGCCATCGCCAAAGCCGAAGATGGTGCGGTGCCGGGTCTCGGCATCGTTGAACTGGCTGTACAGGGTGCGCAGGTAATACCGGTTGTCTGCGTCCGGGCGCCAGTCCAGGTTGAGGTTGGCGCCGGTGCGCTCACGCTCGATCGTGTACTTGCGGTGCTGGATGTCGACAGGTGCCAGGTCATCCTCGGCGCCACCGTCAAAGCGGTCGTATTCGACCTCGGTGTTGTCCGACTCGAACTCACGCTTCTGGTGGTTGATGCCCACCGCCACACCGAAGCTGTCGTTGAACACTTCGCTGTAGTTGAAGGCCGCCTTCGGGCTGGTGTTGCCTGACAGCTGCTGGTGGCTGGCCTCCACCTTGCCGCGCAGGCTGCGGCCGTCACGGTCGAAGGCCGAAGCCGATTCGACCATCACACTGCCGCCGATGGCATCACCTGGCAGGTCCGGGGTGACCGACTTGACCACACGCAGGCGCTCGGTCGAATCGGAGGGAATCACGTCCAGCGGGGCGGCGCGGCTGGAGTCTTCCGGAGTGCCGACGGCAATGCCGTCGATGGAGACGTTGTTCAGCGCCGCATCCAGTCCGCGCACGACCACAAAGCGCCCCTCGCCCTGGTCGCGGGTCACGCTGACGCCCGGCAGGCGCTGCAGCGATTCGGCCACGTTCATGTCCGGGTAGTCGCCCATCGCATCGGAGGAGACCACATCCTGGATCGCATCGGCACTGCGCTTGAGGTCCACCGCCCGGATCTGGGCATCACGCTGGGCCCGCACTTCGACCCGGTCCAGCTCCACCGCCGCACCGCTGGCCTCCCCTGCTGCCAGTACCGGTGCCGCGGCCAAGGCCAGCACCCCCAGCGAAACCGCCTTGCACAACGCCTGCTTACGCACTGCCCTACCCCTGTGTGGTTGATGCAGCGCACGATATTTCCGCCATATTGCATCTCGATGACCACCGCCACACAAAGCGATGACAGCCTGCCGACAGCCTGGGCAACTGGCCGGCGCGGATGCCGGCTGGTTGCACTGCGCCTACAATGGCCCAACCCCGCTACCCCTTGCCTGCCACCATGAAAGTCGTCCAAGCCCGCCACCCCCTGGTCCGCCACAAGATCGGCCTGCTGCGCAACCCGGAGCTGAGCACGCGTGAATTCCGCGAACTGACCAACGAGATCGGCACCCTGCTGGCCTACGAGGCCACCGCCGACCTGCCGACCGAGACGGTCAGCGTGCCCGGCTGGGCCGGCCCGGTCGATGTGGAGCGCCTGGCCGGCGCCAAGATCACCCTGGTGCCGATCCTGCGTGCCGGCCTGGGCATGCTCAACGGCGTTCTGGACCTGCTGCCCTCGGCCCGGGTCAGCGTGGTCGGCCTGCAGCGTGACGAGCAGACCCTGCAGCCGGTGCCCTACTTCGAGCGCCTGACCGGCCGCCTGGAAGAGCGCGACACCCTGATCCTGGACCCGATGCTGGCCACCGGCGGCACCCTGATCGCCACCGTGGACATGCTCAAGCGCGCCGGCGCCAAGCGCATCAAGGGCATCTTCCTGGTCGCCGCACCGGAAGGGCTGAAGGCACTGGAAGCGGTCCACCCTGACGTGGAGGTCTATACCGCCGCCATCGACGAGCGGCTCAACGAGAAGGGCTACATCCTGCCCGGCCTGGGCGATGCCGGCGACCGTATCTTCGGCACCCGCGTACTGCACGACTGAGCCTGCCGGGCGCGCCCGGGCAGCCAACAAAAAACCCGCCAGCGGCGGGTTTTTTGTTGTTCGGTGAGGTCGGATCAGGGCGTGGCAACCGCCTCGCCGGCCTTGACCACCTGGCCCGAGCCCACCGGGTTGCGCGGGTCGCTGCCGGCGCTCAGGGTGTTGCTGGCACGGTCCCAGTGCACGGTCTGCAGGTTGCCCCACACGTGCGAGGAGCCGCGGCCGCCGGCGGCCTCGTCACCGGGCAGCTTGAGTGCATGCCCCATGGCCTGCAGTTCACTCACTGTCGCCTGGTCAAAGGTGCCGCTCTCGGCCTCGATCACATCCGGGTACCACTGGTGGTGGTAACGCGGCAGCGCCGCCACCGCCTGGGCATCGAGACCGGCGTCGTAGCCCAGGATGCCCAGCAGCACCATGGTGATGATGCGGCTGCCGCCCGGGGTGCCGATCACCACCACTTCCTGGCCGTTGTCCATGAAGGTCGGGGTCATCGAGGACAGCATGCGCTTGCCCGGTGCCGGCGCATTGGCTTCATAGCCCATCACCCCGAAGGCATTGGGCGTGCCCGGCTTGAGCGCGAAGTCGTCCATCTCGTTGTTGAGCAGCACGCCGGTGCCCTTGGGCACCAGGCCCGAGCCGTACAGCAGGTTCACCGTCTGCGTACCGCCGACCCGGTTGCCCTCGGCATCGATGATCGAGAAGTGGGTGGTTTCCTCGTCTTCCAGCGGGGTCGGGTTGCCGCTCAGGCTGTCACTGGGAGTGGCCTTGTCCGGGTGGATGGTCGCGCGCAGGCCCTGGGCGTAATCCCGGCTGGTCAGGGTGCGCTGCGGGATCTGCACAAAATCCGGGTCGCCCAGGAAGAAGGTACGGTCGCGGTAGGCACGGCGCATCGCTTCCACCACCAGATGGGTGCGCTGGGCCGGGCTCAGTGCCTGCAGGTCCCAGCCTTCCAGGATCTGCAGCATCTCGGCCAGTGCGATGCCACCGGAGGACGGCGGCGCGGCGGTGGTGATCTGCCAGTCACGGTAGGCAAAGCGCACCGGTTCACGCTCCTTGACCGTGTAACCGGCCAGGTCGGCGGCCGTCCACTTGCCACCGGCGTCCTTCACCCCGGCCAGCAGCAGGCGGCCGGTGCGGCCCTTGTAGAAACCGTCAAAGCCGTCGGCAGCCAGGCGTTCCAGGGTGGCGGCCAGCTCGGGCTGGGTGAAGTTGTCACCCTCGGCAATCGGCCGGCCGTTGCGCAGGAACACCTCGCGGGTACCGGGATAGCGCTCCATCACGTCGGCCCGGCTGGCATAGCCGCGGGCCATGCGGGCGTAGACCGGGAATCCCTCGCGGGCGATACGGATGGCCGGAGCCAGCGAACGCGCCAGCGGCAGCTTGCCGTAGTTGTGTGACAGATGGACCAAGGCTGCCGGCAGGCCGGGAATGCCGGCAGCCCACGGGCCGTTGACCGAGCGGTCGCGATCCAGGTTGCCGTCGGCGTCCAGGTAGGCGGTGGGCACACCGGAGGCCGGCGCGGTCTCGCGTGCGTCGACCAGGGTCTGCTTGCCGCTGGCCGCATCGTGCAGCAGGAAGAAGCCGCCACCGCCCAGGCCCGAGCTGATCGGCTCGACCACCGACAGCACCGAAGACACCGCCACTGCGGCATCGAAGGCATTGCCGCCAGCGGCCAGGATCTCGTGCCCGGCCTCGGTGGCCAGGTGATGGGCACTGGCGATCACCGCGCCGTCCGGCTTGGCCGCCAGCGCCGTGCTGGACGGTACGGCAACCGCCGCCGGGCTGTCAGCCCAGACCGCCGGGGTGAATGCAAGGGCACACAACAGCAACGGACCGGCAAACAACTTCATCAGCTCAACTCTCCGGAATGTACAACTGGGGATTTTCGCGCTGCAGGCGCGCCAGCTTGTCCAGCAGCTGCTCCTGCGTCTCTTCGAATTCGGGGTCCGGGTCGATGCACTCGACCGGGCAGACAACCACGCACTGCGGTTCGTCATGGTGACCGACACATTCGGTGCAGCGCGCCGGGTCGATCACATAAATGGTTTCGCCCATGGCGATGGCCGCATTCGGGCAGGCCGGCTCACACACGTCGCAGTTGACACACAGATCATTGATTTTCAGCGACATGGCAGGCTCCGCGTCGGTTTTCGACGCCGCGGCACGCAGGCCGCACTACAAAAACGCGGCCGGGAAGGGCACGCCCTTTCCCGGCCGGCGTGGCTTACTTGGCTTCGACGAAGATGTACTCGGCGCCGGTGGCCTGGACGATGGCCATCACGCGGGCATTTTCAGCCGCATCGCCGATGAACAGCACACGCACGCCCTTCATGCTGTCGGCGTCGACCGGCTTGAACGCCGCTTCGATCAGGTCGGCCATCTTGGTCGAGGCCGAGGAGCCGAAGGCCAGCATGTTGCCCGGCTGCACGCCACGGCTCATGGCGGTGGTGGCCGACTCGACCTGACGCTCGTACTTGTCGGCAAATTCCGCATCGCTTTCCGGCGGCAGGTAGTACAGGAACGGGGCATTGGAAATGTTGCCCATGTTCTCGCGCACCACCGACTGCAGGTACTGGCGCCAGCCGGCGTCATCGTCCTTGGCCGGGGCGACCAGGGCCACCGAAGCCTCTTCGACCACGGCGGTTTCTTCCTTGGAGCAAGCGGTCAGGGCGACCGCCAGGGTAGCGGCAGCAAGCACGCTCTTGAGGGTATTCATGAGGATGGACTCTCCAGTACCTAGGGTATGACGGGGATGGTTGATCCGCTCAGACGCCGTCACGCGCCTGGCGGGCACGCCGCAGAACCTCCAGCACGTTGGCCGGCACGAAGCCGGACACATCGCCTCCCAGACGCGCGATCTCGCGCACCAGGGAAGAGGAAATGAAGCTGTACTGCTCGGCCGGGGTCAGAAACAGGGTTTCCACCTCGGGGATCAGATGGCGGTTCATCGAGGCCATCTGGAATTCGTATTCAAAGTCACTGACCGCACGCAGGCCGCGCAGCAGCACACCGCCATGCACCGAGCGTACGAAGTCGGCCAGCAGGCAGTCAAAACCGACCACTTCCACATTGGCGTGCTGTTCGGTGGCGGCCTGGGCCAGCTCGACGCGCAGCTCCAGTGGCAGGATCGGCCCCTTGGTCTGGCTCTTGGCCACACCCACGACAATCTTTTCAAACAGCGGCGCAGCGCGGTTGATCAGGTCAATGTGGCCATTGGTGACCGGGTCGAAGGTACCCGGGTAAACGGCGATACGGCGGTTGGCACCGGTCATGCGGGGTTCACGGCGTGGAATCGGTCCCAAGTGTAGCAGCCCCCCGGCGCTGGTAGAGGGCGTAACGGACCTCACGCGTACTACCTTCACGATGCAGCTGCCAGCCCGGTCCTGGCTGCGGAGCGTGCGCCGCACCGGACTCCACGTACAGCCAGGCATCGTCGGCCAGATGGGCCGGCAACAGGACCAGCACCTGCTGCCACAGGCCATCGGCAAACGGCGGGTCGACAAACACCAGATCAAAGCGCTGTGCTGCCGGCTGTTCCAGCCAGGCCAGCGCATCGGTGTTGAGCACGCTGGCCGATGCCTGCAGCCGCGTGGCCACACCCTTGATTGCCGCAGCCAGCTGCGTGTCCTTCTCGATCAGGGTGGCCGAGGCCGCCCCGCGCGAGAGCGCTTCCAGGCCCAGCGCCCCACTGCCGGCAAACAGGTCCAGTACGCTGGCACCGGGCAGCTTGGGCATCAGCCAGTTGAACAGGGTCTCGCGCACCCGGTCCGAGCTCGGGCGCAGACCCGGGCGCTGCGGCACTGCCAGCTTCGTATTGCGCCACTGGCCACCGATGATGCGCACCTGGCCGACAGCAGCGGCAGTACGGGCCGGGGCTGCCGGGTGTGGGGCAGGTGCGGGCGGGAAACGGCGGGACATGGGCAGACAACCGGGCAAAGACAGGCGGCCATGGTAACGCGGCGCCTGCACACGGCCACGGATAAAAGCGCGCAGCCCTTGAAAAGCGCCACGGCCACCCCTACCCCTGTGCCAGCGCCGCAGTGAGGCGGCAATGCACCACGGAGACCTTCTGACGATGACCACCGAATCGAGCAAGCAGACCCTCGGCTTCCAGACCGAGGTCAAGCAACTGCTGCAGTTGATGATCCACTCGCTGTATTCCAACAAGGAAATCTTCCTGCGCGAGCTGGTCTCCAACGCCGCCGACGCCGCCGACAAGCTGCGCTTCGAGGCGTTGACCGACGCCAGCTTGCTGGAGGGTGATGGCGAGCTGGCCGTGCGTGTCTACTTTGACAAGGACGCGCGCACCGTCACCATCGAGGACAACGGCATCGGCATGAGCCGGGACGAGGCCATTGCCCACCTCGGCACCATTGCCAAGTCCGGCACCGGCGAGTTCATCAAGAAGCTTTCCGGCGATGCGAAGAAGGACTCCAACCTGATCGGCCAGTTCGGCGTCGGTTTCTATTCGGCCTTCATCGTTGCCGACCAGGTCGATGTCTACAGCCGCCGTGCCGGCCTGCCGGCCGACCAGGGCGTGCGCTGGTCCAGCCGTGGCGAAGGCGAATTCGACATCGCCACCATCGACAAGCCGGCCCGCGGCACCCGCATCGTGCTGCACCTGAAGGACGGCGAGGAAAGCTTTGCCGACAGCTGGACCCTGCGCTCGATCATCAAGAAGTATTCCGACCACATCGGCCTGCCGATCCAGATGCCGGTGGAAAAGCACACCGCCGAAGGCGAAAGCGAAGCCACCGACGCCGCCCCGCAGTGGGAAACGGTGAACAAGGCCAACGCGCTGTGGACCCGGGCCAAGGGCGAGATCACGGCCGAGGACTACAACGAGTTCTACAAGCACATTGCCCACGATTACAGCGACCCGCTGGCGCACAGCCACAACAAGGTCGAAGGCAAGCTGGAATACACCTCGCTGCTGTACGTGCCCGGCCGTGCCCCGTACGACCTGTACCAGCGCGAGGCCCCCAAGGGCTTGAAGCTGTACGTGCAACGCGTCTTCATCATGGACCAGGCCGAGCAGTTCCTGCCGCTGTACCTGCGTTTCATCAAGGGCGTGGTCGATTCCAACGACCTCTCGCTCAATGTCTCGCGCGAGATCCTGCAGACCGGCCCGGTGATCGACTCGATGAAGTCGGCACTGACCAAGCGCAGCCTGGACATGCTGGAAAAGCTGGCCGCCGACAAGCCCGACAACTACGCCACCTTCTGGAAGGAATTTGGCCAGGTGCTCAAGGAAGGCCCGGCCGAGGATTACGCCAACCGCGAGAGGATCGCCGGCCTGCTGCGCTTTGCCTCGACCAAGGGTGACGGCGATACCCAGAACGTGTCGCTGGCCGATTACATCGGCCGCATGGGCGAAGGCCAGGACAAGATCTATTACCTGACCGGCGAAACCCACCTGCAGGCCGCCAACAGCCCGCACCTGGAAGTGTTCCGCAAGAAGGACATCGAGGTGCTGCTGCTCACCGATCGTATCGATGAGTGGCTGATGGGCTATTTGACCGAGTTCGACGGCAAGTCCTTCGTGGACATCGCCCGTGGCGACCTGGACCTGGGCAAGCTGGAAAGCGAAGAGGACAAGAAGGCCGCCGAGGAAGCTGCCAAGGACAAGCAGGGCCTGGCCAAGCGCCTGGGTGAAGCCTTGGGGGAAAGTGTGTCGGAAGTGCGCGTGTCCCACCGCCTGACCGATTCGCCGGCCATCCTCGCCCTGGGCGCCGGTGATCTGGGCCTGCAGATGCGCCAGATCCTGGAGGCCTCCGGGCAGAAGGTGCCCGATAGCAAGCCGGTGTTCGAGTTCAACCCGGCCCACCCGTTGATCAACAAGCTGGACAACGAGGCCGACACCGACCGTTTTGCCGAGCTGGCCCACGTATTGTTCGACCAGGCCGCGCTGGCCGCCGGTGAAAGCCTGAAAGACCCGGCCGCCTACGTCCGCCGCCTGAACAAGCTGCTGCTCGAACTGTCTGCCTGATCGCAGCCATGTTTGCAGGCAAGGCCGGCCCCGCGCCGGCCTTGCTTGTGTTCAGCCCCGGCCACCACCGGCAAGCGGCCCGAAAGCCGGTCGGTGGTAGCATATCCACCTGATTTCAAGCGCCACTATCCATGTTCAATATCTTCCGCCGCAAAAAGACCGACACCGCACAGGACGCCGCCAAGCCACGCCTGAGCGCGGAAGAAATTGCCGCCGCCTTCGGCCAACCGGCCCCTGCCCCGGCACCGCTTGCTGACAGCAACCCGGCCACGCCGCCGCAGGCAGCACCGGTTGCAGCCGAGCCAGCACCTGCTGCACTTGAGCTGGCCGAAGTGGCTCCGCCCCCCCCGGTTGCTCCGGTTGCTCCGGTTGCCGCCAGCGTGGCGCCGGTGGTTGAACAGGCCAATACTCCGGCCGATGACAGCCAGGCCGATCTGATTCCGGCCAATGCCGCCCCGGCCGCTGCCGCCGGCAAGCCGGGCTGGCGCGAACGCCTGCGCAACAGCGTGTTCGCCAAGTCGGTGGGCAGCCTGTTCTCGCGCAACCCCAAGCTCGATGACGACCTGCTCGATGAAATCGAGACCGCGCTGATCACCGCCGACGTCGGCGTGCCGGCCACCACCGCCCTGATCGAAGGCCTGCGCAAGCGCATGAAGGCTCGCGAGTTCGCCGATGCCAACGCCCTGCTGGCCGCCCTGCGCGCCGAGCTGATCGCCCTGCTCGAACCGGTGGCCAAGCCGCTGGTGATCGACCGCAGCGCTGCCCCGTTCGTGCTGCTCACCGTCGGTGTCAACGGCGTCGGCAAGACCACCACCATCGGCAAGCTGGCCAAGCGTTTCAAGGACGAAGGCCACAGCCTGATGCTGGCCGCCGGCGACACCTTCCGCGCCGCCGCGGTGGCCCAGCTGCAGGCCTGGGGCCAGCGCAACGGCGTCACCGTGATCGCCCAGGGCCAGAACGCCGACGCCGCCTCGGTCGCCTTTGACGCCCTGCAGGCGGCCAAGGCCCGTGGCACCGACATCCTGATTGCCGACACCGCCGGCCGCCTGCACACCCAGACCGGGCTGATGAACGAGCTGGGCAAGATCGGCCGCGTGCTCGGCAAGATCGACCCGACCGCCCCGCACGAGGTACTGATGGTGATCGACGGCACCACCGGCCAGAATGCGATCAACCAGGTGCGTCAGTTCAACGCCGTGGCCAAGGTCACCGGGCTGGTGGTGACCAAGCTGGACGGCACCGCCAAGGGCGGCGTGGTGTTTGCCCTGGCCCGCGAGTTCGGCATTCCGATCCGCTTTGCCGGCATCGGCGAGCGCCCGGAAGACCTGCGCGTGTTCGATGCAACGGCCTTTGTCGATGCCCTGCTGCCCGAGGCGCTGGGCAACCACTGAGCTGCACTGCACTGCACTGCCCCAGGGTGCCGGCCGGATCATCTCCACCGGCACCTTTTTGTTTGCCCGCACCACCTCTTGCTGGCGCGCGCATGAGCCAAGCCACGATGCCCAGCCCCACCCTGCTTCCCCCCAGCCTGCTGCCCTGGTTTGACCAGCACGGCCGGCATGACCTGCCCTGGCAGCACCCGCGCACGCCCTACCGGGTTTGGCTGTCGGAAGTGATGCTGCAGCAGACCCAGGTGGCCACGGTGATTCCGTACTTCCTGCGTTTTGTCGAGCGTTTCCCGGACATCAGCGCGCTGGCTGCGGCTGATGCCGACAGCCTGATGGCACATTGGGCCGGGCTGGGTTACTACGCCCGTGCGCGCAACCTGCAGGCGGCGGCCAGGCGCTGCGTGGAGCAGCACGATGGCCAGCTGCCCCGCGACCTGGATGCCTTGGTCGCCCTGCCCGGTATCGGCCGCAGCACCGCGGCTGCCATTCTTTCCCAGGCCTGGGGCGATGCCCACGCCATCCTCGACGGCAACGTCAAACGTGTGCTGACCCGGGTCTATGGCATCGAAGGCCACCCATCCCTGCCAGCGGTGGAAAGGCAGTTGTGGGCACTGGCCGAACAGCAACTGGCTGCGGTACCGGGCGGGCGCATGACCGACTGGACCCAGGCGCAGATGGATTTCGGTGCCACCCTGTGCAGCCGCGCAAAGCCGGTATGCACGCTGTGCCCGCTGCAGGGCCAATGCATTGCGCTGCGCGATGGCCGGGTGGCCGAGCTGCCCACCCGCAAGGCCGCAAAGACCCTGCCCGAGCGCGAGGCCCATGCCCTGCTGGTGGACAACAGCAACGGCCAGTACGCCCTGCTGCGCCGGCCCGACAGCGGCATCTGGGCCGGCCTGTGGACCTTGCCGCAGGCCGACACCGAAGCCGAACTGGCGCACTGGGCCCGTCAACAGCTGGGCGCCGAGCTTGAAAATGCCGATCTGCTGCCCGATATCGTGCATACCTTCAGCCATTACCGGCTGCACCTGCACCTGCACCGTCTGCGCATCGGCAAGCGGCACAAGGCCGGCGGCGTCAGTGAGCAGGCACCGGCCTGGTTTGACCTGCAGCAGCTGGCCGGCCTCGGCCTGCCGGCCCCCATCCGCAAACTGATCGACACGCTCTGAGCCCGAACTGCGCCGAGCCGGTCCCCCAAGGAGAACAGCATGTCCCGTACCATCCACTGCGCGCACAGCAACGCACCGGCTGAAGGGCTGGATTTCGTCCCTTGGCCGGGTGAGCTGGGCCAGCGCATCTTCGACCACATCGGCAAGCCGGCCTGGCAGGCCTGGCTGGCCCACCAGACCATGCTGATCAACGAGAACCGGCTGTCCCCGCGCGACCCCAAGCACCGCGCCTACCTGCAGGATCAGATGGTCAAGTACCTGTTCAACGAAGGTGCCGCCGACAGCGTGGCCGGCTACCAGGCTCCGCCGCAGACGCAAGACTGAAAAGCGCAGCAACACAGCAGCAAAAGGCCGCCCCAGGGGCGGCCTTTTGCGTTGACCAGCGGTGTGTCGGCGCCAGCTCAATCGCCCTGCTGGCCACCCTCTTCGGCACGCTGCTCCATCTTGGCCTGGCGCAGCTGGGCCATGTCGGCCTTGAGCGCCTTGCTGTCCAGCGGGCGAATGGTGGAAATGCGGCAGCTGGCCGGGATCGCATCGTGCACGAACACCCGGTCAAAACGCGCATGGACCCGGTCGAACTGGCTGCTCAGGCCAATGCTGGTGGCATACGGCAGGCCCGGGCAGGTGGCGTCGAATTCCAGCAGCCAGGCTTCACTGGGCCGGGTGTAGACCACCATCGCCTTGTCACCCAGCTCGCTCCAGCCCTGGACATTGCCGAAGAAGCGGAAGCTGGGCACCGGCTCGCCGGCATGGGCCAGGTGCAGCTGCAGGCGTTCGGCCTCGCTCAGGCGCGGGTTGCTGGCGCAGCCGGCCAGCAACAGGACGGCAAGCGCACCACTGAACATCCACTTCATGTCTGCTCTCCTTCGGTTGTTTAGGCAAGGTGGCGATGCAGGGTCAACGCCACACCGGCATCAGACGGCCGACATCGCCAGCGCATGCAGGCGACCTTCGCGCAACTCCAGCACCCGGTCAAGCTTGCGTGCCAGGCTGCGGTCATGGGTGACCAGCACCAGGGCAGTGCCATGGGCACGGTTGAGTTCGAGCATCTGCCCGAACACCGTGGCCGCGGTACGGTCATCCAGGTTGCCGGTCGGCTCGTCGCCCAGCACACAGCCGGGTTGGTTGACCAGGGCACGGGCCACCGCCGCACGCTGACGCTCACCACCACTCATCTCGCCCGGTTTGTGGCCAAGCCGGTGTGCCAGGCCCACCGATTCCAGCAGGCCCTGCGCACGGCTGCGCGCCGCAGCCACGTCGCCGCCACCGAGCAGCACCGGCATCATCACGTTTTCCAGCGCGCTGAACTCGGGCAGCAGGTGGTGGAACTGGTAGATGAAACCCAGCTCGCGGTTGCGCAGGGCGCCACGCGCGGCATCGGACAGCCCACTCATCTTCTGACCAGCCACGAACACTTCACCGGCCGTAGGCACATCCAGCCCGCCGAGCAGGTGCAGCAAGGTGCTCTTGCCGGCGCCGGAGGCACCGATGATGGCCACCGTCTGGCCACGGTTGACCGACAGCTCCAGGCCATCGAACACCGGGGTATGCAGCTTGCCTTCGGCATAGGTCTTGCCCAGGCCTTCGGCGCGGATCACTTCCTGGTTCATTGCATCACTCATAACGCAGGGCCTCGGCCGGCTGGGTGCGGGCGGCGCGCCAGGCCGGGTACAGGGTGGCCAGGAAGGCCATCAACAAGGCCACCAGCACGGTCAGGGCGACATCGCCCGGCTGCATGTCGGTGGGCAGGCCGGTGATGTAGTACACATCCGGTGGCAGCAGCACCACGTTGAAGGTGTTCTCGATCAAGCGCAGCAGGCGCTCCAGGTTCCAGGTCAGGGTCACCCCGCCGATCAGGCCCAACGTGGTGCCGAGCAGGCCGATCAGGCTGCCCTGGACCATGAACACCTGCATCACCCCGGCCGGGCTCAGGCCCAGGGTGCGCAGGATGGCGATGTCGGCCTGCTTGTCGGTGACCAGCATCACCTGTGAGTTCACCAGGGTGAAGGCACCCATCATGATGATCAGCGAGAGCAGGATGCCCATCACCGTCTTTTCCATCTTCAACGAGTGGTAGAGGTTGGCGTTCTGCTGGGTCCAGTCACTGACCCGGTACAGCCCATCCAGCGACAGCGCCAGGTCGCTGGCCACGGTGAAGGCCTGGTCCATGTCATGCAGCTTCAGCCGTACCCCGGTGACCCCGTCGCTGCGCAGCACCCGTTCCAGGTCATACAGGTTGACGAAGGCGGCGCCACGGTCGACCTCGTTGTAGCCGGCCTCGAAAATGCCACTGACATGGAAGCGTTTGGTCCGCGCCATCGCCCCCAGGGGGGTGCCCTGCACCTCGGCCAGGGTGGCCACCACGTTGTCGCCCACGCCCACGCCCAGCCACAGGGCCAGCTCCTTGCCCAGGATGATGTTGAACTTGCCCTGCTCCAGGGTGTCCAGGCTGCCTTCGGTCATTTTCTCGGCAATCACCGAAACCTTGGCCTCCAGTGCCGGGTCCACCCCCTGCACCACCGCGCCCTGCACCCGTGGGCCGGACAGCATGCCCTGGATCTCGATGTACGGCGCGGCACCGATGATGCGCGCATCCTTGCTGGCCACGTCCACGGCCTGCTGCCAGTCACGCATCGGCTCGCCTTCGGCGGTGACCGTGGCATGGGCGGTCATCTGCAGCAGCCGGTCGCGGATCTCCTTCTGGAAGCCACTCATCACCGCCATGGTGGTGATCAGCACCATCACCCCGAGGGCGATGCCGATGATCGAGGCCATGGAGATGAAGGAGATGAAGCCGTTGCGGCGCTTGGCACGCAGGTAACGCAGGCCGATGGCCACGGAAACTGGTTTGAACATGAGGCCCTGCCCGATCAGATCCGGCTATGGTGCCACCTGCGGTGGCGTTGTGGAATGCGCACCGGCACCACGCCACTGGCGCAATTCACTGATCACCGCCGGCGACAGCTGCCCGGGCCAGAACACCAGCTGACGCCAGCCATGGCTCTGCTGCCAGCGCAGCACCAGCAGCCCACAGCGCCAGTGCAGGGAAAAGCGCGGCAATGGCTCGCCCGCCAGCCGGGCAACGCCGCGCTGGCGGTCGATCTCCAATGCCAGTGCTGGCCGGCGCAGGTAGGCTGCGGCCTGGTGCAGCACATACAGCCCGGCCAGCAACAGCGCCGGATTCAGCCAGGCACGCGGGCAGTCACTGCCGATCAAACCGAGCATGGCCAGCAGGCCGCCGGCCAGCAACAGTGCGGCAACGCCGCGCAGCGGGCGCCATTCAAGCCGGCATGGCGGCAATCTTGCGGATGAGCGTGATGAGCTCGGCATCCGGGCACTCCTCATAGCCCATCGACCAGCGCCACAACTTATCGTCCTCGCAATCGAGCATGCGCAGGAAAACCGCGCGCTCGGCCGTCGGCGCAGTGGCCCAGGCATTGTCCAGATATCGATCAAACAGGCGATCCAGCTCGCGCATGCCACGACGGCTGCGCCAGCGGATGCGCTTGAGTTCGGTTGCCTCGTCCATCCTTGCTTCTCCTGTACGTTCCGCCAGCAGGCGGTCAAACGAAAACGGCACCGCCCTTGTGGAACGGTGCCGTGATCTGCCGGCGGGCTTGCCCGCCGGCTGCAGCCACAACCTGCCGGATCAACCGATCAGGCGCGGCGCGCCATCATCAGCTTCTTGATCTCGGCAATGGCCAGCGCCGGGTTCAAGCCCTTCGGGCAGGTCCGTGCGCAGTTCATGATGGTGTGGCAGCGGTACAACTTGAACGGATCTTCCAGGTCATCCAGGCGGGCACCGGTGTCCTCATCGCGCGAGTCGATGATCCAGCGGTAGGCCTGCAGCAGGATGGCCGGGCCCAGGTAACGCTCGCCGTTCCACCAGTAGCTCGGGCAGCTGGTCGAGCAGCAGGCGCACAGGATGCACTCGTACAGGCCGTCCAGCTTCTTGCGG
>JBJEWP010000050.1:0-1965 GCA_051885115.1 Stenotrophomonas sp. | reverse complement strand
CGAAAACTCGGGTCAGAGTGAACTTTCCAAGTGACAGCAAGCCTGAAACCAACAACGGCGCCTTTGGGCGCCGTTGTTGTATGCAATCAAACGTGCAGGAAACTCACTTCCAGCGCGACTTGCCGCGGATGTACTGGGCGGCGTCTTCCAGTGATTCGGGCAGGTGCTCTTGCCACAGGTTGGGGGCGTAGGCACTGCGGTAGTTGGCGTAGATGTCGTTGTACAGGTCGGCATGCATCACCGGCTGGCGCTTGCGTGCGCGCAGGGTGGCGATCGGGATGCTGGCCAGCACCAGGGTTTCGTGGGCGCTGGCGGCTTCGGCCACCACGGTGCCCTGCGGGCCATACACAGCGGTGCCACCGGAGCCGGGGTCATCGAAGTAGGGGCCGTTGTCCGGGGAAATGGAGTTGTTGACGATGGACGAGTACACGCCGTTGTACAGCGCGCAGGCCTGCACATCGAGCGGGGAGAAGCCGCCGGAGGCGGTGCGCAGGAAGATTTCCGCGCCCTTCAGGGCCATGGCACGGAACAGTTCCGGCTCGCGCTGGGTGGAGGAGGTGCAGATGTTGCCCAGCGGGGTGCGGGTGACCGGCACCACCGCATCGCGGCCGTACATTTCCACGTAGCGGTCCAGCACGTCGTAGGTGGTGGTGGTGAACAGCTCGAAATCCGGGAAGGCGCCCTTGAGGTTGCGTGCCTTCCAGTGCTTGTCGACGATCTCGCCCTTGTCGTTGATGATCGTGGTGATCGAGAGCACGTGGCCCGGCCAGTCCGGATCGGTGGCGTAGGCGCCGAACACGATCCAGGTGCCGTACTGGCGTGCCTTGGCGGCAATGGCCTCGGTTTCCTCACCGGGGATGGTGATGGCGAACTTCAGGATCTCGTTGCGGGTCCACTTGCGCCAGCCGGTCAGCGGGAACTCGTGGAACTGCAGCAGGTCCGGCTTGGCGTGGTAGTGGGCCTTGTCGATCAGGTCCAGCATGTGGGCCAGGTTGCGGCGGGTGCCGGCTTTCCATTCCTTGGCATCAAAGCTGTGCACGCGCGACTGCACCAGGCCCAGCATCCAGGCCGGCTTTGCCAGCTCAACCACCTCGTAGGTGCCGTCGTCACGCTGGTTGGGCGTGTCCGGGCCCTTGCCCATGGCCGCCTGCGCCGGTGCGCTGGCACCGAGCAGGGAAGGGCCGGCCACGCCAAGGGCGGCCAGGCCTGCGGCACCGGAAAGGAACTGTCTCCTGGAGTTGCTCATCTGTTACCTCGTAATGGAAAGACACAACCCCGGGCGTTACCGTCCGGGGTTGCGCGGTGTTGGGAAGATCAATGGCGGCGTGGTGCCGTCATCAGATGGCTTCGCCGTTGAAGCTGTGGCCGGTGACCTTGCGCCAGTCCTTGCTGACGAACTTCTCGTCAATCAGGGTGCGCTGGACCAGCACGCCGTTCTTGTACCAGTGCCACACGCGGTTGCGCATCTGGCCGCAGTCGGAGATCTGGATCATTTCATACAGCTCCATGCCTTCTTCGCCCTTGCGCTTCCAGTACAGCATCACGCTGCGGTGGTAGTCGTCCAGCGGCACTTCGGCGGCCCAGCCGTAGATCAGCTCGTTGTCGAAGATCACCCGGCCGAACTCGTAGCGGGTCGGGAAGTCGCGCACTTCGACCTTGCCGTCATCCCAGCTGTAGTGGTTTGTCTGGTGGTACGGCACGGCTTCGTCGTCGGTGAAGCGGCAGATCAGGCGCGACTTGTGCTCGTCGATCTTGTTGCCGTTGGCGTCGTAGTAGCGGTAGACGCCGTCCCAGATGCCTTCGTGGCGGGCCAGGATCGGCATGTGCAGTTGCATGTTCGGCATAGCGGTGTTTCCTTGGGTTGCGTGTTGATGTCAGTTGTCGGGGCAGGGCGGAAGCGGCTTGCTGCCCTCAGTCATTGCGAAGTGCATCCATCACTTCTTCCATCGGCACGTCCATAGCACC
>JBJEWP010000049.1:0-1979 GCA_051885115.1 Stenotrophomonas sp. | reverse complement strand
TTACTCGTTACTCGTTGCCCGCCTCACCCCACTCGTTCCTGGCTCTCGAGCCATCGCCGGGCCATGCGTGCCAGTGACTCGTCGCTGGCCGGGTCTTTCGCGATGTCGGCCACCTCACGCCAGGCCAGGGCCAACGACTCGGGGTTGACCACAAAAACCTCGCTACCCACGTTACGTACCACGTAACGCGCATCGTAATGCCAGTGGCCGGGGACCTCGCCGCGGGCAGGAATCCAGTGCCGGTCCAGGTCGAAGATCACCCCGTCCTCCAGCCTCAGCGCCGGCAGGCCGGATTCCTCCTGTGCTTCCTTCAATGCCACCACGGCCAGGTCCGTGTCGCCATCGGCATGGCCACCGGGCTGCAGCCAACGGCCCAGCTTGCGGTGGTGCATCAGCAGCGCGCGCTGGCCGTCGGCGCTGACCAGCCACGCGCTGCCGGTGAAATGCCCGGCCAGACGCTCACGCAGGAAGGCTGCCTCCCCTTCATCCAGCAGGCCGGCAAACTCGGCGGCCAGTCCGGACTGGGCCGGACAGACCTGCGCGTGAACCTGCAACTGCTGCCGCAACGCAACAAAACTCTTGCTCATTTCAACGCTCGATCTGGCCAGGGCGGACCATTATCGCCGGCATGACTTTCCCGGCTTGCCAGCGGCGGGCAGTTTTGGCACCTTCGGACATTCACGCTCCAGTCATCTGATTGGAACGGCCCATCCTCAGGAAGTACATGCATGCTCAAGTCCTTGTTACGGGTCAAACCGGTTGCACCGGCCGGCCATGTCGATGGCGGTGAACCCTTCGAAGGCAGCCTGGATGGCGAAGCCACCCTGAAAAGGACCCTCACTGCCCGCCACCTGGTCCTGCTGGGCATGGGGGCGGTGATCGGCGCCGGCATCTTTGTGGTCACCGGCAAGGCCGCGGCCAACCACGCCGGCCCGGCGATCATGCTGTCCTTTGTCATCGCCGGCCTGGCCTGTGCGTTTGCCGGCCTGTGCTATGCCGAGTTCTCGGCCATGCTGCCGGTGTCCGGCAGTGCCTACTCCTACTCCTACGCCACCATGGGCGAAGGCGTGGCCTGGTTCATCGGCTGGTGCCTGGTACTGGAGTACCTGTTTGCCGCCTCCTCGGTGGCGGTAGGGTGGTCGGCCTACATGACCAGCTTCCTCACCGGCACCCTGGGCTTACCCTTCCCGGCCGAGCTGGCGCAGGCGCCGGTGGGCTGGAAGAACGGCGAGTTCTTCGTTTCCGGCGCGGTGATCAACCTGCCGGCCGTGCTGATCGTGGCCGCCATCAGCGCGCTGTGCTACCGCGGCATCACCCAGTCCAGCTTCGTCAACACGATCATCGTGGCGATCAAGGTGGTGGTGATCGCGCTGTTCGTCGGTTTCGGCCTGCAGCACGTGGACCCGGCCAACTGGACCCCGTTCATCCCGGACAACACCGGCCCGGGCCAGTTCGGCATGGAAGGGGTGTTCCGCGCCGCCTCGATCGTGTTCTTCGCCTACATCGGCTTTGATGCGGTCTCCACCGCCGCCGGCGAGGCGAAGAACCCGCAGCGCGACATGCCGATCGGCATCCTCGGCTCGCTGGCCGCCTGCACCGTGATCTACATCATCGTCTGCGCCGTGCTCACCGGCATGCTGCCCTACCACCTGCTGGGCACCGACAAGCCGGTGGCCACCGCACTGGAGGCCTATGCCAACCTGGCCTGGCTGAAGACCGCGGTGGAGATCGGCGCGATTGCCGGCCTGTCCTCGGTGATCCTGGTGATGATGATGGCCCAGCCGCGCATCTTCTACACCATGAGCCGCGACGGCCTGCTGCCGGCGATGTTCGGCAAGGTCCATCCCAAGCACCGTACCCCGTACATCGGCACCATCCTGGTGGGCATCGTCGCTGCCCTGCTGGCCGGCCTGCTGCCGCTGGACGTGCTGGGCGAGCTGGTCTCGATGGGCACCCTGCTGGCCTTTGCCACCGTGTGC
>JBJEWP010000048.1:11769-16208 GCA_051885115.1 Stenotrophomonas sp. | reverse complement strand
CGGCAGCACGTCCATCGAAGGTCTGCAACTGCAGGCCAGCCTGGTGGCCGATGTGGCCAGCCAGTCGCGTGCCCTGATCCTGGTCCCCGGCAGCGGCACACTGAACCTGCAGGTCGGCGACACGCTGTACGAAGACATGGTGCTGGAAAGCGTCAACGCCGATCAGGTCAGCCTGCGCCAGGGCAACATCCTGCACGTGCTCGAACTGGGCCCGGCAAACCCGGGCGAAAACACGACAGAAGGCTTACTGCCCTGAGCTGAGCCGTGCGGGCGCGTTACAGATCATTACAGGCGGTCCACTCACCATCAACGCGGGCGGCAATTGACAAAGAAAAACCCCGCTCGATGAGCGGGGTTTTTCATTACAGCGACAGCGCGATGGCTGCAGCGTGGACTTAGAAGTCCATGCCGCCCATGCCACCCATGCCGCCCATGCCACCTGCACCGCCCATGGCAGCGCCGTCGTCCTTCTTCGGCGCGTCGGCAACCATGGCTTCGGTGGTGATCATCAGGCCAGCGATCGAAGCGGCGTTCTGCAGGGCCGAACGGGTCACCTTGGTCGGATCCAGGATACCGAACTCCAGCATGTCGCCGAATTCACCGGAAGCGGCGTTGTAGCCGTAGGCACCGGTGCCTTCCTTGACCTTGTTGACGATGACCGACGGTTCTGCGCCGGCGTTGGCCACGATTTCGCGCAGCGGCGCTTCCATCGCACGCAGGGCGATGACAATGCCGTGGTTCTGGTCTTCGTTGTCACCCTTCAGGCCGGACAGGGCAGCAACGGCACGCACCAGGGCCACACCGCCGCCCGGGACCACGCCTTCTTCGACGGCTGCGCGGGTCGCGTGCAGGGCATCGTCAACGCGGTCCTTCTTTTCCTTCATTTCGATTTCGGTCGAGGCACCGACCTTGATCACGGCAACGCCACCGGCCAGCTTGGCCACGCGCTCCTGCAGCTTCTCGCGGTCGTAGTCCGAAGAGGTTTCCTCGATCTGGGCCTTGATCTGCTTGACGCGTGCTTCGATGCCAGCAGCTTCGCCGGCGCCGTCGATGATGGTGGTGTTGTCCTTGGACACCTGCACCTTCTTGGCGCGGCCCAGGTCCTTGATGGTGGCCTTTTCCAGCGACAGGCCGACTTCTTCGGAGATCACGGTGCCACCGGTCAGGATGGCCATGTCTTCCAGCATCGCCTTGCGACGGTCGCCGAAGCCCGGGGCCTTGACGGCCACGACCTTGACGATGCCACGGATGGTGTTGACCACCAGGGTGGCCAGGGCTTCGCCCTCGATGTCCTCGGCGATGATCAGCAGCGGCTTGCCGGCCTTGGCGACGCCTTCCAGCACCGGCAGCAGGTCACGGACGTTGGAGATCTTCTTGTCGTGCAGCAGGATGAACGGATCTTCCAGGTCGGCGGTCTGCGACTGCTGGTTGTTGACGAAGTACGGCGACAGGTAGCCGCGGTCGAACTGCATGCCTTCCACGACGTCCAGCTCGTTTTCCAGGCCCGAGCCTTCCTCGACGGTGATCACGCCTTCCTGGCCGACCTTCTTCATCGCTTCGGCAATGATGTTGCCGATCGACGCATCGGAGTTGGCCGAGATGGTGCCCACCTGGGCAATGGCCTTGTCGTCGGCGGTCGGCTTGGAGATGGTCTTCAGCTCTTCGACAGCGGCGGTCACGGCCTTGTCGATACCGCGCTTGAGATCCATCGGGTTCATGCCGGCGGCGACGGCCTTGACGCCTTCGCGAATCAGGGCCTGGGCCAGCACGGTGGCGGTGGTGGTGCCGTCACCGGCGATGTCGTTGGTCTTGGAAGCCACTTCCTTGACCATCTGTGCGCCCATGTTCTCGAAGGCGTCGGCCAGTTCGATTTCCTTGGCCACCGAAACGCCGTCCTTGGTGATGGTCGGGGCACCGAAGCTCTTCTGCAGAACGACGTTGCGGCCCTTCGGACCCAGGGTGGCCTTGACGGCGTTGGCCAGAATGTTCACACCACGCACCATCTTGGTACGAGCGTCTTCACCGAAGCGGATGTCCTTGGCTGCCATGTGCATTTACCTCAAAAATTTCGGAAAGATTCAGAAAAAGAGCGCCGAAACGTCCAACTCAGCCGATGACGGCGAGGATGTCGTCTTCGCGCAGGACCTTGTACTCGACGCCGTCGGCCTTGTAGGTCGAACCGGCGTACTGGCCGTAGATGACCTTGTCACCGACTTGAAGCGACGGGGCGCGCACGCTGCCGTTGTCCAGCGGCTTGCCCGGGCCCACGGCCACGACTTCGCCCTTGGTGGACTTTTCCTTGGCCGAATCCGGAATCAAGATGCCGCCAGCGGAGATTTCGTCTGCTTCGATCGGCTTGACTACAACGCGGTCGTGAAGCGGCTTGATGCTCATGAAAGACCTCTTAAGTAATTGATTTGGTCAAAAAACTGCGGGAGAGCAAGGGCATTGGGCACCGTGCGCCCCCGCTGGAAAAAACCCGGCAACCCGGGATGCCAACCAAGATGGAGGCCGGCACCGGGGTTTCAAGGGCCGAGCGAAAACTTTTTTGCGCGCCTGCAACACGGCCACGGTCACAGTTCGGCAAACACGTCCTGTAACGGTCATCGACTGCCGCCTACGCTCGCCGGGCCGGAATTGCCGGCCCTTTCATGTCTTCAGGACGATACCCATGACCACCCGTTTGCGCCTGCGGCCCCTGGCCCTGGCCCTGCTCACCGGCAGCCTGGTCTCGCCAGCCATGGCCGCCGTGTTCATCAACGAGCTGCATTACGACAACAGCAACAACGACATCAACGAAGGGATCGAGGTGGTGGCCACCGCCGGCGAGAACCTGGCCAGCTACTCGATCGTGCTCTACAACGGCGCCACCGCCAGCGCCGGCACCAGCTATTCCACCCGCACCCTGCCGGCCGGCAGCCCGGTCAGCTGTGGCGGCACGGTCGCCATGGCCAGCCTGCGCTCGAACAACCTGATCCAGAACGGCGGCAATGACGGCATCGCCCTGGTCGACGGCAACGGCCAGGTGGTGCAGTTCCTGAGCTACGAAGGCACGCTGAAAGCCTCCAACGGTCCGGCCGCCGGGATGACCAGCACTGCCATCCCGGTGTCGGAAACCAATGCCACCGCCCCCGGCACCTCGCTGCAGCTGGCCGGCAACGGCAGCAGCTACGGTGATTTCACCTGGCGCAGCAGCGCCACGGCCACCTTCGGCAGCTGCAACCACGCACAGACTTTCAGCGGCACCAGCACCGGCACCGGGCCGCGCCCGAGCGTGCTCAACACCACCCCGGTCAACGGCGCCAGCGGCGTGCCGATGGCCGCCGACCTGCAGGTCAACTTCTCCGAGGCGGTGAGCGCAGCCAGCGGCGCCTTCAGCCTGAGCTGCGCTGGCAACGCCATCGCCCTGGCCCATCCGGCCAGCGGCACCAGCTTTGCCCTGACCCCGGCCAGCGTGCTCCCCCCCGGTGCCAGCTGCCAACTTTCGGTGGTGGCCAGCAAGCTGATCGATGCCGACGGCCTGACCCCGGCCGCCAACACCACGGTCAGCTTCACCGTGGCCAGCGGCAGCAACCCGGGCACCCCGGGCGGTTACTGGTCGCGGGTCAACACCACCAGTGCCTCCCAGCTGCGCTGCTCGATCCACGAGACGATCAAAGGCCACACCTCCTACCCGTACAGCGGCGGCACCACCAACACCTGGACCATCCTGGAAATTGCCGACGAGGACCCCAACAACCCCAACAACATCCTGGACATCTACCGCAACCGCAGCTACGCCAAGGTGTCTGCGCGCGCCGGCACCGGTTCGGGCCTGACCTACAACCGCGAGCACACCTGGCCCAAGTCGCTGGGCTTCTCCTCGGCCACCGGTGACAAGGGCCTGCCCAACGCCCCGCATACCGACGCGCACATGCTTTACCTGTCCGACACCAACTACAACTCCAGCCGTGGCAACAAGCCGCTGGCCAACTGCACCACCGGCTGCACCGCGCTGGCCACCGAGGCCAACAATGGCGACGGCGGCAGCAGTGCGCGCAGCGACCGCAACTGGTTCATCGGCCCGGATGGCAATGGCGGCAGCTTTGAAACCTGGGACGGACGCAAGGGCGACATTGCCCGCGCGGTGCTGTACATGGCCGTGCGCTACGAAGGCGGCAAGCATCCGGTCACCGGCCAGAGCGAGCCGGACCTGGAACTGACCGATGACCGTTCCAAGATCGTGATGACCTCGTCCTCTCCGGCTTACATGGGCCTGTTGTCCACCCTGCTGGCCTGGCACCAGCTGGATCCGCCGGATGCGGCCGAACGTGCCCGCAACGACATCGTCCAGAGCTTCCAGGGCAACCGCAACCCGTTCATCGACAACCCGCAATGGGCCACCGCCGCCCTGTTCAACTCGGCCAAGCCGGCCAGCTGCCAGCTGGCCAACTGAACTG
>JBJEWP010000048.1:0-11669 GCA_051885115.1 Stenotrophomonas sp. | reverse complement strand
GCCGCCCTGTTCAACTCGGCCAAGCCGGCCAGCTGCCAGCTGGCCAACTGAACTGACCGACTGAAACAAACCGTTGCCGGGCCGGCCATCGGCCGGTCCGGCACGGCCGCGCGCGCGCCCCTATACTGGGCCGCGCCATGCCCGATACCGCCTCCTGCCTGCTGCTCACCACCTGCCCGGACGCCGCCAGTGCGCAATCGCTGGCCGATTCGCTGGTGCAGTCACGCCTGGCCGCCTGCGTCAGCCAGCTGCCCGGAATGCTGTCCACCTACCGCTGGCAGGGACAGATCCAGCGCGATGTCGAGATCCAGCTGGTGATCAAGACCAGCAACGCCCGCCGCGAACAGGCGATGGCCCATATTCAAGCCAACCACCCCTACGAGGTGCCGGAAATCCTGGCGCTGGCAGTCAGCGATGGCTTGCCGGCCTATCTGGCCTGGGTGGCAAACAACACTGCCGAGGATGATTGACCGATGTCTTTGCTGTTGCGCCTGTGTGCGCTGATTACCCTGGGCGCTGCGTCCTTCACCGCCGCCGCGGTGGACGACAAGGACCTGCTGCCGGTTGACCAGGCATTCGTCCTCAGCGCTCACGCCAGCAGCCGCGAACGCATCGAGCTGGACTGGCAGATCGCCGATGGCTATTACCTGTACCGCCACCGCACCCGCGTGGTGGCCGGCACCGGCTTCACCGCCGGGGAGCTGCAGTTGCCGGCCGGACGGGCCCACACCGACCAGTTCTTCGGCCCGGTGGAAACCTACCGCAAGCAGCTGACCGCCCACCTGCCCGGCCAGGCCAGCGACGGCAGCAACCGGGTCAACCTGGAAGTGCACTACCAAGGCTGCGCCGACATCGGTGTGTGTTACCCGCCGCAGAAGCGCACGCTCAGCGTCAGCCTGCCGGCCGCGCGCCCTGCCGCACCGGCTGCCGGCGGCCTGTTCAACCTGCCTGGTCTGGGCGGCGGCAACAATGCCCCGGCCAGCGGCCTGCGCCTGCCCGGCAACAACGAGGGCCCGGGCCTGCCATTGCCGGCCGAACAGGCCTACCGGCTGGAAGCGGTGGCCGACGGCGGCAACGCCCTGCTGCTGCGCTTCACCCCGGCCCCCGGCTATTACCTGTATCGCGACCGCAGCGCCTTCACCCTGGAAGGCCTGGACGGCGTCCGCGCCGGCACCCCTGCCTGGCCGCCCGGCAAGCAGCACCAGGACGAGTATTTCGGCCACACCGTGGTTTATTTCGACCCGGTCGAGCTGAAGCTGCCGCTGCGCCGCAGTGCCGCCGATGGCGGCAGCGCCACCCTGGTGGCCACCTTCCAGGGCTGCCAGGACCAGGGCATCTGCTACCCGCCGATGACCCGCCGCATCCGTGTGGAGATCCCGCGTGGCCAGGTCGAAAGCAGCCCGGAGCCGGCCCCGGTGGCCAAGCCCGCACTGCCCCCGGCCACCGTGGTCAGCCCGCAGCAGGAGCCGGTGGCCGCCCTGGAAAACCCCACCCTGAGTGCCCTGCCGGCACCGCCGGGCAGCCTGATGGTGCGCCCGCGCAACACCAGCCAGGCCGAACCGGCCGATGCAAGTGCAGACAACGCCCTGCGCTCCACCCCACCAGCCCCTGACCAGCCACAGGGCCGGCTGTGGCTGGCCCTGTTGCTGGCCCTGGCCGGCGGCCTGCTGCTCAACCTGATGCCCTGCGTGCTGCCGGTGCTCTCGCTCAAGGCCCTGGGCCTGGCCGAAAGTGGCACCAGCCGCGCCCGCGCCCGCGCCCATGCGCTGTGGTACACCGCCGGCGTGCTCACCGCCTTCACCGCGATCGGCGCCCTGGTGCTGGCCCTGCGTGCGGCCGGTCAGGCGGCCGGCTGGGGCTTCCAGCTGCAGCAGCCGGTGTTCGTGGCCGTGCTGGTGTACCTGATGTTCGCCATGGGCCTGAGCCTGTCGGGGGTGTTCACGGTCGGCCGTGGCGGTGCCGGGCCGTTGAGCCGACTGCTCGGCCAGCGCAGTGGCCCGGCCGGTGATTTCCTCACCGGGGTACTGGCCTGCCTGATGGCCAGCCCCTGCATTGCCCCGTTCATGGGCGGCGCCCTGGCCTATGCCTTCACCGCCCCGCCACTGCTGTCGATCCTGGTGTTTGCTGCCCTCGGCCTGGGCCTTGCCCTGCCGTTCCTGCTGATCGGCTTTGTGCCGGCACTGGCCGACCGCCTGCCGCGTCCAGGTGCCTGGATGGAGACCTTCAAACACCTGATGGCTTTCCCGATGTACCTCACCGCGGTATGGCTGCTGTGGGTGCTGGGCAAGCAGCGCGGGGTGGACGGCATGGCCCTGATGCTGGCCGGTCTGGCCGTGCTCGCCCTGGCCCTGTGGTGGGCCGAGCGCAGCCTGTGGCAGCAGCGCCGGGGCGCCAGCGTGCTGGCCCTGCTGCTGGCCGCAGCGTCGCTGGCCCCGGTCTGGCTGGTGGCCGGGCTGCCACCGCCGGCAGCCAATACCCCCAGCGGCAGCGGGCATGTGGCCTATGACCCCGGCCTGCTGGACCGCCTGCGCGCCGACAACCGGGTGGTGTTCGTCAACATGACCGCCGACTGGTGCGTGACCTGCAAGGCCAATGAGCGCAACGTCATTGAACGTGCTGCCTTCACCGACATCCTGCGGCGTACCGACGCGGTCTACATGCGCGGTGACTGGACCAACGTGGACCCGGCGATCAGCGCCTTCCTGGCCGAGCACAAGGCCGTCGGTGTGCCGCTGTACGTGGTCTACGGCCCCGGCGCGCCGCCGCGCGTGCTGCCCACCGTGCTGACCCAGGCCATCGTCGAAGATGCCCTGCTGCGGGCTGCCAAATGAAGCGTCGCGGGCGCTGGCTGGCAGTGGTTGCCATCGCGGCGGCCGCCGGCCTGCTCGCCGGCCTGTGGCAGGGCGGTCATTTCAACCCACCCTCGCTGGCGCGGGCAGACGCCGTGGCCCCTCCAGCGCTGCAGCCGGGTCAACAGCTTCCCGACAGCCTGACCCTGCACGGTCTGGATGGCCGCCCGCTGCCCCTGGCCGGCTGGCGCGGGCGGCCGCTGCTGGTCAACGTGTGGGCCAGCTGGTGTGCTCCCTGCGTGGAAGAAATGCCCGAACTGGCCGCCTTCGCCCGCCAACAGGGCGACAATGGCACCCAGGTGATCGGCCTGGCCCTGGACACCCCGGAAGCGGTGGACGCCTTCCTGGCCCGGGTGCCGGTGCCCTATGTGATTGCCATCGAGCCGCCCGGCCCGGCCGACAGCAGCGTGGCCCTGGGCAACAGCGCCGGCCTGCTGCCCTACAGCGTGCTGATCGACGCTCAGGGACGCCTGCTCAAGCGCAAACTCGGCCCCTTCGCCCACGGCGAGATCGCCGGCTGGGCCAGTCAGGACAACTGATCAGGCCTCCATACGCTGCAGAATCTCAAACAGCTGTTTAAAACATCAACAACTTCGGCGAACTGGACAGCATCGACCAGTTGCCGCAGACTCCGGATCTTCATTCTGCGACGCGTTGTTTCGATGGCCCGACTGCTGGTCCTGCATGGCCCCAACCTCAACCTGCTTGGCAGCCGCGAGCCGGAGGTCTATGGCCACACCACCCTGGCCGACATCGACGCCGCCCTGGCCGCCACCGCACAGGCTGCCGGCCACCAGCTGCAAAGCCTGCAGGCCAATGCCGAGCACGTGCTGATCGAACGCATCCAGGCCGCGCGCGGCGATGGCACCGCCTTCATCCTGATCAACCCGGCCGCCTTCACCCATACCTCGGTGGCGATCCGCGACGCCCTGGCCGCGGTGGCGATCCCGTTCATCGAGATCCACCTGTCCAACCCGCATGCACGCGAGCCGTTCCGCGCGCACAGCTATTTCTCCGACAAGGCCGTGGGCGTGATCTGCGGCTTTGGCGCCGACAGTTACCGCTATGCGCTGGATGCAGCGCTGGCCCGGCTTTCAACCGACTCCCGCGTGCGCCAGCGCTGCGGGCATACCTGACACAAGCAAGTAGAGGCACTCATGGACCTGCGTAAAATCAAGAAGCTGATCGACCTGCTGGAAGAATCCAACCTGGCCGAAATCGAGATCAAGGAAGGCGAAGAGTCCGTGCGCCTGTCGCGCGCGCCGACCGGCACCTATGCCATGCCGGCACCGATGATGGCCGCGCCGATGGCCGCCGCCCCGGCCCAGGCCATGCCGATGAGCTCGCCCACCGATGCCCCGACCGGCGGCAGCAAGCCGGCCGCCAATGCCCTGCCCGACGGCCACGTCCAGCGCGCGCCGATGGTCGGCACCTTCTATGCCTCCTCGGCACCGGACAAGCCGGCCTTCGTCAGCGTCGGCCAGAGCGTGAAGGAAGGCGAGACCCTGGCCATCATCGAAGCGATGAAGATGTTCAACCCGATCGAGGCCGAGAAGAGCGGCACCGTGGTGGCCATCCTGGGCGAGAACGGCCAGCCGGTCGAATTTGACCAGCCGCTGTTCGTGATCGCCTGAGGGCGCGGCCATGATCGAGAAGGTCGTCATCGCCAACCGTGGCGAAATCGCATTGCGCATTGTCCGTGCCTGCCAGGCCCTGGGCATCCGCACGGTGGCCGTGCATTCCACCGTGGACCGCAACCTCAAGCACGTGGCCATGGCCGATGAATCGGTCTGCATCGGCCCCGGCCCGTCGGCCGAGAGCTACCTGAACATGCCGCGGATCATTGCCGCGGCCGAAGTCACCGACGCCCAGGCCATCCACCCGGGCTACGGCTTTTTGTCGGAAAACGCCGACTTTGCCGAGCGCGTGGAGCAGTCCGGCTTCATCTTCATCGGCCCGCGCGCCGAGACCATCCGCCTGATGGGCGACAAGGTCGAGGCGATCCGTGCGATGAAGGCCGCCGGCGTGCCCTGCGTGCCGGGCTCGGGCGGCCCGCTGGGCGATGACATCGTGGCCAACACCAAGATCGCACGCGAGATTGGCTACCCGGTGATCATCAAGGCCTCCGGCGGCGGCGGCGGCCGTGGCATGCGCGTGGTGCATGCCGAAGGGGCGCTGAGGTCCTCCATCGAGACCACCAAGAGCGAGGCCAAGGCCGCGTTCGGCAACGGTGAGGTCTACATGGAGAAGTACCTGGAAAACCCGCGTCACGTGGAAATCCAGGTGCTGGCCGACGGCCAGGGCAATGCCATCCACCTGGGCGAACGCGACTGCTCGATGCAGCGCCGCCACCAGAAGGTGGTCGAGGAAGCCCCGGCACCGGGCATCACCCCGGAACTGCGAGCCGAGATCGGCAAGGTCTGCGTGGATGCCTGCATCCGCATCGGCTACCGCGGCGCCGGCACCTTCGAGTTCCTGTTCGAGGGCGGGCGGTTCTACTTCATTGAAATGAACACCCGTGTGCAGGTCGAACACCCGGTCACCGAAATGGTCACCGGTATCGACCTGGTGGCCGAACAGCTGCGCGTGGCCGCCGGCCAGAAGCTGACGATCAAGCAGGAGGACGTGGTGCTCACCGGCCACGCGATCGAGTGCCGGATCAACGCCGAGGACCCGGAAAACTTCATGCCCCACCCGGGCACGATCACCGCCTTCCACCCGCCGGGTGGCCCGGGCGTGCGCGTGGACACCCACGTGTATGCCGGCTACAAGGTGCCGCCGAACTATGACTCGATGATCGGCAAGCTGATCGTCCATGGCCCGGACCGTGAAACCGCCATCGCCCGCATGCGGGTGGCGCTGAACGAGACGGTGATCGAAGGCATCAAGACCAACATCCCGCTGCAGCAACGCATCATGCGTGATGTCGGCTTCCAGACCGGTGGGCAGAACATCCACTACCTGGAAAAGCGTCTGGCCGAGCGCAAGACCAAGGCCATCGACCTGAGCTGAGGCCGCACGGCCCGGCACAGGTGCTGCGCTGGAACGGAAAAAGGCGGGAATTCCCGCCTTTTTCCTGTCTGCCCTGCGCGGAGGAATTCGCGCTGGCCGGAGCCGGCTCAGGGCTTGGCCACTGCCTCGGCATTGACCTCGGCCGCAGTCACCTGGCTGCCTGCCAGCGGCTCGCTGCCCAGCGGCGAGGACGGGTCCAGGATCATCACCGTCTCGGCCGAGCCATCTGGCCAGACGATCTGCAACGAACTGCCCGCCGGCAGGGTGGCAAACGGCATGCCGCTCTGCGCCCGGAGCACGGCCGCGGCCTGGCTGGCACCGGCGCGGCGCTGGTCCGCATCCGATTCCACCGTTGTCAGCTTGACCTGGGACAGGTGGCGGTACCGGGCTTCGTAGGTATCCATCAGGAACACCCCGACCGCACCGGCCGAATAGGCCAGCAACAACACAATCCAGACCCAGAAACGGGCTGCACGCAGGAATTGACGTTGTTTCATTGCCCAGCCTCCGGCGGACGCCGCAAATAATTGACCAACTCGTTCATTTTCTCCCCACCCTGCTGCGCAATGGCAGCGTCGAAGACAAATGCCTCAAATCCCTGTTCCGGCTTGCGCGAACAGATGCCACCGTTGGCGCAATAGGTCGTCATCAACACGCTGTCCGGGCCACAGTCCAGGCCCAGGCGGCAGGCCGCCACCTGCCAGGCCAGCTGGGTGAACTGGCTGCCGGCCACCTGCCCGGCCAGGGCCTGGTCACCTGCGGCCACCGCCCCCATGGCCGGCGACAGCGCCAAAAAAGCTTCCGGATCCTGGGACTGGATAACCCGCTCGACCAGGCTGCTGCGATAGTCGGGGCGCGTGCTCAACGGCTCGCCCATCGCCAGCAATGCGGCCTCGGCAGCCAGGTTGCCGCTGCGTGCGGCCTGCTGCCGGCGCTGCAGCAGCTGCAGGCGGCCCAACTGGTCGCCACGGGCAAAGCCGTGGCAGCGTTGCCCCACCCGAGAACGCGCGGCAAGCAGGCCCGGGGCGGCCTGAAGGCCCAGGCCAGCCAGTACCTGGTCATCCAGGGAATACCCCTGCGGGTCCTGTGCGTACAGGGCGCAATAGTCATAGATCCGGCTCAGCGTCCAGGACGCCTGCGCATCGCCGCCGTCGGCGGCCAGACGTAGCTGGCCGGCATAGTCGAACAAGTTGCCCGTGCCTTCCAGCGAAGTCCCGGTGGCGAGCATGGCAGCACCGCCCAGGGCATCGGAATAACGGTCCTGGCCGCTTGCCAGCGACAAACTGGCCGGAGCCGGCATCGCCACCGGCGGGCTCGGCCCATCCCGCCCGCCCAGGGTGCCCAGCGCCCCGTCAACCGACAGTCGTGCGCTGTAATAGCCCGCCATCGCCAACAGCACCGCCAACGGCAGCACGGGCAGGAAACGGCGAAGGCGGGACAGCGCCTGTGGCATGGGCAGGGCTCGGGTCCAGAGGATTCAGGAAAGCCCAAGTTTACCGGCTTGTGTGGCGGCAGCGGCTGAATTGCCCACGCGGGCGCGCAATCGACCGCCGGCTCGTCTACGATGCCCGCTTCTGATCCGTTGTTGCCAGCATCCTGCCATGCCCTTCCTTGAACTCACCCTGCGCTGCTCCGAAACCACCCAGCCCCGTTATGAAAACGCGCTGGAAGACGTCGGTGCGCTGTCGGTCACCCTGCTCGATGCCGATGCCGACACCAGCAACGAGCAGGCGATCCTGGAGCCGGGCGTGGGCGAGACCCCGCTGTGGGGCGAGCTGATCCTCACCGCCCTGTTCGATGCCGATACCAATGCCCTGGCCCTGCTGGCCGCGCTGGAATCCTTCGACCCGGGTCTGGACTGGTCCAGCGTCAGCTTCCGTGCGGTGGCCGACGAGGACTGGGAACGCGCCTGGCTGGACACTTTCCAGCCGATGTCCTTCGGCCGCCGTACCTGGATCGTGCCGTGGAACCACGAGCTGCCCGAGGCCGCCCAGGCCGCGGATGCGGCCATCGTGCGCCTGGACCCGGGCCTGGCCTTCGGTTCGGGCACCCACCCGACCACCGCACTGTGCCTGCGCTGGCTGGACCAGCTGGCCGACGAGGGCAAGCTGGCCGGGCAGACCGTGCTGGACTTCGGCTGCGGCTCGGGCATCCTCGCCCTGGCCGCGCTCAAGCTCGGCGCCGCTGCCGCGGTGGGCGTGGACAACGACCCGCAGGCCATCATCGCCACCCACGACAACGGGCAGCGCAACGGGGTGGCCATTGCCACCTATCTGCCCGAGGACGAGCCGGCAGCCACCTACCCGGTGGTAGTGGCCAACATCCTGGCCGTGGCCCTGGATGCGCTGGCCGAGGTGCTGGCCAGCCGCGTCGCCGCGGGTGGTGTGATTGCCTTGTCAGGCATCCTGCACGGCCAGGAAGACGAGCTGCTGCAGCGCTATGCGCAGTGGTTCGATGAGCTGGTTGCCACCCAGGATGGCGACTGGATGCGCATCACCGGCCGCCGTCGCTGATCCCATGAACCAGCCCACACCGCCGCGTCAGTCCCTGGCTTCCCTGCTGCGCGCGCCTGCCGCCGTGGCAGCGCCTGTGGCTGCGGAGGTGCCGGTCCCGGAAGTACCTGCACCGGCATCTACACCGGCATCTACACCGGCATCTGCGCCTGCACCCGCACCTGCACCGGCAACGCTGGCGCCGGTCACCAGCGCGGCGGAGACAACCGCCGCCGCGGAGCCGACGCCGGCCGCGGGTACGGCTGTGGCCGCCCCTGGCGAACCGGCAGCAACCCCCGGCTTCCTGCGCCAACCTGCGCGTGGCCCGGTCAGTACACGCTGGCAATGGGCGCTGGCCGGGGCGCTGGGCCTGCTGCTGCTGGCGCAGGTGGTGCTGGCCGAACGGGCGACACTGGCGGCCAACGCCCAGTACCGGCCCTGGTTGCAAACCCTGTGTTCACTGCTCGCTTGCCGGCTGCCCGCCTGGCAGGAGCCGGAGGCCTTCACCATGCTGGAACGCAGCGTGCTGCCGGTACCCGGCCAGCCCGGCACGCTGCAGGTGGAAGCCAGCTTCCGCAATGACGCGCAGTTTGCCCAGGCCCTGCCGCTGGTCGAGCTGACCCTGTCCACCGCCGATGGCCAGGTCAGCGGGCAGCGGATCTTTTCCCCGGCCGAATACCTGGGCCAGGCCTCCCCCGGCCTGCTCGAACCCGGGCAGAGTGCCCAGGCCCGATTCCAGCTGGTGGAGCCCGAGCCGGCAGCCGAAGCCTTCCATTTCCGCTTCCGCTGATCGCCGGCGCATGGTCATTTGATCACCAGCGCGCTAAACTGCCCCCCTGCCAGCCGTGCTGCTGGCCAGTGCCCACTTCGCTGGAAACTCCCTTGAACGTACCCGCCAACCGTCCTGACAACAGTCGTGGCGCCGCCCGCCCGCCGTTGCGTGAAAGCGTCGCCCATGCCGTTCGCCGCTACCTGCGCGACCTGGATGGCTGCGATGCCGATGACGTGTATGACGTGGTCCTGCGCGAGATGGAAATCCCGCTGTTCACTGAAGTGCTCAACCACTGCGAAGGCAACCAGAGCCGCGCCGCGGCGATGCTCGGCATCCACCGCGCGACCCTGCGCAAGAAGCTGCGCGAGTACGGCCTGATTCCGGCCTGAGTCCATTCCCCTACACCCGGGTTTGCCCCTACACTCTGCTCTGGCCGGGGGACGGGGCAGTGCCGGCACGTCAATGCATGGTCCCGCATGCAGGCTCGATTGGGGAGAGCACAACTGATGTGGCCGTTAACTTCCGCCCGGGCATGGCTGCTCGCGGCGCAGCTTGTTGTATCTGTCAGCCTGGCTTGCGCGCATGCCCGCAACCCCGCCCCGGCCAGTGCTCCACCGGTCGTGCCCAACCCCACCGCGCTGGCCGTGTACATGCCGCCATGGCAGCTGGATGTGCGCCGCTACCTGCCCGCAGCGCGCACCTGGCAGGACCTGGGCCAGGCCCTGTCCGATGGCGTGGAACAGGTCGGCCGCCAGCATTACCCGGCGCTGACCCTGCTGCCTGACAGCCAGGCCCCCTATGGCCTGCTGCTGTCCCTGTCCACGGCCATCACCCGCGAGGACAAAACCCTGGTGGTGACCACCAGCTACCGGGTACTGGATCCGGGCAACAGCGTATTGCTCAACGACAAGCAAGTGCAGCGGGTCGGCATCCGTGGGCAGCGGGTGGACCTGGCCGTGCGCGAGGGTGTGGCCCTGGCGCTGAACAACATCTTCCATCAGCTCAGCCGGCAGCTGCAGCCTGACCCTGCCCGCTTCCCTGCCGTGGCTGCCGCCGCCGGGCTTGATTACCGCCTGCTGGTGGACCGCGAAAAGCCCTTGCGGCTGGGTACCGCGATCCACCTCAATGACCACGGCCAACTGCTCAGCTCGCAACGCCTGGTGCACCGCTGCCCTTACCTGGAAGTCATGCAGCAGGACCAGCGCTGGCCGGTACGGGTGGTGGCCGGCAGCCAGCTGCTGGACCTGACCGTGCTGCAGCTCGATGGCCTGCAGGGCCCGGGCCTGGCGCTGCGCACCGATGGCCCGCAACTGGGCGAGAACCTGACCGTGCTGCAGCACATCCGCAATGGCCAGGCCGGTGACAGCGCCTATCTGGGCCGCGGCCATGTCAGCGCACTGGATGGCCCTCCCGGTTCAATCGGCCTGTTCCAGTACAACAGTGCCCCGGTGGCCGAAAACACCGGGGGGCCGGTACTGGATGAAAACGGGCAGCTGATCGGCATGCTGGCCGGTTTCCTGAACGCCGGCAGCCTGAACCGCCGCGGGCTGCTGCCCGCCAATACCAGCCTGGCCACCAGCAGCAGCCTGCTGGCCAGCTTCCTGGAACGCAGCGGCATCGCTTACCGCAGCGCGCCGGCAAGCGTGACCGACAGCCCCGCATCGGCACAGCAACAGGCACTGGCCAATACCTATCAACTGCTTTGCTACCAATGAGGCCACTGGTCATGACCCTGCCCCGTATCCTGGCCTGCGGCCTGCTGTTGATCCTCGCCAATCCCTGCCTGGCCATGCCGGCACCGACGTCAGTGCCGGCGGGCACCGCTGTCCAGCTGCCCGCCATCAACTTCATTGCCAGTGATGCCCAGCAGCAGGCACTGCTGGCCCTGCAAGCCCACCCGGCCCTGGCTACCACGGTGCGCGATGACCTGCCCGGCAGCCCGCTGCAGCTGTTGATGACCATGGCGGTAGAGCAGACCGCTGGTGGAACCGCGGGTGGGCTGCTGTCCCTGCTGGTTTCCAGTGCCAGCCTGGGCATCATTCCGATGATCAGCCACGACCGTCTGGTGTTGCGCTATGACCTGCACGTGCAGGGCCAGCGCGTGCGCAGCCACCGCTTCGAGCGCTCGGCCGCACGCGCGGAAAACTTCTGGACCCACAACCCCGGCGGCGGCCAACGCCTGCTCAAGGGTGAAGAGCTGGCCTGGCTGCAGCACACCGCCGCCGAGGTGGCCACCCTGCTCGCCGCGGACCCCGCACTGCAGGCCCTGGCCAGCGAACAACAGCATTACCAACCGGCCGGAATTGCCCCGCCAGCCCCACCAGCCGCGCAGGACCTGCTGCTGGATGAACCTGATCTGCCCTGAGCCCAAACGCCCGATCGGCACCAGTCTGGGTGCCGGTCATGTACCGGACCGGCGCCCATCCGCCGATTGCCGCCGCTGACGCGATGGCTGGATGTCCCCGCACCAGCCTGACCGGCCACGCCGTCTCAGCCGCCGGCCTTCCAGTAGTAGCGCACCACGTGGAAGAACACCGGGGCGGC
>JBJEWP010000047.1:0-2027 GCA_051885115.1 Stenotrophomonas sp. | reverse complement strand
ATGCGCGCTGCGGCATCATCGTCAATGTCACCCCGCTGGAGCCGGAGTGGGAAGGCCATGTGACCCTGGAGTTCTCCAACACCACGCCGCTGCCGGCCCGCATCTATGCCAATGAGGGCGTGGCGCAGATGCTGTTCTTCCAGTCCGACGAGGTCTGCGATACCTCCTATGCCGACCGCGCCGGCAAGTACCAGGGGCAGACCGGGGTGACCCTGCCGCGTACCTGATGCCGGCATGATCAAAGAAAAAGGGCGCCCGATGGCGCCCTTTTGTGTCTGTTGGCAGCGCGGCTTACTTGCGCTTGAACAGCATGCCGATGCCGCAGGCCACCAGGATCGCCGGCCACCAGGTGGCGAGCACAGCGCCGATGTTGCCGTCAATCCAGCCCAGGTTGCGGGCAAGGAAGAACAGGCCGACGAGAATCAGGACAATGGCAGCAAACAGGTTCGAACCCATGGTGGTGGCAACACGTGGTCAGCAGGACAGGTGCTTATCCTAGCCGCGAACGCCAATGGGCGACACGTTCGGCCAGCGCTTCGGGGGTGAAGCGCTCGGCCGCACCCGAGCCCCACACCGGGCCGGGCCAGGCGGCATCCTCGCGGTGGCGGCCGACCACGTGGATGTGCAGCTGGGGCACGATGTTGCCCAGCGCGCCAATGTTGACCTTGTGCACCTTGGGTTCCTGGCGGATGGCACGGCCGGCGCGGTTGAGTTCGCCCAGCAGCACATGCTGCTGCTCATCGGTGAGTTCGGGCAACTCGGTCACCCCGGGCAGGCGCGGCACCAGCACCAGCCAGGGGAAGCGGGTGTCGTTGATCAGGCGGATCTGTGACAGCGGGCCGTCGGTGATGAACACACTGTCGGCAAGCAGGCGGGCATCTGGCTGGAACTCACAATCCACGGTTGCGGTATCGCTCATTTCAGTTTCTCGCTGAAGAAAGCCAAGGTGCGTTCCCGCGCCAGGTCGGCGCTGGGGGCGTGGTAGTTGCGGCCCACCTCGCGGTTGAAGGCGTGGTCGGCCGGGTACACATATACAGGCATCGACGGCTGCTTTTCACGGTGCAGTGCAACGACCTCGGCCGGGATGGAGGCATCGAGCAGGCCGAAGTGGAAGATGCAGGGGGCCTTGAACGGGGCATCCAGGAACGGGGCGTTGCGCGCGCCGTAGTAGCTGGCCGAGGGCAGGCCCAGACGCTGCGCGGCCAGCATGGCCACGGTGCCGCCCCAGCAGTAGCCCGAGGTGCCGACCTTGCCGTACTTGCGCAGGTACTGGGCGGCGCTGTCGACCACGTCCACTGCACGTTCCAGGCCCAGCTCATCGACCAGGGCCTTGCCGCGCTGGGTGCTTTGCGGGCAATAGTCCAGCTCCAGGCCCGGCTCGGTGACCAGGTCGAAGAAGCTGGGGGCGAGGACCGCATAGCCGCCCATCGAGGCGCGGGTACAGATGGCCCGGACGTGGGGGTTGACCCCATAGATTTCCTGGATGATCACCAGTGCTCCGCGCGGGGTACCCAGCGGCAGTTGCTCCCAGGCACGGACGGTGCCGTGCGGGGTGGAAAGTTCGATCCATTGCGACATGAGGGGCTGCCTGTATGAAGAACTGGTGCTGACAGTAGCAGGCTGCGCGCCGATGTGCAGGTGCAGCAGTCGCGGGTCGGCGGCGGCTCAGGCGCAGCCCGCTATAATTGCCGGCTTGCGCCTGCGCCATCCTGGCCGCGCCCTCCTTCATTTGTTGAGCCCCATGTCCCAGACCAACCCCAAAGTCGGGTTCGTATCGCTTGGCTGCCCCAAGGCCCTGGTCGATTCCGAACGCATCCTTACCCAGTTGCGTGTGGAGGGCTACAGCATCGTGCCGTCCTACGATTCGGCCGACGTGGTGGTGGTCAACACCTGTGGCTTCATCGAGTCGGCCGTGGCCGAATCGCTGGATGCCATCGGCGAGGCGATGAACGAGAACGGCAAGGTCATCGTCACCGGCTGCCTGGGCAAGAAGTCGGAGATGATCCGCGAGCACTACCCCAATGTGC
>JBJEWP010000046.1:0-2048 GCA_051885115.1 Stenotrophomonas sp. | reverse complement strand
TTCCGGCAGTACGGCATCAACCCGGATGGCTGGACCCCACGCCAGCTGCTGGAGGCGGCGCGCCGGCACGGTGGCGATGAGGAGGCCGAGAAGGTCTGGGCGATGCTGCGTGACAACAGCTTTAAGGGAGTGACGCGGCTGGCCGCAACAACGCTTGCGGTGTCACACCAGTACAACGATGACCAGCTTGATGCAAATGCCTATCTGGAAGCCATGGGCAAGGCCCACAACGTTGCATTGGGGGCGCAATCCAATACCGACCCGCATCGTATTGCGCTGGACGGGCGGTATTACCGCTTCGATGAACAATCGGGAGGGTGGACGCAGTTGCACGATGCGCAGCGGCAACTGTACTTTCCCTCCCCGGTCACCAGCCCGGAAACGCTGGAAACACTCAATGACCTGCGCCAGTTGCGAATGGATCGGCAGCAACTGCGTGAGCAGTTTCACCCGGATGACCCGAACCAGCATCGGCCGATCATGGCCAGCCCGTGGCTGGTTGCCGATGCCGCGCCTGTGCAACAGAAGGCGGGCAGCCATGAAGCCGAGGTGCAGACTGCCGGGTTGACCCCTGGGATGTTGCATCAGCCGCTGTACCAGCAATGCGTGGCCGGGGTTGAAAGGCTCGATGCCATGGCCGGAAAGCCCTGGGATACGCACAGCCAGTGCATGGCCGGCAGCCTGACGCTGCTGGCTGCATCGGAAGGCCTGCAGCGGGTGGATCAGGTGCTGCTCAGCGTGGCCACCGACAGCGCCCCGGCGGGCAGCCGGGTATTTGTGGTGCAGGGCGATGCGGACAACCCTGCCCATCATCGTGCCGGGATGGATACGGCGTTGGCCGTACAAACACCGTTTGCGCAGTCTGTGCAGCAACTGCAGGTGCTGGAACATCAGCGTGAGCAGGGGTTGGCCGCAGAAATGGTGGCGCAAGTGGCCCAGGCAGAACCTGCAGGGCGCGGTATGGCGCTGGGCTGAGTCTGCCTTGCCATGGCGGCCAACAACAAAGGCCGGGCATTGCCCGGCCTTTGTCTGTTCACGTGTGTGACGCGCTGGCGCGGCAGCGATCAGCCAGCGCTGCGCGGGCCACGGTTGCCACCGCCATTGCCACCACCGCCGCCACGACGGCGCGGTGCGCCGTTGCGCTGGGCATCACCACGCGGAGCGCCGTCACGGCGTTCGCCGCGCGCAGCACCGGCATTGGCGCCGTTGCCGCCACCACGACGCTGGCCCTGGCCTTCGCCGGCACCGGCGCCGGCACGACGGCCGCCATCGCTGCGGCCACGGCCGGCACCGGCCGGACGCGGACCATTGCCGCCGTTGCCGCGACGCGGCGGACGCTGGCCGCCCGGCTGCTCGGCCTTGCCCGGGGCGCTGTTGCCCCAGCGGATCGGGGTCTGCGGCACAAAGCCGGGGACATCGCTGATGTCCATGTCCTTGTCCAGCAGGCGCACGATCTGGCGCAGGTACTTGGCATCTTCCTGGGCCACCAGCGAGATCGCCTCACCGCTGGAGCCGTTGCGGCCGGTACGGCCGATGCGGTGCACGTAATCTTCGGCCACCATCGGCAGGTCGTAGTTGATGACCTTGGGCAGCTCGTTGATGTCGATGCCGCGGGCGGCGATGTCGGTGGCCACCAGCACGGTGACCCGGCCGGCCTTGAAGTCGCCCAGCGCACGCAGGCGCTGGCCCTGGCTCTTGTTGCCGTGGATGGCGGCGGTCTTGATCCCGCTCTTGGCCAGGAAGTCGGCCAGCTTGTCGCTGCCGTGCTTGGTCTTGGCAAACACCAGGGTCTGCACGCGCGAATCCTCGGCCAGCAGGTGCAGCAGCAGCTCGCGCTTGCGCGCGGTGTCCACCGGGTGCACGCGGTGGGTGATGGTTTCTGCCACGGTGTTCTGCGGGGTCACCTGGATCTGCTTGGGGTTGCGCATGAACTCCAGTGCCAGGGCCTTGATCGGCTCGGCAAAGGTGGCCGAGAACAGCAGGGTCTGGCGGTTCTGGCGCGGCAGCTTGGCCAGGATGCGCTTGATCGAGGGCAAAAAGCCCATGTC
>JBJEWP010000045.1:2166-17053 GCA_051885115.1 Stenotrophomonas sp. | reverse complement strand
GAGCGCAACCTTGCCAAGGTTGAGGTCGCGAGTTCGAGTCTCGTTTCCCGCTCCATGTCGTTGCTGGCCGCAGCCGGGCCAAACCAGTGCACATCAGTGTTGTGATGGGCAAGGTTGAAAAAGCTGGCATGAAATGTGAAATTCACTTATCATGCACACATCCCAAGCGGGAATAGCTCAGTTGGTAGAGCGCAACCTTGCCAAGGTTGAGGTCGCGAGTTCGAGTCTCGTTTCCCGCTCCATATTCCAGCGGCATTGCTTCCATCAAAGTGATGTCGCTGCCGGAAGAACCGGCAAAGCTTGTTGGCCTGATGGCAGAGTGGTCATGCAACGGATTGCAAATCCGTGTACGCCGGTTCGATTCCGACTCAGGCCTCCAATAGATTCAAGCATTCAACCCGCGAAAGCGGGTTTTTTGTTGCCTGCGATCTGGCGCGAAAACGTCAAAAAAGGCGCGGAACATGCCAGATATGGTGGTTTTGGAGTGGTCGACCATGCGCAATCGGGTTGGTAATCCGTACACCCCGGTTCGATTCCGACCCAGGCCCCCAATAGCCCCCGCTGACGCGGGGTTTTATTGCCAGTCTTGCGCCACTTCCTTGCTGCCCGGTTGCCGGCAATCGGGTAGCCGTGGCGGCGGGATATCAGCCCAGCAGGTGCCAGGTGCAGAGCAGGCTGATCAGCAGGATGACCGAGGCCAGCAGGGTGCGCGGGCGCTGGCGCAGCTTGTGCCAGCAGCGGCCATCGGCCATGGGCAGTGCGGGCTGGCGCTGGATCAGGCCGGGGGGCAGACCATGACTGGCCAAGGCCTGGTCACAGGCGCTGATGCACCGGCCGCAGTCCAGGCAATTGGCGTCCACGCCGTTGCGGATGTCCAGCTGCAACGGACACTGCTGCTGGCATTGCCCGCAGTCCAGGCAGTCACCGAGGCGGTTGTCGGCAAAGCGTGGCCAGCTGCCGGCAATGGCCGGGTTGGCCGCGCGGAACACGTAGTCGCGGGCGGTGTCTGGATCAAGCAGGGGGCGGCCACGGGCTTCGATGCCAGGCAGCCCGGCAGCCCTTGGGCCGCGCGGTTCGCCTCGGCAGGGCTGATAGCGCACATGCGGGGTATGGGCATCCTCGATCCATGGCTGCAAGCGCGCAAACGGGCACAGCTCGCGGCACAGCCGGGTGCGCAGGAAGCGGATGTTGGCCCAGGTGGCCAGGCCATAAAAGCTGGCCCAGAAAAGACTCCATGGGCTCCAGCCGCTGTCGTGGAGTGAAAACAGCGGCTTTATCGGGATGAAGTAACCGACAAAGCTCACCCCGGTCCAGATCGCCAACAGCGCCCACAGCAGGTTGCCGCAATGCCGGCCGCAGCGCTGCAGCTGCAGGTAGAGCTGGCCGAGGATGGATTGCGGGCAGGCCAGGCCGCACCACAGCCGCCCCCCCAGGTTGGTGAGCAGGTACAGCAGGGCCAGGGCGGCCACGGCCAGGCAGAGCAGCCCGGGCAGGGACCGGGTGGGCAGACGCTGGCCAAGGATGAAGGCGTCACGCGCGGCCAGGTCCAGCATCAGCACCGGCGCACCGTTGATCGACAGCCAGGGCAGGACGTAGAAGGTGGCCAGCAGGCCGGCGGCCAGCAGCCGGCGCGTCCACGGCCGGTCGAGCAGGCGGGCCGATGCCGGAGGGGACCCGCTCATTGCCATTCCTCGTCCATCTGCGCCGGCGGCGGCGGGGTCGGGCGCAGCATCAGCCAGGTGAAGCTGGCGGCCAGGCTGGCCACGGCCCAGAACATGAAAAAGCCCAGGCTGTAGCCGGTCAGCCGGCTCACCCCCAGCGCCGGCCAGCTGATTGCTGCCAGGGCCAGGGGGTCGATCAGGGCAAAGAACACCAGGGTGGCCAGGGCCGCCACCACGAAGGCCGGCCACAGGATGATGCCAACGGTACGCAAGGCCGAAGCGCTTGCCGGTGCAGGTCGGGACATGGGGACCTCACAGCGAGAATGCCCGGGATCGGGGGGGGCGGGGGCTGTCTGCAAGGCTAAGGTGCAGGCGCCGGGGCGACATTGATTGGAATCAATGGCGTCGGCTGTGCCGGATTGATCGATGTCAAGGCCGCCATTACCGCTGCATGCGAAGCTGTCGCCATGCAGACACTATCGGACCGGGCCTTTGCCCTTGGCTGGAATTTCGATGCGGACCTGTTGCGCCGGCATGACCGGCCCGGCCCGCGTTACACCTCCTATCCCACCGCGCCGCAGTTCCACGAGGGTTTTGGCGTGACACAGTTGACCGCGGCGGCGGCGCGCAGCAATGCCAGCGGCCGGCCGTTGTCGCTGTATGTGCATGTGCCCTTCTGCACCAGTCCCTGCTTCTACTGCGGCTGCAACCGGGTGATCACCCGCGATCACGGGCGTGGTGAGCGCTACGTGGGCCAGCTGCTGTTGGAAGCCGAACGCATGGCTGCCCTGTTCGGGCCCTGCCGCGAAGTGGTGCAGCTGCACTTTGGTGGGGGTACGCCCAACTTCCTCAGCCCGGCCCTGCTGCGCCGTCTGGTGGAGGGCTTGCGTGGCTTGTTCCGTTTCAGTGCCTCGGCCCAGCGCGACATCTCCATCGAGCTGGACCCGCGGATGATCACCGCCGCGCAGGTGGCCGAGCTGGGGAGGCTGGGCTTCAACCGTGCCAGTCTGGGGGTGCAGGACATCAATCCGGGTGTGCAGGAGGCGATCAACCGGATCCAGCCTCTGGAGCAGACGCTGGAAGTGATGACCGCCTGCCGCCAGTACGGCCTGTCATCGGTCAATGTCGATTTGATCTACGGCCTGCCGCGGCAGACCCTGGCCGGTTTTGCGCAGACCGTGGAGCTGATGCTGGAACAGCGCCCGGAGCGCCTGGCCGTGTACGGCTATGCCCACCTGCCGCACCTGTTCCGCGCGCAGCGGCAGATTGACGAGGCCGACCTGCCCAGTGCCGAGGACAAGCTGGCCCTGCTCGGCGTCGCAGTGGAAAAGCTCACCGCCGCCGGCTACCAGTACATTGGCCTGGACCACTTCGCCCTGCCGGACGACCCGCTGGCCATTGCCCAGCGTCAGGGCCAGCTGCACCGCAACTTCATGGGCTACACCACCCATGCGCAGACCGACCTGATCGGCCTGGGGGTCAGTGCAATCAGCCACATCGACAGCAGCTACAGCCAGAACCCGCGTGACCTGCCCGCGTGGGAGGCCGCCCTGGCCGCCGGCGACCTGCCGGTGTGGCGGGGGCTGGAGTTGACCGCCGATGACCAGATACGCGCGGCGCTGGTGCAGGCCTTGATGTGCCACGGCGAGGTGGACATGGCCAGTTTCGAGCAGGAGCACTCGTTGGTATTTGCCGATTACTTCGCCGCCGACCTGGAGCGCTTGCAGCCGCTGCAGCGCGATGGCCTGGCGCGGGTGGCAGACGGGGTGATTGCCGCTACGCCCTGGGGGCGGCCACTGCTGCGCCTGCTGGCCATGTGCTTTGACCCATATCTGCATGGCCAAGGGCCGCAACAGCGGTTTTCGCGCACGATTTGAGGCCTTGCGGGTATTCCGCGTGCGGGGGATTTCAGGCACCCTATGCCGGCGTTGCCCGGATGGCGAAATCGGTAGACGCAGCGGACTTAAAATCCGCCGGGGGCAACCCCTTGCCGGTTCGATTCCGGCTCCGGGCACCAGCGCAGGGAACCGCCGCAAGGCGGTTTTTTGCTGCCTGCGCAGTGCCGGCTGCAGCAGTGTGGGCTGGTTGTGTCTGCCGCGCAGGACTACAGTGTGCGATTGGCTGGAATGATCCGGCGGGAAGGATGCAGGCGATGGTGGGGCAAATCAGTGCGCAGGTGGAGCCGCGCATCGGGGTGATCGGGCTGGGCTATGTTGGCTTGCCGCTGGCCGTGGCCTTCGGCCGTCAATTGCCGGTGGTGGGCTATGACATCGACAGCCATCGCGTGGCGCAGCTGCGCCAGGGGCATGACCACACCCGCGAGACCGCAGATGAGGAGCTGGCGGCAGCGCAGCAGCTGCGCTTTGCCGACAACCCGGCCGAACTGGCCGCTTGCAATGTCTACATCGTGACCGTGCCCACACCGATCGATGCCCATGAGCAACCGGATCTGCAGCCACTGCGCTCGGCCTGCGAGCTGCTTGCCGGCCTGCTGCGGCCGGGTGACCTGGTGATCTTCGAGTCCACGGTGTACCCGGGCACCACCGAGGAAGTGTGCGTCCCCCTGCTCGAGGCCGGTTCGGGGCTGCGTCTGACCGAACACTTCCATGTTGGCTACAGCCCGGAGCGGATCAACCCGGGTGACCAGCAACGGCGTCTGGCCGATATCCGCAAGGTCACTTCCGGCTCCTGTGCCCAGGCTGCGCAGGTGGTGGACCAGCTGTACCTGCGCATCATCACGGCGGGGACCTGGCCGGCGCCGTCGATCAAGGTGGCCGAGGCCGCCAAGGTCATCGAGAACATCCAGCGCGACGTCAACATTGCCCTGGTCAACGAGCTGGCGCTGATTTTCGACCGTCTCGGCATCGATACCCTGGACGTGCTGGAGGCCGCCGGCAGCAAATGGAACTTCCTGCCGTTCCGCCCGGGCATGGTCGGCGGCCACTGCATTGGTGTTGACCCCTATTACCTGCTGCACAAGAGCATGAGCGTGGGGTATCACCCGGACCTTATCCATACCGCGCGCTCGGTCAACAACCGGGTGGTGGAGCATGTGGCGACCAAGGTGCAGCAGCTGCTGGCGCAGCGCGGCCAGGCCATTGCCGGTGCCCGGATCCTGGTGCTCGGGGCCACCTTCAAGGAGGACTGCCCGGACCTGCGCAACAGCCGTGCGTTGGACCTGGTGCGGCGTTTTGCAAGTGCCGGAGCGCAGGTCACCTGCTGCGACCCATGGGCCGATCCGGATGCTGCATTGCGGCATGAAGGGGTGGCGGTGAGCGCCTTGCCGGGCAAGGGTTACGAGGCCATTGTGCTGGCCGTGGCACATGCCCAGTTCCGGGCACTTTCAGCTGAACAGATCCATGCCATGGGTAATGAAAACACGGTGATTTATGATGTGAAATCGGTCTGGCCACGCCATCTGGTCCATGACCGGCTGTAGACTGCTCCCGTTCATTTTTTGAGATTTCCCATGCATCGCTACCTGGTGTACCTGCTGGCCATCGTTCTGCTTCCGGTGTCGTTGCTGCTGGCCTTCAAATGGCCCTCCTGGTACTGGGGGGCAGGTCTGTTCGGCGCCATGATCATCATCGGTACGGTGGATGTCCTGCAGAATCGCAGTGCACTGCGGCGCAATTACCCGGTACTGGTGCATTTCCGCTATTTCTTTGAATCCATCGGTCCGGAAATCCGTCAGTACTTTGTGCAGAACGACCTGGAGAACGTGCCGTTCTCGCGTCAGGATCGCAGCCTGGTCTACCGCCGTTCGCGCAACGAGATGGATGTGCTGCCGTTTGGCACCCTGCGCAGCGCCTACCAGGTCGATTACGAGTGGATCAACCACTCCATGCGCCCGGCGCGCATCGACAATACCGATTTCCGCGTCACCATCGGTGGTCCGTCCTGCACCCAGCCGTACTCGGCCAGCGTGTTCAACATCTCGGCCATGAGCTTCGGTGCGCTGTCGGCCAATGCAGTGCGCGCGCTCAACGGCGGTGCCAAGCTGGGCAACTTCGCCCAGGACACCGGTGAAGGCAGCATTTCGCCCTACCACCGCGAGCGCGGTGGTGACCTGATCTGGGAAATCGGCTCCGGTTACTTCGGTTGCCGTGATGCCCAGGGCAATTTCAACGATGAGCGTTTCATCGAAAATGCCCGCTCCGAGCAGGTCAAGATGATCGAGATCAAGCTCTCCCAGGGCGCCAAGCCCGGCCATGGCGGCGTGCTGCCGGCGGCCAAGGTGAGCGAGGAAATCGCCCTGACCCGCGGTGTGCCGATGGGCGTGGACTGCGTTTCGCCGCCGGGGCACTCGGCCTTCTCCACCCCGGTGGAGCTGCTGCAGTTCGTGGCCCGCCTGCGCGAGCTGTCCGGCGGCAAGCCGGTGGGCTTCAAGCTGGCCATCGGCCACCCGTGGGAATGGTTCGGTATTGCCAAGGCGATGCAGGAGACCGGGATCATGCCCGACTACATCGTGGTCGACGGCGCCGAAGGTGGCACCGGTGCGGCACCGGTGGAGTTCATGGACCACGTCGGTGTGCCGATGAACGAGGCGCTGATGCTGGTGCACAACACCCTGATCGGCCTGAACATCCGCCAGCACATCCACATCGGTGCGGCCGGCAAGATCACCAGTGCCTTCGACATCGCCCGCACCATCTCGATGGGCGCGGACTGGTGCAATGCCGGGCGTGCCTTCATGTTTTCGCTGGGCTGCATCCAGGCGCTGAGCTGCCACACCGACAAGTGCCCGACCGGCATTGCCACCCAGGACCGTGCGCGTTCGTCCAACCTGGACCCGACCCACAAGGCAGCACGGGTGTTCAACTACCACCGCAACACCATGCGCGCGCTGGGCGAGCTGCTTTCCGCTGCCGGCCTGAGCCATACCGACCAGCTGGGCCCGGAGCATATCCTGCGCCGGGTGTCGCCGACCCAGATCCGTTCGCTGGGCTCGCTGTACCGCTTCCTGGAGCCGGGCGAACTGCTCAGCGGCCAGCCCGAGCACAGTGTGTTCCGTGATTACTGGCCGCTGGCGCGTACCGATACCTTCGACCCGCCGGCACGCATGCAGGCGTTGCGCGACAGCCGTCTGTACTGACCGGCCGATCATGCGGCAGCAACAAGCCCCCGTCACTGACGGGGGCTTTTTCATTTCACTGGGTACCGCTCAGGCCTGCAGGCGCAGCCACTGGCTGGCACCGGCGGCAGCCACCGCGCCGGAGGCATAGCACGCGGTGAGCAGGTAACCGCCGGTGGGGGCTTCCCAGTCCAGCATCTCGCCGGCGCAGAACACGCCGGGACGGGCGGCAAGCATCAAGGACGGGTCCAGTGCCTCCAGCCGCACGCCGCCGGCCGAGCTGATTGCCTCGGCAATCGGTCGCGGTGCGATCAGCCGCAGCGGCAGGCGTTTCAAGGTGGTGGCCACCGCATCCAGGTCGTCACCGGCCTGGCGGCCGAGGATTTCATACAACAGAGCGGCCTTGACCCCGCCGATGCCGGCCTGTCGGCGCAGGTGCTCGCTGAAGCTGCGGCCCTTGCGCGGGCTGGCCAGGTCCTGGCGCAGGCGGGCCAGTTCGCGCCCGGGCGCCAGGTCCAGCTCGAGCACGGCCTGGCCGTCGCGCTGGATGGCCTGGCGCAGGTCTGCGCCGATGGCATACACCAGGCTGCCTTCGATCCCGGCCTGGCTGACCACGCATTCGCCCTGTAATTGCCGCATCTGCCCCTGGCCATCGCGCCAGTGGGCAATCACCGGTTTGACCGGAGCGCCGGCCTGACGCTGGATGAAATGCTCGCTCCAGGCGACGTCAAAGCCGCAGTTGGCCGGTTCCAGCCCGGCCACCTCGATGCCGAGCCGGCGCAGCGGCTGGACCCAGCTGCCATCACTGCCCAGTTGCGGCCAGCTGGCACCGCCGGTGGCCAGGATGGTTGCCCCGGCACGGGCGGCAACGCGGCCCTCGGGGGTATCGAACAGCAGCTGGCCGTGATCGTTCCAGCCAGTCCAGCGGTGGTTCACCCGCAGCACCAGGCCTTGTTCCTTGAGCCGGCGTACCCAGCCACGCAGCAGCGGGGCGGCCTTGCGGTCCTCGGGGAACACCCGGCCGGAACTGCCGATATAGGTGTTGATGCCAAAACCGGCGGCCCACTGGCGCAGGGCCGGGCCGTCGAACACATCCAGCCAGCGGCCCACGGCCTGGGCGCGTTCGCGGTAACGGCTGTCAAACAGTGGGCGTGAGTCGGCATGGGTCAGGTTCAGGCCGCCCTTGCCGGCAATCAGGAACTTGCGCCCGGGCGAGCCCTTCGCTTCGAACAGGGTGACCTGATGGCCGGCGGCCAGCAAACGCTCGGCCGCCATCAGCCCGGCCGGTCCGCCGCCAATGATGGCGACCTCGGTATCCAGGTGGGGCATCAGCGTTGCTCGATTCCCAGCAGCTGCACCTCGAACACCAGCGAGGCATTGGCCGGCAGCGGGCCGACCTGGCGGCCACCGTAGCCGTAGTCGGGCGGGATCATCAGGGTGCGGGTGCCGCCGACCTGCATCCCGGCCACACCTTCGTCCCAGCCCTTGATGACCTGGCCTGCACCGACGGTGAAGGAGAACGGCTGGCCGCGGTCGACCGAACTGTCGAACTTGGGCCCGCGCTGCTGCGGGGCATCGGCATCGAACAGCCAGCCGGTGTAGTGCACGCTCACCTTCTGCCCTGGCTGGGCGGTGGCGCCGCTGCCTGGCTGCTGGTCGATGGCCTGGAACTGGCTGATCGGGTCGCTGGGCGGCAGTGCCTGCGGTGCCGGGGTGCAGGCGGCCAGCAGGGCCAGCAAGGGCAGGGCGAGGACAGGGCGGTGGATCAGGGCCATGGTGTTGAGCATGTATCGGCGCGCAGCCGGGGGCGACAAGGTTAGCAAGCGATACCGTTATGATGCTTGCCATGGCACGCCTGCTTTTCAAATTGCGCCACGTCGAGGCCGATGAATTCGACGAAGTGACCACTGCCCTGGACCAGGCGCAGGTGGACTGGTACCAGACCGCTCCCGGCCTGCTGGGCTTCAGCGCGCCGGCGATCTGGGTCCGCGACAGCGAGGACTACCCGCGCGCACGGGCGGTGATCGAGGCCAGTCAGCGGCAGCGGGCAGAGCGCCTGCAGGCAGCCGGGGCGCCGCAAAGCTTTGCCAGCCGCTTGCGCCAATCGCCGCTGGAAGTGGCCGGTGGCCTGCTGCTGATCGTGCTGATCATCGGCTTCGTGCTCTGGCTGCCCTGGCTGCTGTGGCGCTGAGTCAGGCCCGCGCCGTTACAATGGCGGCATGATCGTCAATACCGCCGCCTACCATTTCCATGCCCTGGAGGAAGACCTCCAGACGCTTCGTGATCAACTGTTCCAGCGTGCCCAGGCCCATGGCCTGATGGGCACGGTGCTGGTGTCTGCCGAAGGGCTGAACCTGTTCCTGGCCGGCAGTGCGGCCGGCATCGATGCCTTCTATGCGCCGCTGCTGGCGGATCCGCGCTTTGCCAACATGGTGATCAAGCGCAGCTACAGCGAACACATGCCCTTTGCCCGGCTCAAGGTGAAGCTGAAGAAGGAGTTGATCAGCTTCCGTCGAGCCGACGGCCAGCCGCTGGACTACCCACGCCCGCCGGGAGTGGACCCGGCCACCGTGGCGCGCTGGCTGACCCAGGGCCATGACGATGCCGGCAAGCCGGTGGTCATGCTCGATACCCGCAACCAGCAGGAGGTGGCCTACGGCACCTTCAACGATGCGCTGACCCTTGCCATCGACAAGTTCACAGACCTGCCGGCGGCGCTGGAACCGCACCGCGAGGCGCTCAAGGACAAGACCGTGGTCAGCTTCTGCACCGGGGGGATCCGCTGCGAAAAGGCAGCCCTGTGGATGGTCAATGATGGCATGGACAACGTGCTGCAGCTTGATGGCGGCATCCTGGCCTACTTCGAGCAGGTGGGCGGTGCGCACTATGACGGCGGCTGTTTCGTGTTTGACGAGCGGGTGTCACTGGATCCGCAGCTGCGCCCGCTCAAGGATGCGCCGGTGCCCCCGGCCGATGCCCTGCCTGCGCCCAACCCGAACAAGGCCGGGCGTGCGCGGGTACGTCAGGCGGCAGCTGCGGCTGCATCCCGGGGCTGATTGCCTGCGACCCCTTGCCCGTGCCGGAGTGGCCGATGATTCCGCTTTCCCTGCTTGACCTGGCCCCGGTGGGGGAAGGTCAGTCCATCGCCTCGGCGTTTGCCGACATGGCCCAGCTGGCCCGCCTGGCCGACCGCCTGGGCTATCACCGCTACTGGCTTGCCGAGCACCACAACATGCCCGGGGTGGCCTCGGCGGCCACCTCGGTGCTGATCGGCCACCTGGCCGGGCTGACCTCGCGCATCCGGGTAGGGGCCGGCGGCATCATGCTGCCCAACCACAGCCCGCTGCAGGTGGCCGAGCAGTTCGGCACCCTGGCCAGCCTTTATCCCGGGCGCATCGACCTGGGGCTGGGCCGGGCGCCAGGCACCGACCATGCCACCGCGCGTGCACTGCGCCGTTATTCCGAACAGGCCGACCGTTTCCCTCAGGATGTGCAGGAATTGCTGCATTACCTGGCCCCGGTGCAGCCGGGGCAGGCAGTACAGGCCGTGCCCGGTGGCGGCATCGGCGATGGCCTGCCGGTGTGGATGCTTGGCTCGAGCACCTTCGGTGCCCGGCTGGCCGCCCGCCTGGGGCTGCCATACGCCTTTGCCTCGCACTTTGCACCGGACCAGCTGGAGGCTGCGCTGGCGGTGTACCGCAGTGAATTCCGGCCTTCGGCACGGCTGGCCAGCCCGTATGCGCTGGTGGCAATGAATGTGGTCGCGGCAGATACCGCCGACCAGGCCCGCTATCTGTTCAGCAGCCTGCAGCAGTTGTTCCTCAATCTGCACCGCGGCACCTTGGGCAAGCTGCCGGCCCCGGTGGATGACATCGACCAGGTCTGGCTGCCGCACGAGCGCCCAGGGGTGGAGCGGGCACTGGCAGTGTCGGCGGTGGGTGATGTGGACACGGTGGCGGCGCAGATGCAGGCGCAGGTGCAGCGTCTGGCGCCGGACGAGTTGATGATCACCGCCAACATCCATGATCCGGCCGCCCGCCGGCATTCCTTCGCGCTGGCCATGCAGGCCTGGCGCTCGCTCAGCTGAGCAGGCGCTCGAGCAAGGGCGTCAGGTAGGCCAGCAACTGCCCGGAGCTGATGCCGAAAAAGGTGATTGCCCCCAGCCCGCCGAGCCAGTTGAGCAGCATCAGACGGCCGTCGCGCTCCAGCAGGGCCAGCGCGAACAGCATCAGCTGCAGGCCGAACAGGTAGTTGGTGAAGGGAATCGGCAGGGACAGCAGCAGGCCCAGCACAATCAACTGCAGGCCGGTGAACATGCGCGCCGGCAGCGGCTCGATGGTGGCGGCCAGGTGCGGCTTGAGCACACTGTCCAGCCAGGTCAGCGGACGCTGCAGCTTGCTGACAAAGCGCAGCAGGGTGCGCCGGCGCGGGCCGTGACGGGCAATCCAGCCCGGCAGCCAGGGGCTGCGCAGGCCGATCAGCATCTGCGCACCGATCAGCATCACCAACGGGCCGCTGAGTGCGCCGGCCACACCGGGCAGCGGGATGAAGGCCGGCACGATGGCCAGCAGCAGGAACATGCCGAAGGCCCCCTGGGCCAGGCCGCCGAGCACCTGCTTGAGCTGCAGGTGCTGCTCCGGGTCACCCTGGCTGGCCATGGCCAGCAGCTGGCGGATGCCTTCATTGCGTGGCACACCGGCCACGGGCGGGTCAGGGGGTGCGTTGGTCATCGTCACTGTCGCTGAGCTGGCGCAGCAGGATCTTGTCCACCCGTGCGCCGTCCAGATCGATCACCTCCAGCCGCCAGCCGGACAAGTCGAACCACTCACCGGTCTGCGGAATGCGGCCGAAGCGCTCGATGCACAGGCCAGCCACGGTGTTGTAGTCGGCCTCGTCGGTGTCGGGCAGCTCGGCGCCCGGCATCAGATCGCGCAGGTCATCCAGCGGCAGCGAGCCATCCACCAGCAGCGAACCGTCGTCGCGTGTCACCACCAGTGGCGCGTCCTCGTCGTGGTCGACCACCTGCAGGCGGCCCACCACTGCGCCCATCAGGTCCGAGACGGTGACCAGCCCCTGGATTTCGCCGTATTCATCCACCACCAGGGCCATCGACTGGTGTTCCTCGCGGAAGATCTCCAGCAGCTTCATCGCATGGGTGGATTCGGAGACGTAGACCGGCTGGCGCAGGTTCTGGAACAATCCTTCGCCCTGGCCGTGGGTGAGCAGGGTCTTCACTTCCAGGATGCCGGCAATGTCCTGGTCGCTGCCGCGGTAAACCGGGTAACGGGAGAAGGCATGCTCGCGCATCGATTCCAGGTTGCTGGCCTGGTCGTGCTGGGTGTCCAGCCAGGCAATGCGGTTGCGCGGGGTCATCAGGCTTTCGGCGGTACGGTCGCCCAGGCGCATGACCCGGTTCATCATGTCGCGTTCCTGGCTGTCGATCACCCCGGCCTCGTGGCCTTCAGCCACCAGCATGCGGATCTCCTCCTGGGAAACCGCTTCGGACTGTTCCTTGCCCAGGCCCAGGGTGCGCAGCACCACGCGGGTGGACTGGGACAGCAGCCAGACCACCGGATAGGCCAGGCGGGCCAGCCAGCCCATCGGCAGGGCCACCACCCCGGCAATCGGTTCGGGGCGGGTGATGGCCAGGCGTTTGGGCACCAGTTCGCCGAAGATCAACGTCAGGTAGGTGATCAGGGCCACAGCCGCGCCCTTGCCGACCGTCTGCGCGTAGGCAAAGTCCGGTGCAATGCGCTGGATGATGGCGGCCAGTTCGCGGCCGATCGACTCGCCACCGAACATGCCGGTGAGCACGCCGATCAGGGTAATCCCGATCTGCACCGTGGACAGGAAGGCTTCCGGCTTTTCAGACAGGGCCAGCGCGCGCGCGGCCCGCTGGCTGGAAGCGGCCTGCTGTTTCAGGCGGCTCTTGCGCGAGGTCATGACCGACATTTCGGACATGGCAAAAAAGCCATTGAGCAGGATCAGCGCAATGACAACTAGAAACTCAAACACGGGCCTTCCCCCGGTTGATGGCCCAGGGAAAGGGGCGTGGATGGGTGGCGCCGGGGGCTGCAAAAGCGGCCGGCACCTGTGCTGGATAAGGGTCGTCGTCCATAGGTCGCACCCGCAGGTGCGATCAGGATGCTAGCAGAGCAGGTGGGTGCTGCGTAAACATTCGTTCAGCTTGCTGCCATGATTGGAAACCGAAGTTTCGCAAAAACGCCATCGCGGCGTCATAATTGACAGTTGATGCCATCCCCTCCGTGGTGGCGACCCTCCAGGTTTCTTATGTTCTCACTGCAGACCATTTTCGGGTCCGGCAAGCAGTTCTATGTCTTGTTGGACGATGCCGCCCAGGCAGCCCATGACAGCGCCAAGGCGCTGCACACCATGATGCGTGAAGGCGAATCCCAGCCTGCGCTGGATGCCTTCAAGCTGGCCCGCCTGCGTGGCCGCGCGGTGTCGGAAAAGATCGGCCAGGCCATGGTCGACACCTTCATCACCCCGATCGAGCGCGAAGACATCGAGGCACTGGGCTCGGCCCTGTACAAGATTCCCAAGCAGATCGAAAAATTTGCCGACCGTTATTCGCTGGCGGTCAAGCACCTGGACCAGATCGACTTCGCCCCGCGTGCGGCAATGCTCGAACAGGCCGCCGGTGTGGTGGTGGAAATGGTTGCCGACCTGCGCAACATGAACCTGGACCGGATGACCGCGCTGAATGAAAAATTGCGCGCACTGGAAAACGAGGCCGACCGCCTGATGCTGGAGCTGTACCGCGACATCTATTCCGGCCGGCTGGACCACCTGCAGATGTTCCTGCTCAAGGAATTCTTCGAGATCCTGGAAAAGGCCATCGACCGTTGCCGTGGTGCGGGCGTGGTGGCTTACCAGATCGTCCTGAAGAACAGCTGACGGGGGCTGCACATGCTCACCCTCGTACTGGTGGTGATCCTGGCGGCGTTGGTGTTCGAGTTCATCAACGGCTTCCACGATACCGCCAACTCCATTGCCACCGTGGTGGCCACCAAGGTGCTATCGCCCGGGCATGCGGTGATGCTGGCTGCGGTGATGAACCTGGTCGGCGCACTGACCGGTACCGCCGTGGCGATGACCATTGCCAACGGCTTGATCAACACCGATGTGGTGGTGGTCACCCCGCAAGTGATCCTGTGCGCGCTGCTTGGCGGCATCGTGTGGAACCTGATCACCTGGTGGAAAGGCCTGCCGTCGTCTTCCTCGCATGCATTGATCGGTGGCCTGTGCGGTGCCGCGCTGGCGGCCGCTGCCAACAACTGGGATGCGCTGATCTGGTCCCAGCAACTGGGCAGCTGGGCGCAGAACAAGGGCCTGCTGTGGAAGGTGGTTTTGCCGATGGTGACCTCGCCGGTGGCCGGCTTCCTGCTGGGCATTGTGGTGATGTGCCTGCTGTGGGCGCTGATCACCGTGCTGGCCCGTGTGGGCGGCTGGGTCGGCCGGCTGGCCCGTCCGCGCTTTGTCAACATGTTCTTCGGCAAGGCACAGATCGCCTCGGCTGCCTTCATGGGCTATGCCCACGGCCACAACGACGCGCAGAAGACCATGGGCATCATCGCCATGACCCTGATCAGCGCCGAAGCCACCGGTGTGCTGGATGACCTGCCGTCCTGGCTGGCCTTCATGCACCCGGGGGCCAATGACGGGCAGTCGATCGCCACCTGGATCGTACTGACCTGTGCCATCGTGATGGCGGCCGGTACCGCGTCGGGCGGCTGGAAGATCATCAAGACCCTGGGGCACAAGATGGTCAAGCTGCACCCGATCCACGGTTTCGCTGCCGAGACCGGTTCGGCCACCATCCTGGTGGCGGCAGCCCACTTCGGTATGCCGGTGTCCACCACCCACTCGATCTCCACCGCGATCATGGGCGTGGGTTTTGCCAAGAACCCGCGTTCGCTGAAGATCGGTGTGATCGAACGCATCCTGTGGGCATGGGTGCTGACCATTCCGGCCTCGGCCCTGTGCGCCTGGACCATCCTCAAGGGCCTGGAGGCCCTGGGCTGGGCCTGAGCCACTGCGTTTCGATGTGACAGCGGCATGCAAAAGCCCGCCTTGATGGCGGGCTTTTGTTTGTTCCGGGCCTGGGTGATGCCGGCTGCCAGGAGGGGGG
>JBJEWP010000045.1:0-2066 GCA_051885115.1 Stenotrophomonas sp. | reverse complement strand
GGGGGGGGCGGAAGCGGGGCAGTGGTGGTGCTTGCAGGCCGAGCCGGTGGACGCCGTGCTGCTGCTCTCACCTCGGCAGCGCGCCGGCGGCATCAATGCGGGTGAGCGACAGCGTGATCGCGCGCCAGCTGGCGGGATCGGAAGCCCTGCGGCACCCGATGGCGGGAATTGCAGGTGGGTTTGTCGCGATTGCGTGGCTGACACGCGCGGCGGCCAAGTCACCCCCGGTATCCCGTCGTACCTGGTGGGGGAGTTGCTGTTCGCAGGTTTGCGGCGCCGTCACGACCCTTGCATTGAAGCACGGGGTGCCGGGTTTGCCGGCGCAGGATGTCCCTGCCGGGCCGGGCGCCATGTTCGGCGCCGGCAGGGAGCGGTGCAGTTTTTCCGGCAGCGCCCGGTATCTGATTCAAACGTCCAGCAGGGTGGTCTGGCCCGGGTTTTCCAGCCGCTGCAGGCGGCTGGATCCGGTAGGCAGTTGCCTGTGTGCCGTCGCCACGGCCGGCAGGAATGAATGGCAGGCTTCAGACGTCCAGCGAGGCGAGGTCGCCCTTGTTCTCCAGCCACTGCTTGCGGTCGGAGGCGCGTTTCTTGGCCAGCAACATGTCCATCAGCGCCGCGGTCTGCTCGTTGTCATCCACGGTGAGCTGGACCAGACGGCGGGTATCGGGGTGGATGGTCGACTCGCGCAACTGCGAGGGGTTCATCTCACCCAGGCCCTTGAAGCGGGTGACGCTGGGCTGGCCCTTGGCCTTCTCACGGGCCAATTTCTCCAGTGTCGCGCGCTTTTCATCCTCGTCCAGGGCGTAGAACACCTGCTTGCCCAGGTCGATGCGGAACAGCGGCGGCATCGCCACGAACACATGGCCGGCACGTACCAGGGAGGGGAAGTGCTTGAGGAACAGTGCTGCCAGCAGGGTGGCGATGTGCAGGCCGTCGGAGTCGGCGTCGGCCAGGATCACGATCTTGCCGTAGCGCAGGCCGGAGATGTCCTCCTTGCCCGGGTCGCAGCCGATGGCGATGGCCAGGTTGTGCACTTCCTCGCTGGCCAGCACGCTGTTGGAGGAGACCTCCCAGGTGTTCAGGATCTTGCCGCGCAGCGGCATGATCGCCTGGAAATCCTTGTCGCGGGCCTGCTTGGCGCTGCCGCCTGCCGAGTCGCCCTCCACCAGGAACAGTTCGGTGCGCGACAGGTCCTGGCTGATGCAGTCGGCCAGCTTGCCCGGCAGGGCGGGGCCGGCGGTGACCTTCTTGCGCACCACCAGCTTTTCGGTCTTCAGGCGCGCACTGGCGCGCTCGATCGCCAGCTGGGCAATGCGTTCGCCCATTTCCACGTTCTGGTTCAGGGCCAGGGCAAAGGCGTCATGCACCGCGCCCTCGACAAAGGCCGCGGCCTGGCGCGAGGACAGGCGTTCCTTGGTCTGGCCGGAGAACTGCGGGTCGGTCATCTTCATCGACAGCACGAAGGTGACCCGGTCCCAGACGTCTTCCGGGGCCAGCTTGACCCCGCGCGGCAGCAGGTTGCGGAAGTCGCAGAACTCGCGCAGGGCCTCGGTCAGGCCGGTGCGCAGGCCGTTGACGTGGGTGCCGTGCTGGGCAGTGGGGATCAGGTTGACGTAGCTTTCCTGGATCAGTTCACCTTCCGGGGCCCAGGCCAGGGCCCAGTCCACCATCTCGGTTTCCTTCTTCACGCTGCCCACGAACAGGTCCGGCGGCAGGATTTCGCGTTCGCCGATTTCCAGCTTGAGGTAGTCGCGCAGGCCGTCCTCGTACAGCCAGGTATCGGTCTCGCCGGTTGTCTCGTCAGTCAGGGTGACGGTCAGTCCGGGGCACAGCACGGCCTTGGCGCGCAGCAGATGGCGCAGGGCGCGGACATTGATCTTCGGGCTGTCGAAATAGCTGGCATCGGGCCAGAAGCGCAGGCGGGTGCCGGTGTTCTTCTTGCCGACCGAGCCGACCACTTCCAGCGGGCTGGCGCGGTCGCCATCGCGGAAGGTGATGCGGTGTTCGGCACCGTCGCGCTTGATGTGGATTTCCACCAGGGTGGACAGCGCGTTGACCACGCTCAC
>JBJEWP010000044.1:0-2126 GCA_051885115.1 Stenotrophomonas sp. | reverse complement strand
TGACCAGTACCGCCGCATCCACAAGCTGTTCGAGCAGACCCTGAAGCCGTGAGCCAGGCCACGCGCACGATCCGCACCGTTGCGGCGGTCATCCTTGATAACCAACAGCGGGTGCTGGTCGTGCGCAAGCACGGCTCGTCCACCTTCATCCAGCCCGGTGGCAAGCGCGCCACCGGCGAGGATTCGCTGACCACCCTGGCCCGCGAGCTGGACGAGGAACTGGGCGTATCGCTGGATCGCAGCAGCGCGCGCCGGCTGGGTGAATTCCAGGCCGGCGCGGTCAACGAGCCGGGCTTCACCGTCAGCGGTGAGGCCTTCCTGGTCAGCGTGACCGGCATGCCGCTGGCGGCCGCCGAGATTGCCGAGCTGACCTGGATCGCGATCGACCCACCAGCCGATTTCCCCTTGGCGCCACTGAGCCGCCAGCACATCCTGCCCGCCGCCCGCGCCGCCCTCGGCCTGGCCTGATTCCGGATCGCCCATGTCCCTGCTCACCCATCCGGCCCAGGCCGGGCAATTGAACCGTCTCTGTGCCTGGACCCTGCTGGTGCTCAGCGTGCTGACCCTGCTCTGGAGCGTGTTCCAGCTGGCCGGGGCAATGGCCCTGGAGGCCTGGGATGCACGTCAGTGGCTGGCCAGCCACAACCTGGTCGGCAATGGCCTGTTCGGCTGGCTGATGGTGCATGCCGTCAGCCTGAGCGCGCTGCAGCTGGCCTCCTGCCTGCCCTGCATCGGCATCGGCATCGGTATGCTGGGAGGGCGCAACTGGGCCCGTCAGGGCTTCATCGTCCTGCTGCTGCTCACCGCCGTGCTCAACCTGGCCGCCCTGCCGCTGCTGGACCGACTGTTCGTCGACCTGTTGCTGTCGGTGTCCTCCGGCCTGCCCGATGGCGATGGGCTGGACCTGCTGGCCGAACTGCGCGATACCCGGATCATGCTCTGGGTCACCTCGTTGCTGCCGCTGCTGGCGCTGTCGGCCATCCACGTCTGGCTGGCACGACGCTTCAACAAGCCGGACATGCGCCAGCTCTACCAGGTCTGATCCCCGCAATGCCGGCATCGGCTAAAGTGGCGCCATGAACGAATTTGAACGCGTACGCGACTACCTGACCGGACTGCAGGACCGTATCTGCGCCGCCATCGAGAACGCCGACGGCAAGGCCCGTTTTGTCGAGGACCTCTGGCAACGGGCCGAAGGCGGCGGCGGCCGCACCCGCATCCTGCGCGATGGTGGCGTGTTCGAGCAGGCCGGCATCGGCTTTTCCGATGTCGCCGGCACCCGCCTGCCCCCTTCCGCCTCGGCCAGCCGCCCGGAACTGGCCGGTGCCAGCTGGCGTGCCTGCGGGGTGTCGCTGGTGTTCCACCCGCACAACCCCTACCTGCCCACCACCCACGCCAACGTGCGCTACTTCCAGGCCGAACGTGATGGCCAGGTCGTTGCCTCCTGGTTCGGTGGCGGCTTCGACCTGACTCCGTTCTACCCGTTCGACGAGGACGTGCAGCACTGGCACCAGGTCGCCGCCGACCTCTGCGCCCCGTTCGGCGACACCCGCTATGCCGAACACAAGCGTTGGTGCGACGAGTACTTCTTCCTCAAGCACCGCAACGAGACCCGTGGCGTGGGCGGGCTGTTCTTCGATGACCTGCATGGCGATTTCGACAGCGACTTTGCCTACCTGCAGGCGGTCGGCCAGGGCTTTCTGGATGCGTATCTGCCGATCGTCCAGCGCCGCAAGGACACCGCTTTCGGGGAACGCGAGCGCGAGTTCCAGCTCTACCGCCGGGGCCGCTACGTCGAGTTCAACCTGGTGTATGACCGCGGCACCCTGTTCGGTCTGCAAAGCGGCGGGCGCAGCGAGTCGATTCTGATGAGCCTGCCGCCACGGGTACGCTGGGAATACGGTTTCCAGCCGGCAGATGGCAGCGATGAGGCCCGCCTGGCCCAGTATCTGGTCCCGCGAGACTGGCTGGGCTGAGCCCACCTTGCTGCGCACAGACCACACGCCGCGCCCCTCGCGGCGTTTTTCATGGCCGCATCAGGCTCAGGGAACAGGGAACAGGGAACAGGGAACAGGGAACAGGGAACAGGGAACAGGGAACAGGGTCGACATGCTCGCGCACTCAGC
>JBJEWP010000043.1:0-17799 GCA_051885115.1 Stenotrophomonas sp. | reverse complement strand
CCCGGCCGGTGCCATCTGGCAGCCGGCCGGGGAGTGATCAGGCGTCGTTGCTTGCGAGCGCGCTGCCGGCGCTGAAATCCACCAGCAGGCTGCCTTCGGCGACCTGCTGGTCCACCACCACACGGTAGCCGGCCAGGGTGCCGTCCTGCGGGGCGTGGATGGTGTGCTCCATCTTCATTGCTTCCATCACCAGCAACGGCTGGCCGGCGCTGACCGTGCTGCCGGGCTCGGCCAGCAGGCTGACGATGCGCCCGGGCATTGGTGCAGTGAGGTCGCCGCCGTGGCCGCTGCCGGCCTGGGTGGCCAGCGGGTCAAGCCGGCTGAAGCGGTAATGCCCCTGGGCACAGAACAGGTGCAGCTGCTGGCCCTGCCACACGGCCTGGCCCTGCCATTGCCGGCCATCGAGTTGCAGGGCGAAGTGGCCGTTAGCGTCGATCCGGCCCAGCAGCGCGATGCTCGGGGTATCCGGGCCTTGCAGCTGCCAGTGACCGTTGCCACCGGCCACCCGCCAGTGCTGTTGCTCGCTGCCATGGCGCAGCGTTACTGGCCATTGCCCACGCCCATGCAGGCGCCAGCCATCGCCAGCCTGCCAGGGCGATGACCAGCCCGCCGGCGCGTTCGCGGGGCGTTGCTGGTGCTGCTGGGCGAGGGTGGCGGCCAGTGCCCACAGGGTTGCCGGCAGCGGGGTGTGGCCAATTTCCAGGGCGGCCTGTTCGCGTTCGATCAGGGCGGTATCCAGCCGTGCGTTGGCAAACGAATCGGTAGTGACCAGCCGGCGCAGGAAGCCGGCATTGGTGGTCACCCCGACCACCCGGCAGGCGGCCAGGGCGGCGTCCATGCGGCGCAGGGCGGCGTCGCGGTCCACATCCCAGACAACCAGCTTGGCAATCATCGGGTCGTAGTAGGGGCTGATCACATCGCCCTGTTCGACCCCACTGTCCACCCGCACATGGGCGCTGGCAGGCGGCAGGCGCAGGTGGTGCAGGGTGCCGGTGGAAGGCAGGAAACCGTGGTCGGCGTCTTCGGCATACAACCGGGCCTCGATCGCATGGCCATTGATCTGCAGCTGTTGCTGGGCCAGCGGCAGCGGCTGGCCAGCGGCCACGCGCAGCTGCCATTCCACCAGGTCCAGGCCGGTGATCAACTCGGTCACCGGGTGCTCCACCTGCAGCCGGGTGTTCATTTCCATGAAGTAGAACGCGCCATCCGGGGCGGCAATGAACTCCACCGTGCCGGCGCCGACATAGCCCACCGCCCGCGCCGCGTCCACCGCCGCTGCGCCCATCGCCGCACGGCGCTGTTCGGTCATCCCGGGGGCCGGGGCTTCCTCCAGCACCTTCTGGTGACGACGCTGCACCGAGCAGTCGCGCTCGAACAGGTGGACCACGTTGCCGTGGCCATCGGCAAATACCTGGATTTCGATATGGCGCGGGTTGAGCACGTACTTTTCCACCAGCACCTGGTCATTGCCGAAGGCATTGGCGGCCTCGCGCCGGCAGCTGGTCAGGGCGGCGGCAAAGTCGGCCGCACTGTCGACCCGGCGCATGCCCTTGCCACCACCACCGGCGCTGGCCTTGATCAGCACCGGGTAGCCGATGGCATCGGCCTGCTGCTGCAGCAAGGCGGCGTCCTGGCTGTCGCCGTGGTAGCCCGGCGTGAGCGGCACGCCGGCCGCGCCCATCAGCGCCTTGGCCGCGCTCTTGGAGCCCATCGCTTCGATGGCCTCGGCCGGCGGGCCGATGAAGGTGATCCCGGCTTGCGCACAGTCGCGGGCGAAGCCGGCGTTCTCGGACAAAAAGCCGTAGCCGGGGTGGATGGCCTGGGCACCGCAGGCATGGGCGGCGGCAATGATCGCCTCGCCACGCAGGTAGCTTTCGGCGGCCGGGGCCGGGCCGATGTGCACGGCTTCATCGGCCAGGCGCACATGGCGGGCATTGGCATCGGCATCGGAATACACCGCCACGGTGGCAATCCCCAGGCGGCGGCAGGTGGCGATGATGCGGCAGGCGATCTCGCCACGGTTGGCGATCAATACCTTGGAAAACATCAGCTTGGAAAGCGGGGAGGTGGCAGGCATCGGCTTACATCCGGAACACGCCGAAGCCGGTGGCTTCGGCCGGGGCATTGAGGCTGGCGGCCAGCGCCAGGGCGAGCACGCGGCGGGTGTCGGCCGGGTCGATCACGCCGTCATCCCACAGCCGCGCGCTGGCATACAGCGGGTGGCCCTGGGCCTCGAACTGGGCCTGGATCGGTGCCTTGAACGCCTCCTCCTCGGCTGCCGGCCAGTCCTGGCCACGCGCGGCCAGGCCATCACGCTTGACCGTGGCCAGCACGTTGGCGGCCTGTTCGCCGCCCATCACGCTGATCCGCGCGTTGGGCCACATCCACAGAAAACGCGGGGAGAAGGCGCGCCCGCACATGCCGTAGTTGCCGGCGCCGAAGCTGCCGCCGATCACCACCGTGTACTTGGGCACGCGCGCGCAGGACACCGCGGCCACCAGCTTGGCACCGTCGCGGGCGATGCCGCCGTGCTCGGCCTTCTGGCCGACCATGAAGCCGGTGATGTTCTGCAAAAACACCAGCGGAATGCCGCGCTGGCAGCACAGCTGGATGAAGTGCGCGCCCTTCAGCGCCGACTCGGAAAACAGGATGCCGTTGTTGGCGATGATGCCCACCGGCATGCCCTCGATATGGGCAAAGCCACAGACCAGGGTGGTGCCGTAGCGGGCCTTGAACTCATCCAGCACCGAGTCATCAACGATGCGGGCGATCACCTCACGCACATCGAACGGCTTGCGGGTGTCAGCCGGGATCACCCCGTACAGCTCGGCGGCCGGGTAGCGCGGCGGCAGCGGCGCACGCAGGGCCAGCGGGCAGGGCGGTGGCTGGTGGTTGAGGTTGGCCACGATCTGCCGCACCCGGGCCAGGGCCTGGGCATCGTCATCGGCCAGGTGGTCGGCCACCCCCGAGATGCGCGTGTGCACATCGCCGCCGCCCAGGTCCTCGGCGCTGACTTCCTCGCCGGTGGCCGCCTTCACCAGCGGTGGGCCGCCGAGGAAGATGGTGCCCTGGTCCTTGACGATCACCGTCTCGTCGCTCATCGCCGGCACATAGGCGCCGCCGGCGGTGCAGCTGCCCATCACGCAGGCGATCTGGGCGATGCCGGCCGCCGACAGCGTGGCCTGGTTGTAGAAGATGCGGCCGAAGTGGTCGCGGTCGGGGAACACCTCGTCCTGCAGTGGCAGGAAGGCGCCGCCGGAATCGACCAGGTAGATGCAGGGCAAGCGGTTGTCGGCGGCAATCTCCTGCGCGCGCAGGTGTTTTTTCACCGTCATCGGGTAATAGGTGCCGCCCTTGACGGTGGCATCGTTGGCCACGATCAGGCAGTCCACGCCGCTGACCCGGCCGATTCCGGCCACCAGCCCGGCGCAGGGCACCTCGTCGCCGTACATGCCGTGGGCGGCCAGCGGGGCGATCTCCAGAAACGGGCTGCCGGCATCGAGCAGGGCATCGATGCGCTGGCGTACCAGCAGCTTGCCGCGGGCAATGTGCTTGGCCCGGGCCGCTTCGCTGCCACCGGCGGTGGCCTTGTCCAGTGCCGTGCGCAGGGTGTCCAGGGCGCCGGCCATGGCCTGCACGTTGTGCTGGAAGGTTTCGCTGCCCGGCTGCAGCTGGGTGGTCAACACCGTCATCGCATCAGTCCTGCTGGGTCTGGTTGAACAGTTCGCGGCCGATCAGCATGCGCCGGATCTCCGAGGTGCCGGCACCGATCTCGTACAGCTTGGCGTCGCGCCACAGGCGCCCGGTCGGGTAGTCGTTGATGTAGCCGTTGCCGCCCAGGATCTGGATTGCCTCGCCGGCCAGCCAGGTGGCCTTTTCGGCGGCAAACAGGATTGCCCCGGCCGCATCCTGGCGGGTGACACGGCCGGCATCGGCGGCGCGGGCCACGCTGTAGACATAGGCGCGGGTGGCATTGAGCGCCACATACATGTCGGCCAGCTTGGCCTGGATCAACTGGAACTGGCCGATCGGCTGGCCGAACTGGCTGCGCTGGTGCACATACGGCAGCACCACGTCCATGGCCGCAGCCATCAGCCCCAGCGGGCCACCGGACAGCACGATGCGCTCGAAATCCAGCCCGCTCATCAGCACCCGTACGCCACCGCCCACGCTGCCCAGCACGTTGGCCTCCGGCACGAAGCAATCGGTGAACACCAGCTCGCAGGTGTTGGAGGCACGCATGCCCAGCTTGTCCAGCTTCTGCGCGGTGGCAAAGCCGGCCATGCCCTTTTCGATGATGAAGGCGGTGATCCCGCGCGAACCGGCGGCCGGGTCGGTCTTGGCGTAGACGATCAGCACATCGGCATCCGGGCCGTTGGTGATCCACATCTTGTTGCCGTTGAGCACGAAGCCGCCATCGGCCGCACGCGCCTGCAGGCGCATGGACACCACGTCCGAACCGGCGCCGGGTTCGCTCATGGCCAGCGCACCGATGTGCTCGCCGCTGCACAGCCCGGGCAGCCAGCGCTGCTTCTGCTGCTCGTTGCCGTTCTTGCGCAGCTGGTTGACGCACAGGTTGGAGTGGGCGCCATAGCTCAGGCCGATGCCGCCGGAAGCGCGCGAGATTTCCTCCATCGCCACCACGTGGGCCAGGTAGCCCATGCCGCTGCCGCCAAATTGCTCTTCCACGGTGATGCCCAGCAGGCCCTGTTCGCCCAGTTGCGGCCACAGCGTGTTGGGGAAGGCGCTGTCGCGGTCGGCGGCATCAGCCAGGGGGGCAATCTGGGTTGCCGCAAAGGCGGCCACCGTGCTGCGCAACAGGTCGATCTCTTCGCCGAGGGCGAAGTCCAGCATGGGAACGTGCATGCAAAGCTCCGAACAACATCAGGTTGCAGGCGCCGGGTGGGGGTGGCGCGTCATGCACCAGCGCGGGGCCAATTGGTATCAATCGTAACTTTCACCTTGGCCGGGCGCATCGTGCAGCGCGCAAGGAAACGCCCGGCAAGCAGGCAAGTACGGGAAAGCCGGTCAGGCAAAGCGACGCTATCCTTGAGCGTTGTTGGACGTTTTCGGGTAGTAGCAGTGCGCAAGACCGTGTTCTGGACGATGTTGCTGGCAGGGATGTGTGGCTGGCCGGCCCTGGCCTGGGCCGATTTCGACGGCCGGGTGGTGCGGGTGGCCGATGGCGACACGGTGACCGTGTTGCGCGAGCACGCCGACGGCCGCAAGGAGCAGGTGCGGGTGCGCCTGTCCAGCATCGACGCCCCCGAGCGCCGCCAAGCCTATGGCACGCGTTCGCGCCAGCACCTGGCCGGCCTGGTGTTTGACCACACGGTACGTATCGAGGAACACGGCAGTGACCGCTATGGCCGGGTGATTGGCGTGGTCCATGTCGATGGCCTCAACGCCAACCAGGAAATGGTCCGCGCCGGCATGGCCTGGGCTTACCGCCAGTACCTCAATGACAGCACCATGCTGCGCCTGGAGACCGGGGCCAAGCGCGCCGGCCGTGGCCTGTGGGCCGATGGCGATGCCCAGGCACCCTGGGAATTCCGCCGCAGCGAGGCGGCACGGCGCAAGGCCGAAAGGCAGGCACGCGAGCAGGCGGCAGCGGCGGCCTCGTAAGCCGGCCGCGGTTGCTGCGTCGCGGTAATGGCGGTGGTGGCATGCCGGCGTTGCAGCGGGAGTGATCTTCTGTTCATACTCGCCCCCACTGCTGCGGTTTTGCTGCCACCTGCCTTGGGGTAATGCGACGTGCGCAATTACGATCTTGAGTTCCTGAAGCGGTTTTCGCTGATCATCGCCTTCCTGGCCGTGGTCACCCTGGGCCTGATCGTGCTGGCGGTGGTGCTGCACCGCAGCCTGCCGGTGGACCCATCACCGGGCGCGGTAGCCCGGGTGGAAGCGCGCATTGCGCCGTCTGGCGCGGTGTATGCCGGCGCCACCGGCGCCGCCGCCCAGGCCGCGGCGCAGGCCGCTGCGCTGGCCGCCGCTTCGGCCAGTGCGGCCTACGGCGGCACCCTGGACGGCAAGGTCATCTATGACAACCTGTGCGGGGCCTGCCACACCAACGGGGTGGGCCTGGCACCGACGCTGGAACGCGGCAAGTGGGCCGCGCGCATCGCCCAGGGCAATGACACCCTGTACCGGCATGCGATTGAAGGCTTTACCGGCCCGGACGGCGGGATCATGCCGCCCAAGGGCGGCAACCCCGGGCTGACCGATGAACAGGTCAAGGCCACGGTTGACTGGATGCTGGGCAACCTGCAGTAAGCTTTCGATCTGATCGACCAGCAGCGCCGCCATCGGGCGGCGTTGGTGTTTGTGCCCTGTCTGCTGGCACCCGGAAGGGGGCTGCGTTGTTGCCGAGGTTTGCGATGTCACTGCGTATTGGTTTGCTCACCCTGGCTTGCCTGGCGGCCCTGCCGCTGCAAGCCAAACCTGTCATTACCCTGATCGGGGCAGTCCAGGGAGAGGGCGCGACCAGCCCGCTGGCGGGGCAGACGGTGACTGTCGAAGGTCGGCTCACCGCCGACTTGCGCCAGGGCCTGGATGGCTTCTACCTGCGTGGCCGGGATGATGGCAACCCACTGACCTCCGATGGCCTGCTGGTATTGGCTGAGGCCGACCGTCCGCTGCCGGCGGCTGCCTGCCTGCGGGTGCAGGGGCAGGTGGTCGAACAGGCCGCCGGGCGCAGTGGCCAGAGCATGACCGCGGTGAAGGCCGACACTGTCCAGGCGGCCAGTTGCCGTGGCCTGCCTGCAGCCGTGCCGGTGCAGATCAATGCCTTGCCGGCTGACTGGGAAGCCTATGAAGGCATGCCGGTACGCATCAATGCGCCGCTCACCGTGGTTGGCCTGCACAACCTGGAGCGCAATGGCGAGGTCTGGGCCGCCTTCGATGGCCCGCTGTGGCAACCCACCGAGGTGGCGCTGCCGGGCAGTGCCCGGGCCCGTGCGGTGGAGAAGGACAACCAGCGCCGCCTGCTGGTGCTGGACGATGGCAACGATGCGCGTGATCCGGCAACGCTGCCCTTGTCGCCTGCCGGCCAGCTGCCGCGTGGCGGCATGCAGCTGCGCGCGGTGGAAGGCATCGTCGAGCAGCGTTACGGCGATGGCTGGCGCCTGCAGCTGACAAAGCCGCTGGCCTTGCCGGATGCCGAGCGGCCGCTGGTTGCACCGGCAGTGGCCGGTCGCCTGAAGGTGGCGGCATTCAACCTGGAAAACTACTTCAACGGTGATGGCGCCGGTGGGGGCTTCCCGACCCTGCGTGGCGCGGCCGATGCCGGCCAGCTGGCCGCACAGCAGGCCAAGCTGGTAGCCAGCATCAACGGCCTTGGCGCCGACGTGGCTGCGCTGATGGAGCTGGAAAATGACGGTTACGGCCCGGCTTCGTCGATTGCCCAGTTGGTCAATGCGCTCAATGCCGACGGCAATGGCCCGGGTGACTGGCGCTTTGTCGATGCCGGCCAGGGGCCGGGCAGCAACCCGATCCGGGTCGGCATCATCTACCGCGCCGGGGTGCTGAGCCCGGTCGGCCAGCCGGCTGTGCTGGAGGACGGCCCGTTTGTCGAACACAGCCGGGTGCCGCTGGCCCAGGCTTTCCGCCGTGGCAACGGCCCGGCGTTCACGGTGACCGCGGTCCACCTCAAGTCCAAGGGCTGCCGTGAGGCGACCAGTGCCGATGCCGACCAGGGCGATGGCCAGGGCTGCTGGAATGCAACCCGTACCGACAGTGCCCGGCGCATCGTGGCCTGGCTGGAGGGTGACCCGACTGCCAGCGGCAGCCCGCACGCGGTGGTGCTGGGCGACTTCAACGCCTATGCGATGGAGCAGCCGGTACGTGCGCTGGAGGCCGCCGGCTGGCGCGATGCCTTCGCCGTTGCCGGGGTGAGGCAGCCTTACAGCTATGTCTACAACGGCCTCAATGGCCGCCTGGACCACGCCTTGCTCAGCCCGTCGCTGGCCGACCTGCTGCGCGGTGCGGCCGAGTGGCACATCAATGCCGACGAGCCGGAAACGGCCGGTTATGCGCGTGGCAACGAGGACGGGCCGTGGCGCTCGTCCGACCATGACCCGCTGCTGCTCGGGCTGGACCTGTAAAAACACACAGCGCCGCTTCATGCGGCGCTGTGTGTTTACGGCCCTGCCGTCGGCTCAGCTGCCCAGGGCAATCAACCCGATGGCGGCCACCGCCAGCAGCAGGCCGACCTGGTTGATCCGGCTGGTGCGTTCGCCGAACAGGCAGACCCCGGCCAGGGTGCCCAGGGCGACCACGCCGATGTTCATGCCGGCAAACACCGTGGCCGGGCTGTCACTCATGGCCTGGTGGGCACGGATGTAGGTCAGGATGTTGGCGAAGTTGAGCCCGCCCAGCAGCAGGCCGGCGGCCAGGTGGCGGCCATCCAGGCGGGTACGTCCGCGCCACTGGCGCAGCAGCTGCAGGCCCAGCATCAGCACGAAGGCCAGGGCAAAGCTCAGCCCCAGTGCGGCGGTGGTGGCAGTGCCGCTGCTGGCCACCTGCTTCAGGGCGATGTCGATGCTGCCGTAGCCGGCCCAGGTGGCCAGCAGCCAGGGCCAGGCACGGCCGCTGCTGGCCGCCTGGGCAGCGGCAGCCGGGCGGGTGAGCAGGCAGGCGATGGCCACCAGCCCGGCGCCGAGGCCGGCCAGCTTCCAGCCGTTGCTGGCCTCGCCGAACAGCCAGAAGGCCGCCGCCAGCGAGATCAGCAGCGACAGCCGCTGGGCCGCATCGGTGCGTACGATGCCGGCGCTGGCCAGGCTGCGCGCCATCAACAGGAACACCGCCGGCAGGGCCATGCCCAGGGCCAGCAGCAACAGCCAGGGGGTGGCCGGGGAGGACAGCACGGCGGTGGAGGGGCGCAGCACCGCCCAGGCCAGGCTGCTGGCGGCCAGGTAGTTCCAGGTGACCAGCTGGCCGGCATCCAGGCCACGGCTGCCCCAGTGCTTGAGCAGCACACCGACACTGACGCTGCACAGCACGCTGGCAATCAAATACAGCATTGCAACTTCCTCTTGCCCGATCATTGGCCGTGAAGGCCACAGCCGCGGGACGGTATCATGCCGGCATGGATACCCCCACTTTCCCTGCTCTCTCCACCACCCTGATGCTGGATGGCCCGTCCGGCCCACTGGAACTGGCCGTGGACCTGCCCGAGGCCGAGGTGGTCGCCCGCCCGGTGGTCGCGGTGATCTGCCACCCGCTGTCGATCGAAGGCGGCAGCATGCACAACAAGGTGGTGACCATGGCCGCGCGCGCGCTGCGCGACCTTGGCGTCACCGTGGTGCGCCTGAACTTCCGCGGCGTCGGCGAGTCGGCCGGCCTTTACGACAACGGCATCGGCGAACAGGACGACCTGGCCTGCGTGGTGCAGTGGCTGCGTGCGCAGTTGCCCGGCTACCAGCTGTGGCTGGGTGGCTTCAGCTTCGGCGCCTATGTGTCCCTGCGTGCCTGCGACCGTCTGTCGCCTGCAGCGTTGATCTCCATTGCCCCGCCGGTGGGTCGCCGCGACTGGAACTTCGAGGCGGTCAACCCGCCGGACCAGTGGCTGGTGATCATGGGCGAGGCCGACGAGATCGTGCCGCCGCAGGGCGTGTTTGACTGGGTCGCTGCCCAGCCCGAACCGCCGGTGCTGGTGCGCATGCCCGACACCAGCCATTTCTTCCACCGCAAGCTGATCGACCTGCGCGGCGCGATCGGCCATGAAGTGCGCCGCTGGCTGCCTGATCCGACGGTTTGATGATGTCTGCGATGACCCCCAGCCAGCGCTATGCCGCTGGCGTTGCCCGTGGCGACTGGAAGGACGACGTGGCCCAGCATGCGGCCCTGCGCGAGCTGGACCGCATCCACACCGGCCTGCTGCAGGCCGCACCGGCCTCCGGCCTGTTCGGCAAGCTGGCCGCGCGCCTGCGCAAGCCGGAAGGCGTCAAGGGCCTGTACTTCTGGGGCGGGGTGGGGCGAGGCAAGACCTTCCTGGTCGACCTGTTCTACGACGGCCTGCCGATCGAGCAGAAGTACCGCACCCACTTCCACCGCTTCATGCGCGGCATCCACGAAAAACTGCGTGAGCACCAGGGCGAGGCCGACCCGCTGGCGAAAATCGCCAGACAGTGGAGCAGCCGCCTGCGCGTGCTGGTGCTCGATGAGTTCTTCGTCACCGACATCGGTGATGCGATGCTGCTGGCGCGCCTGCTCGACTGCCTGTTCGCCGAAGGCGTGACCCTGGTCACCACCTCCAATACCGAAGTGGCCAACCTTTACCTCAACGGCCTGCAGCGCGAGAGCTTCCTGCCGGCCATTGCCCTGCTGCAGCAGCACTGTGTGGAGCTGTATGCCGAGGGCACCGAGGATTACCGCATGCGCGCGCTGACCCGCTCGCCGGTATACCGCGCGCCGCTGGAGGCCGACAGCGATGCATGGCTGGCCGGACGCTGGGCGGAGTTGACCGGCGGCAGCCAGGCACGTGCCGGCAACATCGAGATCGAAGGGCGCAAGATCCCGGTGCGCGCACGCGGCAAGTCGATTGCCTGGTTTGATTTTGCGGCCCTGTGCGAGGGCCCGCGCGGGCCGGCCGACTACATCGAGATCGCCACCGAGTTCACCACCGTGCTGGTCGGCGGCATTCCGCATTTCGACCGCATGAACGAAGACGCCGCACGCCGTTTCGTCAACCTGATCGACGAGCTGTACGACCGTCACGTCAACCTGGTGTGCACCGCCCAGGATGCCCCGCCGTTGCTGTATTCGGGCATCCGCCTGGCCGGCGCCTTCGAGCGCACGGCCAGCCGCCTGATCGAAATGCAGAGCGCGGAGTACCTGGCCGTTGCGCATCGCAGCTGAGCAGCCACATCGCGCTTCGCCGGTGGTGGGTGATTGTGTGCAGGTCACAAAACTCCGGCTGACCGCGTGTTTGCCGGGGTTTTTCCCTGTTCAATTGCCGGCGGATTCTTGAAGGTTTCTGCAAAGGGAGATTGCATGCACAAGCAAACACCGATGGCCGTGCTGGGCGCGGGCTTGCGCGGGGTGGTGGCCGGTGTGGTGTTGGCCGCCGCGTTTGGGCAGGGCTGGAAAGCCTGGCAGACCGGTGCGCTGTGGCAGGGCCTGGCGGCGCCGGCCGTGGCCCTGCTGACGGCCTGGTTTCTCGCCCGCACCTTGCGTGCTCCACGGCAGCAATCGCCGGTCACCGAATCGCGCTGACGGCCGATTGTCCCAGCCGGTTTCCGTCGCTGCGGGGTACGCGCAACGGCAAGGCGCGAGTGTGGCTCAGCCGGCTGCTGGTGCGATGCGGTGCACCGTCTTTCCGTCCTCGTCCAGGAACACCACGCTGGCCTGGCCGTCCGGGATGACCTCCAGCTGCAGGCGGTGGGTGCCGTTGCCGTCATTGAGCAGCAGTGCCGCATTCTGGCTGCCGGACTTGCCCAGAAGAACGTGCGGGGTGATGGCGTAGTCGCCGGCGGCATTGGCCGCCTTGTCCTGTCCGGACAGCACCGGGGGCTGCACGCCATCGGTCACGTCGTTGAACAACAGCATCCCGCTCTTGTCGCCACCGCGGTCGTGCGCGTGCTCGGTGTTGTGCAGGTACAGCCCCGGCAAACGCTCACGGTTGGCGATCACCATGCCGATGGTGCCGTCAGCCTCGCGCAGGTTGATGCGCTCCACATCCAGTTCGGTGAAGCGGCCCTTGCCGATGCTGGCGGCACCGGCCAGCAGCACCGCGCCGGCCGCCAGGGCCAGAGCCATGGTTGCCCGTTTCAGCCGCTGGTGGCTGCGCTGCAGGGCGGCCAGCTGCTGTTGCAGGGCATGGCTGTCGTGCACGGTGCGTCCTTTGCCTGGGTGTTGCCGCCTACGCGATCACCCGCTGCCGGTGGCGGTCAACAGAAGGCAAACAGCAGCGCCGGCAAACAACCAGGGCGCCGTGCGGCGCCCTGTGATCCTGCCCGGGAGCGTGGGCTTCAGCCGAGCAGGCCGGCCTGCTGCAGGGCCGCTTCCAGCGCCGGCTGGTTGGCCGCTTCCAGCTCGGTCAGCGGCAGGCGCAGGGCCGGGCCGCACAGGCCCAGGCGGGCGGCCGCCCACTTCACCGGAATCGGGTTGGCCTCGCAGAACAGGGCCTTGTGCAGCGGCAGCAACTGCTGCTGGATGCGGCGGGCGGTGGCCAGCTCGCCGGCCAGGGCGGCAGCACACAGCTGCTGCATCAGGCGCGGGGCGAGGTTGGCGGTGACACTGACATTGCCGTGACCGCCGAGCAGCATCAGTGCGACCGCGGTGGCGTCATCGCCGGAGAACACCGCAAAGTCGGCCGGCGCCTCGCGCAGCAGCCACTGCGCCCGTTCCAGGTTGCCGGTGGCTTCCTTGATCCCGACGATGCCGTCGATCTGGGCCAGGCGCAGCACGGTGTCGTGCTGCAGGTCGGCCACGCTGCGCCCGGGCACGTTGTACAGCACCACCGGCAGGTCACCGGTGGCCTCGGCAATGGCGCGGAAATGGCGGTACTGGCCTTCCTGGCCGGGCTTGTTGTAGTAGGGCACCACCTGCAGCTGGCTGTGTGCACCGACTTCGCGCGCGTAGTGGGCCAGGGCGATCGCCTCGCTGGTGGAGTTGGCACCGCAACCGGCCATCACCGGGATGCGCCCGGCCGCCTGTTCCACCGCGACCTGGATGATCTGGCAGTGCTCTTCCACGTTGACCGTGGGCGATTCCCCGGTGGTGCCGACCACGCCGATGCAGTCGCTGCCTTCGGCCACGTGCCAGTCCACCAGTTTGCGCAGGGTGGGGTAGTCGACGCTGCCGTCCTCGTGCAGCGGGGTGATCAGGGCAACGATGCTGCCGCGCAGGAAGACGTCGGGGGCGCTCATGGAGGAAGGGTCCGGGGAAAGTGCGGTCGATTTTAGGCCAAGCCTGCCGGCTGCCAATGGCCACGCGGCCGGGCAGGCAGGCGGCGTACAGCCAGCGGCGTGACCAGGCGCACGCATGGCTGTTTCAGGCGCAGGGCATGTCCTGCTCGGCGGCCTGGTTGAACAGGTCACGCCAGGGCAGGCCCTGGCTGTGGCCATCGCCCAGCAGCAGCACCTGCTGCAGGTTGCGCACGATGCGCCGGGCGTGGCCCAGGTCGTTGATCAGCGAGCTGAGCTGGCTGCTGTCGATCCGGCCTTCGCGCACATCGGCAAACAGGCGGGCACTGAACTGTTGTTCGAACTGCTGCATGCGCGGGCCCAGCTGCTCCAGCTGCTGGCGCCAGCGTTGCGGGTCGTCGCAGTGGCCGCTGCCGTTGCGCAGCCAGGCCAGGGCCTTGAGCAGTTCCCAGCGCAGTTCCAGCCAGGCCTGCACCGCGCTGCTGGCGGCGTTGTCCGGGTGCAGCTGGCGCTGCAGGTTGGCCTGCAAGGCATGGGCATCCTTGACCGCCTTGACCAGCTGCGAGCCGGCTTCCTGGCCATCGCGCCAGAGTTGCTGCTGCCGGTCATCCAGGGGCAGCTCAAAGCGGCTGATGAAATGCAGCAGCTCGCTCCACACCGGTTTGACCAGCTGGCGGTAGAGGGCGTCGCTGTCCATGGCATCGGCGGCAATGCGCTGGCGCAACGCCGGGCTGTCGCGCACCGGTGCATCAAGCTCGTCGGGCGGGCAGTACAGGGCCTGGCCGATCACTTCCAGGCTCAGCCGGCCCAGCCGGCGCAGCTCCTGGCTGATGGCCAGGGTCGCGCTGTCGGCGCTGTGCAGGGCGCTGTCACTGAGGTGTGGCGATGGCTGATGGCCACCGGCAGCCAGCCGGGCGACCAGGTTGGCGGGGTCCACCGTGTCGGGCAGCCAGCGCAGCAGGGCGGCCGCCAAGGCTCCTTGCAGCGGCCAGAACAGGGCCACGCCGATGACGTTGAACAGCGTGTGGAACAGCGCCAGCTGGATCAGTGCATTGCCGCCCATGCCGAACCCGGCGGTGATCGCCACCACGGCGGCCTGCAGCCAGGGCAGGGCGAGCAGGGCCACGCCGGCACTGCAGACGTTGAACAGCACATGGGCCACCGCCAGCCGGTGGCCGGCGCGGTTGCCGCCCATGAAACCCATCACCGCGGTGGACACGCTGCTGCCCACGTTCGAGCCGATGGCAATGGCCAGGCTCTGCTCGGAGCCCAGCTGACCGGCGGCCAGCGCGCTCAGGGTCAGCATCAAGGTGGCATGCGAGGACTGCACCACCACCGTGAGCAGGGCACCGATGAGCACGAACAGCAGGATACCGGCCACCCCTTCGGCGCTGTAGCGCAGCAGGTCGATGCTGGCCATGGCCTGGAAACCCAGCTTGATCTGGTCAATGGCCAGGAAGATGAAGGCAATGCCGATCACCAGCTGCCCGGCCGCCGCCCCGCGCTTGCCGGTGTAGCGGGCCAGCACGCCGAACACCAGCACCGGCAAGGCCAGTGGCGACAGGCTCAGGTTCTGCCCGGCCAGGGCCAGCAGCCAGATGCCACTGGTGGCCCCGAGGTTGGCCCCGAGCAGCACCGAGATCGCCCCTGCCAGCTGGATCAGCCCGGTGCTCAAAAACGCGATGGTCAGCAGCGAGACCAGGGTGGTGGACTGCAGCGCCATGGTCGCTGCGCTGCCGAACAGCAGGCCGCGGACCGGGGTGGCGGTGCTGCGTGCCAGCCAGCGTTCCATGGCCCCGCCGGCCAGCGCCTTCAGCCCCTGCTCCAGGCACTGCATCCCGAACAGGAACAGGGCCAGCCCGGCGCACAGCTGCAGCCAGCCCGGGCTGTAATGGAAGGACATGCCCAGGGCGATGGCCAGCAGGGCAACGCCAGTCCATTTGATCTTCTGCTTCACTGACAACCTCCATGCGGGCCGGCATTGAAGCAGGTTTTGCCGCAGTTTGCGCCCTGTCCGGGGTGGGGCTGTGGCAAATGGGCGGCAGGCCTTGCGGGGCAAGGCGCTGGCCGGGTTGTCCACAGCTTGTGCCCAACATCTGGTGTTGCAGTTGTCACACCTGCACCGTATCTTGTGGTCGTCGGTTCCTGCCAACCCTTGGCTGGCAGGATGAAAAGGGAAGCTGGTGACGCCCGCCAAGGCCATTCCAGCACTGCCCCGCAGCGGTAATTGGGAACGAACCCGTCAATGCACTGGGAGGCCAACGGCCACCTGGGAAGCGACGGGCCAGGAGAAGCAGCAACCGGTTTTGGGTAAACAGCAAACGAGGCAGGGCAAACGCTGCCGTTCCACTCGTTGCTCGTTGCTCCCACTTGTTGCTCGCTTCACGCCCACAAGTCCGAAGACCTGCCGACAGCCGCGCGATGCACGACGCGCGGTGCCGGCTGCGGAGTCTTCGAGGGGAAGACGGCTGGTGAGGTGGCGGCATGCGCGCGGCTGGACGACAGCTGTGGTGCGGTGCGGCCACGACACCGCTGATCCCGATCATCGACCCGCTGGCTGGCCAGGGCTTCCTGCGCGGGCAGGGGCCTGTGTGCATTCCTGACAACCGCAGGCGCCCACATGACCGCTATCGATACTGCCACCGCCCCGGCCCAGGCCGGTTTTGAATTGACCCCGCCCCCCACTGCCACCGCGATGGGCGTGACCAAGCGCAATGGCAGCATCGAAGCGGTGGACTTGAACAAGATCGTGCGCGCGATCGGCCGCTGCTGCGACGGCCTGCACGCGGTGGACCCGATGCGGGTGGCCACGCGCACCATCTCCGGCCTGTACAACGGCGCCACCACCGCCGAGCTGGACGAACTGTCCATCCGCACCGCCGCCCTGCTGATCGGCGAGGAACCCGAATACGGCCGCCTGGCCGCCCGCCTGCTGGCCAACTTCATTGCCAAGGAAGTGTCCGGCCAGGGCATCCATGCCTTTTCGCAGTCGGTCAGCCATGGCCATGAGGTCGGCCTGATCAACGACCGCCTGCTGGAGTTCGTGCAGGTCAATGCGCGCAAGCTCAACGACGCCATCGACCCGGCGTATGACCTGAACTTTGATTACTTCGGCCTGCGCACCCTGTATGACCGCTACCTGCTGCGCCACCCGCACAACCGCAAGGTCATTGAAACCCCGCAGCAGTTCTTCCTGCGCATTGCCAGCGCGCTGAGCGAGGACGTACCCGAGGCCCTGGCCCTGTACCAGCGCCTGGGCAGCCTGGATTACCTGCCCTCCAGCCCGACCCTGTTCAATGCCGGCACCCGTCATGAGCAGCTGTCGTCCTGCTTCCTGCTCGACTCGCCGACCGACTCGCTGGACTCGATTTACGCCAAGTACGGCGACATCGCCCAGCTGTCCAAGTTCTCCGGCGGCATTGGCGTCAGCTACACCCGGGTGCGCTCGCGCGGTTCGCTGATCCGCTCCACCAATGGCTACTCCAACGGCATCGTGCCGTGGCTGAAGACCCTGGATTCGTCGGTCTCGGCGGTCAACCAGGGCGGCAAGCGCAAGGGCGCGGCCTGCGTCTACCTGGAAACCTGGCATGCCGACATCGAGGATTTCCTCGAGCTGCGCGACAACGCCGGCGACGAATCGCGCCGCACCCACAACCTCAACCTGGCCAACTGGGTGCCGGACCTGTTCATGGCCCGCGTCGAGCGCGATGAGGCCTGGTCGTTGTTCGACCCCAAGGTGGTGCCGGAGTTCACCGACCTGTACGGCCCGGCCTTCGAGCAGGCCTACCTGCAGGCCGAAGCGCAAGGGTTGGCGGCCAGGCAGGTGCCGGCGCGCAAGCTCTACGCGCGCATGATGCGCACCCTGGCCGAGACCGGCAACGGCTGGATGACCTTCAAGGACAAGTGCAACCTGGCCAGCAACCAGACCCTGCGCCCGGGCAATGTGATCCACCTGTCCAACCTGTGCACCGAGATCCTGGAGGTCACCTCCAACGAGGAAACCGCGGTGTGCAACTTGGGCTCGATCAACCTGGCCAACCATCTGGGTGCCGATGGCAGCTTCGATTTCGACAAGCTGGCCGAAACCGTGCGCCTGGCCGTGCGCCAGCTGGACCGGGTGATCGACCTGAACTTCTACCCGATCCCCACCGCCCGCCACGGCAACCTGCGCTGGCGCCCGGTGGGCCTGGGCTGCATGGGCCTGCAGGACGTGTTCTTCCGCAACCGTCTGGCCTTTGATTCGCAAGCTGCCCGCGAGCTGTCCAGGAAGATCGCCGAGGAAATCTATTTCCACGCCCTGGAAGCCTCGTGCGAGCTGGCCATTGAACGTGGCCGCCACCCGACCTTCGACGACACCCGCGCCGCGGAAGGCGCGCTGCAGTTCGATGCCTGGAATGTGGTGCCGGCCGACACTGCACGCTGGGATGCCCTGCGCGAGCGGATCAAGACCCATGGCCTGCGCAACTCGCTGATCATCGCCATTGCCCCGACCGCCACCATTGCCTCGATTGCCGGCTGTTACGAGTGCATCGAGCCGCAGGTGTCCAACCTGTTCAAGCGCGAAACCCTGTCCGGTGACTTCCTGCAGATCAACAAGTACCTGGTGTCCGAACTGAAGGCGCTGGGCCTGTGGACCGAGCCGATGCGCGATGCGATCAAGCTGGCCGATGGCTCGATCCAGCAGATCGAGCAGATTCCGCAGGTGCTGCGCCAGATCTACCGCACCGCGTGGGAACTGCCGATGCGTGCGCTGATCGACATGGCCGCCGAGCGCGGTGCCTTCATCGACCAGAGTGCCTCGCTGAACCTGTTCATGGAAAGCCCGAACATCGGCGCGATGTCCTCCATGTACATGTACGCCTGGAAGCAGGGCATCAAGACCACCTACTACCTGCGTTCGCGCCCGGCCACCAAGATCGCCAAGACCACGGTG
>JBJEWP010000042.1:14569-17893 GCA_051885115.1 Stenotrophomonas sp. | reverse complement strand
AACTTCTCGAAGTTCCACAGCACCGCCGGCGGATCATTGGTGGCGATGTTGAAGCCGGCCAGCTTTTCGCGCATCGGGCCTTCGCCGGTGGCCACCGGTTGGGCGGCAGTCAGGGCCTGGTACAGCGGGTGGATATCGGCACCGGCCACGCTGATCTTGGAGAACATCGGGAAACTGACATCGAAGTTGAGCGCACAGAACTGCTTGATCTCTTCTTCGCTGCCCGGCTCCTGGCCGTTGAAGTTGTTGGCCGGGAAACCCAGCACTTCCAGGCCAGCGTCCTTCTTTTCGCGATAGAGCTTTTCCAGCCCTTCGTACTGCGGGGTCAGGCCGCACTTGGAAGCGGTGTTGACCACCAGCAGCACGCGGCCACGGTAGTCGGCCAGCGAGCTGGCCGCGCCATCAATGGTGGTCAGGGGAATGTCTTGGATGGACTGGCTCATAACCGGCTCTGGTGTGTGTTTGAAGAAGCGCAAGGATAATCCCGGCAAGGTTCAGTCGACGCAAAGAACCGGACCTGCCAGGCCGTTTTCCACCGGCTGACGGCAACCGAAGCGCTGGCTGGCATCACGTTGGCAAACCCCGGCAGCTGGCTTGCCGGCAGCCAGAAACTCGCCTTGCACCAGGCAACGCCCCTGACACTGCGCGGTATCGGTGCAGGCCTTGCCCGCATCGGGATAATCCACCAGGCAGGTCCAGTTCTGGGCCCGGCCGATGGCCGTCCAGCGTCCCCCCTGCTGCGCGCATTGCGCCTGGCGGGACACCGCTGTCGTGTCTGCCGCGGCGCCGGCCACATCCAATGGCAGCGGCTGGGTACGGCAACCGGCCAGGCCCCAGGCCACGATCACCGAGACGGTCATCAACCGCGCTTGCTTACGCATCACTTTCTCCCTGCCCGCTGGGCATTGGCAACAATCCTTCCTGCTCGCTGGGCAGGGTTTCCACCTCACGCAACTTGCGTTCGATGGCACGGGTACGCACGCCGGTCTGGTCGATCTGCTTGCTGGCCTGCTCCAGCTTGTTCTTGACGTTGTCCAGCACGTCGCCGAACTTGCCGAACTCGGTCTTGGCCGCAGCCAGGATGCGCCAGACCTCGGCCGAACGCTGCTCGATGGCCACGGTACGGAAACCCACCTGCAGGCTGGTGAGCAGGGCCAGCAGGGTGGTCGGCCCGGCCAGGGTGATGCGCAGCTCGCGCTGCACCGATTCAAACAGGCCCGGGCGGCGCAGCACTTCGGCATACAGGCCTTCGGTGGGCAGGAACAGCACCGCAAACTCGGTGGTGTGCGGGGCAGCCACGTACTTGCCGGCAATGCGCTTGGCCTCCTCGCGGACCCGGCGCTCCAGTGCATCGCCGGCAATGCGCGCGGCTTCGGCGTCTGCACGCTCCTGGGCATCGAGCAGACGCTCGTAATCCTCGCGCGGGAACTTGGCATCAATCGGCAACCAGACCACCGCATCGGCACTGGAACCGGGGAAGCGCACGGCAAATTCCACACGCTCGCTGCTGCCCGGCACGGTGGCGATGTTGGCCGCGTACTGTTCCGGGGTGAACACCTGTTCCAGCAGGGCCGCCAGCTGTACTTCGCCGAAGATGCCGCGGCTTTTGACGTTGGTCAGCACCCGCTGCAGGCCGCCGACATCGCTGGCCAGCTTGTTCATGTCACCCAGGCCCTGGTGCACCTGGGACAGCATCGCCGCCACGTTGCCAAAACTCTCGGTCAGCCGGGTCTCCAGGGTGGCGTGCAGCTTTTCGTCCACGGTCTGGCGCATCTGCTCCAGGCGCTGGGCATTGTCGGCCTGCAGCGCGCGCAGCTGCTGTTCCAGGGTGGTGCGCATCTGTGCGATGCCCTGCTCGTTGCGGGCGGTCAGCTCGGCCAGACGCTGGTTCAGGGCTTCGGCAAAACGCTGCTGCACCTGGCCGTTCTCCTCGCGGGCGCGGCGGGTGTCATCGAGCAGGGCCTGGCGGCTGCTGGCCTGCTCGGCGGTGATCGCCTGGCCCAGCGTTGCCAGCTGCTCGGCAAACTGGCGCAGACGTGCCTCCTGCGCCTGCGAGGCGGCATCGAGCTGGCTGCGCATCTCCTGCAGGCGCTGGCCCAGCAGCACCGCACCGGCCTGCTGGCCACGGCTGGCCTCCTCGCGGGCCTGACGCGCCTGCTCATCCATGGCCCGGCGCAACTGGTCCATCTGCTGGTCACTGCCGGCGGCCAGCTCGCCCAACTGCTCACGCAGCTCGGCCCGGCCCAGGCGCTGTTCCTCACGCAGGGTCTGTTCCAATCCGTCGCCCGCGCCACGGCGCAACAACAACGCCACCTGCGCCCCCAACACGGCCACCAGCAGGGCCGCCACCACAATGAATTCTGTCTGCATGGCACCAGTGTAGCGATGGCCGTCTCAGCGTTTGCGCCAGCACCGCATCTGCGATCATGTGCGCTGTTGCCCAGCTGTTCCCTGCCCTGCCATGCCCCTGCTGCGTCCGCTGCTGCTCTCCCTTGCCCTGCTCGGCACCCTGCCCATTGCCCACGCCGGCACCACCGTGGTGACTTCGCCACAGGCCCTGCCGGCCGCTGATGGCCGTGTGCGGATCTTCCTGGCCGGCAGCATCGACATGGGCCGCAGCGAAGACTGGCAGGCCCGGGTTGCAGACGCGCTGGCCGATGCCGATGTGGTGCTGTTCAACCCCCGCCGTGCCGACTGGAACCCGGCCTGGCAGGCCAGCAGCGATGAACCGGAATTCGTCCGCCAGGTGCGCTGGGAACTGCAGGCCCTGGAGGCGGCCGACATCGTGCTGATGTATTTCGCCCCGGGCAGCCAGAGCCCGGTGACCCTGCTGGAAATGGGTCTGCATGCGCGCAGCGGCAAGCTGCTGGTGGCCGCCCCGGAAGGCTTCTGGCGCAAGGGCAATGTGGACATCACCGCCGACCACTACGGGGTGCACCGGGTGGAAGACATCGACGCCCTGATTGCCGCCGTGCGCGAACGCGTCGAGCAGATGCAGCAACAGCAGGCGGGCCAGTAAGCCATGCCCCTGCTCGGCATCACCGATGTGTGGCTGTTCGCCGCGGCGGTCAGCGTGTTCGTGCTGCTGCCCGGGCCGGGCATGCTGTCCCTGCTCAGCGCCAGCGCGCGTGGTGGTGCGCGGGCCGGCTGGGCCACCTGGGCCGGGCTGGTCACCGGCGAGCAGCTGTTCATTGCCGCGGCCGCACTTGGCGTGGCGGCGGCCCTGGCCGCCCACCCGCTGCTGTTTGCCTGCCTGCAGTGGGCCGGCGTGGCCTACCTGGGCTGGATCGGCATCGGCCTGCTGCGCGGCCCGGCCAACAGTGG
>JBJEWP010000042.1:0-14469 GCA_051885115.1 Stenotrophomonas sp. | reverse complement strand
CGGCCACGGCCCCGCCCCGGCGCAGCAACGACTTCGGCAACGGGGTGGCAGTCACCCTGCTCAACCCCAAGTCGATCGGCTTCTATGTGGCCTTCTTTCCGCTGTTCATCGACCCGCAGCAGCAACGTGGCCTGCTCACCCTGCTGGTCATGGACCTGGTGATCATCAGCATCTCGCTGGCAATCAGTGCCGCGCTGATTGCCGCCGGCCAGCACGGTGCCCGCCAGCTGGCCAGCCGGCCACAGGCCGCGCGCTGGCTGCGTTGCGGCGCCGGGCTGTGCCTGCTCGGCTTTGCCCTGCGCCTGGCCCTGGCCCGGCAAGGCGGCTGAGACCGGCACCGCCGGGTGACAAAAAGGGCAGGCCGACGGCCTGCCCTTCTGCATTCACGCTCCGATTGCCCGGCTTATTTGCCGGCCTGGGCCTTGGCGTGGGCCTGCACCTGCTCCATCACCCGCAACAGGTTGCCGCCCCAGATGCCGGCAATGTCCTGCTCGCTGTAGCCCTTGCGCAGCAGCCAGGCGGTGATCCGCGGCAGGCTGGTGATGTCTTCGTGGTTTTCCACCCCACCGCCACCATCCCAGTCCATGCCGATGGCCACGTGCTGCGGGCCGACCACGGCCAGGATATGTTCCAGGTGGGCCAGGAAATCATCTTCGGTCGCCTTGCGCACCGGGTACTGGCGGTCCAGTGCGGCATAGCCCTCGGCCAGCGCCACCCCCGAGGCCATGGTCATCCCACGCCAGCCGCCCAGGCTTTCCTCAAGTGTGTTCTCCGCCGCCTTGCGCTCGTCACTGGCCTGGGTATCGATCAGGTAACCGCCGTAAGCATTGACATGGATCACCCCGCCCTTGGCCGCGAGCTGGCGCAGGCGAGCATCGTCGATGTTGCGCGGGTGGTTGTAGACATCCTTGGCCGAGGAATGGGACAGCACCAGCGGCACCGGCAGCATCGCGATCAGGTCATCGAACACCGCATCGGAAGCATGCGACTGGTCGATCATGATGCCCAGCCGGGTCGCTTCCTCCACCAGCTTGCGCCCCGCCGGGCTCAGGCCATTCCACTCCGGCTTGTCGGTGCTGGCATCACCGAAACCGTTGTTGCGGGTGTGGGTGATCGACAGCAGGGTCAGCCCGGCCTGGTGGTAATAGGAGAGCAGGCTCGGGTCCTGCTCCAGCGGGCTGGCATTTTCCATCGAGATGTAGACCACGCGCTTGCCGGCGGCCTTGATCGCCGCCGCATCCGCGGCGGTACGGGCAATGGCCATCTGCCCGCTGTTGGCCGCCACCGTGGTGTGGATGGCCAGCAGGCGACGCAGGCCGGCATCGCGGTCGGCCAGCAGGCTGGCCGGGCTGCGGTCACTCTGCCCGGTGTAAATGGTGAAAAAACCACCATCCAGAAGCCCGCTGTGCATGCGCGGCAGGTCCACCTGGGACAAGGCATTGCCACGGTGGTCGCGGGTGATGTCGAAATCCGGGCGTTCGAAGTTGGCCGGGGTATCAAGGTGCCCGTCCAGGGTGATGATGCGCGCCTGCAGCGCACGGGCGGCATCCAGTTCGGCCGCGGAGAACTCGGCGGCATGGGCGGCAGGCAGGGCGAGGGCGAGGCTGAGCAGCAACGGCAGGCGGCGCAATTTCATGAAATCTCCCAAAGGCATGGCAACGGTGGCAGGCGGCCGCAGCGGCCGCCCTGCCCTGTCCCGAGTATGCCTGTTCAGTAGCACCGGGTGCCCTGCCAGAAGACCTGCCCGGCGCACATCGGCACAAACGCCAACGGCCGCCCGAAGGCAGCCGCAGGCAAGGCAGGTCACACGCGGTGGTCAGTCGATCACGCGGCAGAACACGGCCTTGAGGTAGCGCGATTCCTGCACGTGGGCCATGAACGGGTGATCGGCACCGGCGCCGGCCACCTTGAGGATCTGGATGGTGCGGCCGGAGAAGTAGGCCGCACGGCGCAGCATGTCCAGGAACTGGTCCTCGGCCACCAGGCCGGTGCAGGAGAAGGTGGCAAACAGGCCGCCCGGCTTGACCACGCCCAGGGCCAGCTTGTTCATGTCCAGGTACTTCTTCAGCGCGGTGATCACCTGGTCGCGGTCGCGGGTCATCTTGGCCGGGTCCAGGATCACCACGTCGAACTGGTCGCCGCGGTTGGCCGCGTCACGCAGCCACGGGAAGATGTCGGCCTGGACAAACTTCGGCTTGACGTTGTTGAGCTTGGCATTGCCCTTGGCAATCTGGATCACGTCCTGGTCGATGTCCACACCCAGCACCTCGGCCGCACCGCGGGCCGCGGCGTAGACGGCAAAACCGCCGGTGTTGCAGCACAGGTCGAGCACGCTCTTGCCTTCGACCTGCTGGCTCAGCCACTGGCGGTTCTCGCGCTGGTCGGCAAAGAAGCCGGTCTTGTGCGCGCCGGCCGGGTCGGCACGGAACTTCACCCCGTACTCGGTGATCACCGCCGGCTCGGTGGTGGTGTTGCTGTGGAAGTCGAAGCTTTCCTGCTTCTGCACGTGTTCGTCGGCGAAGCTGTGGAAACGGCAGCCCGGGAACTGGGCACGCAGCGCCTCGTAGATCCACTCGCGGTGGCGGAAGGCACCGGCGGAGAAGAACTCGACCACGATCAGGTCGTCGTAACGGTCCACCACCAGGCCGGAGATCCCGTCACCTTCGCTGTGCACCACACGCCAGGCATTGGAGATGCCGTCCAGCTTGAGCACATCACGGCGCAGCCCGACCGCCATGGCGATCTTGGCATTGAACCAGCCCTGGTCGATCTGTACGTCCGGGTTGGTTTCCAGGATGCGCAGGGCGATGCGCGAGTGGCCGTTGTAGAAACCACGGCCGATCCACTCCCCGTCCACGCCGACCACCTCGACGATGCTGCCCGGCTTGGGGCGCACGGTCGGCTTCTCGACCAGTTTCTGGAAGATCCACGGGTGGCTGGAGCGCCACGCATTCTTGAGGCGTACGACGGGATTGGCAGTATTCATCGGCCTATTGTACCGACGCCCGGCTAACGGCAGCGCCCCCACAATCATCACGTTCATTGACCACGCCGGTGTACTGACGCAAAATCGGCCCCCAGAAGGGGAGTAGCTCCCAGACGTTGTCGCCGTCAATTCGAGCCGCAAGGCTCCGGTGCAACGGCAACCCGGCCAGCAGGCCCGGTTGTGAGCAAGACCTTCGCCGCCCAGGCGAAGCTCTGTCCCGATCTCTCCCGATCCGTGTCCAGATACTGCACCTGAGTGGTTCAACCCTCACTGTTCATGACTGGAATTTTCCATGGAAACAATCGGTAATCCCTGGCTTTGGGGCGGCTTTGCAGCCGTGGTCATCGTCGCCCTGCTCGTTGATCTGATGCTGATGCGCCACGGTGGCCCGCACAAGGTCACCTTCAAGGAAGCGCTGTGGTGGTCCCTGGGCTGGATCGCGCTTGCCCTGGCCTTCAATGCCGGCCTGTGGTTCTACCTGAAGGAAACGGCCGACATCGCCACGGCCAACACCCTGGGCCTGCAGTTCCTCACTGGCTACCTGATCGAAAAAGCCCTGGCAGTGGACAACATCTTTGTCTTCCTGCTGATCATGAGCTACTTCTCGGTGCCCGAGATCCAGCGACAGCGGGTGCTGATCATCGGCATCCTGGGTGCGATCGCGCTGCGAACGATCATGATTTTCGCCGGTGCTGCCCTGGTCCACGAGTTCGAATGGGTCTTGTATCTGTTCGGTGCCTTCCTGCTGTTCACCGGTTGGAAGATGTGGTCGGCCCACGGCGAGGAGCCCGACCTCAACGACAACCCGGCGCTGAAGTTCATGCGCAAGCACCTGAAGATCAGCAACGAGTACAACGGCAACAACCTGATGGTCGAGAAGAACGGCATCAAGTGGTTCACCCCGATGTTCGTCGTTCTGGTGCTGATCGCGGTGACCGACGTGATCTTCGCGGTGGACTCGATCCCGGCGATCTTCGCCATCACCACCGACCCGTTCATCGTGCTCACCTCCAACGTGTTTGCGGTGCTGGGCCTGCGTGCGATGTTCTTCATGCTGGCCGGCATGGCCGACCGCTTCCACCTGCTGCCCTACGGCCTGTCGATCATCCTGGGCTTCATCGGCATCAAGATGTTGCTGATCGACATCTACAAGATTCCGGTGCCGGTCTCGCTGGGTGTGGTGTTCTCGATCCTGGTGATCACCATGGTGCTGAGCCTGAAGATTCCGCCCAAGGGCGGTTCGGCCAAGGGCTGATCCTGCACTGATGTGCCCGCAACGGGCCGGCCATGCCGGCCCGTTGTCGTATCTGTTGCCACAGCGTTGCAGCCATGGCCCCCTTGCAAGCGGCCCGGACCGCCGCCATCGATGGAGCATGGACAAACTCGACCCGGCCGCCCAGGCCCAGCATGACCGCCGCAGGCTGTGGCGCGCCTTCAATGCCTCGCTGGCTTTCGTGGCCGTGCTGGTGGCCTGCTTTGCCGCCCAGCAACAGATCGACTGGCGCCCCTTCGCCGTTGCCCCGCAGACCCTTTCCGGCCTGGCCGGGATCCTCGGTGCGCCCTTGCTGCACGGTTCGCTCAAACATCTGGCGGCCAATGCCAGTGCCCTGCTGATCCTGGGCACCCTGGCCGGCAGTGTCTACCCACGGGCCACCGTGCCGGCACTGCCCCTGCTCTGGGTCGGCGGCGGTATCGGCGCCTGGCTGCTCGGTGCCCCCGGCAGCCACCACCTGGGAGCCAGCGGCCTGACCCATGCGCTGATGTTCCTGCTGCTCACCCTGGGCCTGCTGCGGCGCGACCGTGCGGCCATCGCCACCGGCATGATCGCGGTGCTGTTCTATGGCTCGATGCTGCTCACCGTGCTGCCCGGCGAACCCGGTATTTCCTGGCAGTCCCACCTGGGCGGGGCGCTGGCCGGGATCATCGCCGGCATCGCCCTGCGCCAGCGCGACCCGCGCCCGCCGCGCCAGCGCTACAGCTGGGAAATCGAGGAGGAACAGGCACTTGCCGACCCTGCACTGGATGAAAGCCTGGAACAGCGCGCGGCCGGCGATGTGCCGGTGCTGTGGCAACGCCCGGGGCAGCAATATGGCGTGGTGCTGCCGTTCCGCCGCCCGGATACCAGCGCAGGTGAAGGCAACCATGAGGATCCGGCGCCGCGTTGAGCGGCACCGGTATCGGCATCAGTTGCCGGTGGCCCCGGCCAATGCGCGCACGCCCAGCGCCGGGTCATCGGTCATCAGGCCGTCGATGCCGGTGGCCAGGTAGGCCTGCATCTCGGCCACCGCGGCAGCCTCCTGACGCGGGTCCTCGCCGCTGGACGGCAGCCCCGCCGGCAGGAACGGCTGCTCCGGGCGGAAGGTCCACGGCACCACCTGCAGGCCGGCCGCATGGGCGCGCTGGACCAGGTTGCCCGGTGCTGCCAGCCGGCCATCGGCCTGACGCCCGATCACATGTTCCCGGTCCGGGCCGAGTACATCGGCATAGCCGGCCATGACAGCCAGCCCGGCATCGTCCAGCAGATGGCCCTGGTCGCGGCCCACCAGCTGCAGCAGGGCGATGTTGCCGCCCTTGGCCACGCGCTGGCGCAACTGGCGCAGGCTGTCTGCCTCGAAGGACTGGATCACCACCGGTGCCACCCGGGTATAGGGATCGGCGGCCAGCACCTCCAGCACGCGCTCCTCCATGGCCAGGCCAAGGCTGCGGAAATAGGCCGGATGCTTGATCTCCGGGGCCAGGCCGACGCCGCGGCCGGTGCGCGCCACCTGGCTGACCACCAGGGCGATCACTTCTTCCAGCCGGGCAATCCGGAACTGGTCATCGAAAGCGGTACCGCGCAGTTCAGGCAGGCGTTCGCGGGCGTGCAGCTGCTGCAGCTCGGCCCAGCTGAAATCCTCGGTGAACCAGCCTTGCACCGATACACCGTCGATCACCTTGGTCGTGCGGCGGTCGCGGAACTGGCGCAGCTCGGCCACATTGGTAGTGCCGGACAACTCGTTCTCGTGGCGCACCACCAGCACCCCGTCGGCGCTGGGTACCAGGTCCAGCTCGATGTAGTGGGCGCCATCGGCGATGGCCTGGGCATAGGCGGCCAGGGTGTGTTCGGGCAACAGCGCACTGGCGCCGCGGTGGGCGTAGATCCGTGCGTCAGGCAAGGCTTGCGCCATCAAGGAACCTCCACTGGACAGCAAGCCTGTCAACAGCAAAGCCCGCACCACCACACCCGCATACAACTTGCCTGCCACGTCCAAATCCCCTGGGAACTTCTGGGTCCAGTGTCCCAGAGCGATATGACCGCTTCGGGAAACCATGATCTGGTGCACAGTTTACGTGCTCCGGGCAGCTGGCTGGGAACAGCTGCGTATCAACGGGCCTGCGCTGCCGCATGCCCGGTGGGATTCACTGCTGCAGGCGTTGACGCGCATGGGCGGCACCACTGCCTTGCGGCTGCAACTCCAGGTAGGTGGCATAGGCCTGCCTGGCCCCGGCCTGGTCGCCGGCATGGAAGCGGGCATCGCCCAGGTTGAGGTAGGCCACCGCCCGCGATGGATCGATCTTCAGGGTGTTTTCCAGCCAGCGCACCGCTTCGGCATAGCGCTGCTGGCGGTAATAGACAAAGCCGAGGTTGTTGGCGGCCTGGGCAAAATCCGGACGCAGCTTGAGCGCCTCGGTCAGCTGCGCCACCGCCTCGTCATAGCGCTTCTCGCGGTACAGCTGCAGGCCTCGGTCATTGGCCTGCTGCGCGCGCTGACGGTCGCTGATGCTGCCGCTGGCGGCAACCACCAGGGTGCGCTGTCCACCGTCCAGACTGGCAACCGTCACCGGGGCTGGCGTGTTGTTGGCTGCCCTGCCCTCCTGCGAGGCCTCGAGGCGGCCATTGAGGGCAATCGCCTCAGCCGACAGCTGGCCGGTGGCGGCGGTGAGGAATTCGGCATTGTCGGCCAGCTGGAACACGAACTCGCCGCCCTGGGAGCCGGGCAGGCTGCCGAAGGCCGGTGTCTGCTGCGCCACCGCCGACACCGCCGGCGCCACATAGGCGGCCAGCTCGGTACCGGTGATCAGGCCGTCTCCGTTGAGGTCGCCCTTGCCGGCCAGGGCCTGCAGCAGCACCCAGGTGAACACCGAATGGCCATTGGGCCCGCCATCGGCCACCTGCTGGTCGCCACCACCGGCGGTGAGCATCTGGCGCGCGCTGCGGCGGGCGTTGTCACGCAGGAAGGCCGCCGGCGACGGCCCGGCCCGGGTCAGGCCCAGGCCGCTGTAGCAGGCATCCATCACGAACATCACGTGCTTGGCGCGCAGGCTCTCGGCAATGTTCTGGATATCGGTCATCGCGATCGCATCGCTGGCGAAATCGCCTGGGCGTGAATCGACCGGAATGATGTAGCCCAGATCACGCCCGGAGGCCAGCCGGCGGGTGGCACCATGGCCGGCAAAAAACACGAACACCCGGTCATCGCGGCCGGCGTCGGCCAGGCGGTCATGGAAGGCGGCCAGGATGTTGTTGCGGGTGGCCTGGCCATCTTCCAGCACGATCACCTGCGAGGCCGGGAAGCCGAACTGTCCACTCAAGGTGGCGGCCACCGCACGGGCATCGTGGCGGGCATGTTCCAGCCGCGGCCAGTGCGCGTAGTCGTTGATGCCGATCACGATCGCCCAGGAGTTGGCGTAGGCACTGGTCACCGTGGCATCGGCGGCGGCCGCCGTACGCGGACGGCTGACGCTGAACTCGCGGCCGTTCCAACCGGCGAACTGGTAGCCATCGGCAATCAGCCGGTCCAGGATCTTCGGCAGTGCCTTGACCGTGCGCTCGTGGATGTCGTGGAACAGCACGATGCCGCGCTTTTCGCGCTCCACCTGCTCCAGCACCCGCTGCACGATCGACTCGGGCACCGGGTCGGCCCAGTCCATCGAATCGATGTTCCACATGATCGATTTCAGCCCGGCCTCGGCCAGCAACTGCATGCCTTCGGCATTGCGGGCGCCGTAGGGGAAGCGGAACAACGGTGCACGCCGCTGGTCAACCTCGCGCAGCAGGGTGTCGGCGTCCATCACCTGGTGCTGCAGCGCCGCGCCCTGGCTGCGTGAAAGCTGGGCATGGCTGAAGCTGTGGTTGCCCAGGGTGTAGCCATCGGCACTGAGCTGGCGGCTGATGCCCGCCATCGGGCCCAGCCGGGCCTGGCCATCCGGCCCCAGCGTGCCCAGGTTGCGGCCGACCTGGAAGAACACCGCCGGCACGTCATAACGCTTGAGGATGGTGGTGATTTCCTCGGTATGCGCGCGGTGCGGGCCATCATCGAAAGTGAGCACCACCGTGCGCTCGGGCAGGGAACGTCCGAACAACTCGCGCTGGCCATCGTCCATCGCCATCGGGTACGGCTCCACCACGCCGAAGTCGCGCAGGATCGCCTCACGGCTGTACAGGGTCAGCAGGTGGGCCTGGTAGTCCGCCCATTTTTCGCGCTTCAGCTCGATCGCCCGGTGCCGCTGGAAGCGGCTGAAGATCTGGGTGAGCTCGGCGTTGTAGCTGCGCTCGACCTCGTCCAGCGCGCTCAGGTCTTCCTCCACCCGCTGGCGCAGCTTGACCGCCGGCAGCGAGGAATCGGCCGCCAGCCGCTGGTGCAGCTCACGCAGCACCTCGACGAAGGCCAGGCGGTCGGCGTCATACATGCCCGGGTCCGATTCGATGTAGTCCAGCAGGGCCGCCAGGGTGGCCATGCGCTGTGGCTGGCCGCTGCCGAGCAAGGCATCCAGGCTGACCGCCAGCGCCGCGCGCTGTTCCAGCGCCTGGTGGAACAACTGCTGGCCCACCGCGGTGGAGGTGGCGCGGTCGGTGACCGACTGCTGCGCCTCGTCAGCCAGCAGCACGATGATCCGCCGGTGTTTGTCCAGCAGCTGCTGCAGCTGCGCCAGCAAGGCCGGGTCGGCGGCAGGGGCGCGGGCGGCCTCGGGGGCAGCAGCAGCAGCCACCGGCCTGTCACCACAGCCCACCAGCAACGCCATCAGCAGCAACCCGGCAATCCCGTGCCACGGGCGGAAATTCATGCTGGCCATCCTCCGTCCCTGCCTCCTTCGGCTTTCCATGCCGGGCGATTGTAGCGGCTCGGGCCAGCCCGGCTGGCCGGCTACTTGCCGATGCAGAAGCTGGAGAAAATCTTGCCCAGCAAGTCATCGGCGGTCATCCGCCCGGTGATCTCGCCCAGCGCGTCATGGGCCAGGCGCAGCTGCTCGGCGGCCAGTTCCAGCACGTCGTGCTCCAGCTCGGCAGCGGCCAGCTCCAGGTGCTGCTGGGCCAGGGCAATGGCCGCCACATGGCGCTCGCGCGCCGAAAACTCGCCGCCCATCGCCTCGCCGGCACCCTGCCCGGCCAGCATCGCCAGCCGTGCATGCAGCGCTTCCAGGCCTTGGCCCGTACGCGCCGACACCCACACCTGGTCATCGCCGGCATCCCCGGGCCAGGCCGGCAGCAGGTCGGCCTTGTTGTGGATCAACAAGCGCTGCGGCACCCCTTCCAGCGCCTGGGCCACCGCATCCAGCCCGGCCTGCGGGTCGGTGGCATCGAGTACCACCAGGGCCAGGTCGGCCTGACGGGTCTCGGCCTCGGCACGGCGCATGCCTTCGCGCTCGATCGCATCGCCGCCCTCGCGCAAGCCTGCGGTATCGACCAGGGTCAGCTCCAGGCCATCAATGCGGATGGTCTCGCGCAGCACGTCGCGGGTGGTCCCGGCGATGTCGGTGACAATCGCCCGCTCGCTGCCGGCCAGCGCATTGAGCAGCGAACTCTTGCCGGCATTGGGCGGGCCCAGAAGCACCACATGCAGGCCATCGCGCAGTTTGCGCCCGCGCTCGGCCGCCTGGCGCAGGCTGTGCAGCTGCTCGCGCACCCGGGCCACGCCCGAGCGGACCTGGCTGCCGCCCAGGGTATCGAGCGGTTCGTCGGCAAAGTCGATCGCCGCCTCGACATGGATGCGCAGGTGCAGCAGCTGCTCGCTGGCCTCGTCGATGCGCCGCGAGAACACCCCGTCCAGCGAACGCCGGGCGGCACGCGCCGCGCGCAGGTCACCAGCGGCAATCAGGTCGGCAATCGCCTCGGCCTGGACCAGATCCAGCTTGCCGTTGAGGAAGGCCCGCTCGCTGAACTCGCCGGCGCGGGCCAGGCGCGCGCCCAGCGCACAGCAGGCGCTGCGCAGGGCGGCCAGCAACACCGGGCTGCCATGGCCCTGCAGTTCCAGCACATCCTCACCGGTGAAGCTGGCCGGGCCGGGAAAGTACAGGGCAATACCATCGTCGATGACTTCCCCGGCCGCATCGCGGAAGCGCGCATAGCGGGCCTGGCGTGGCTGCAGGCCGGCAATGCCCAGCCCGGCAGCAATGGCCAGCGCCTGCGGGCCGGAGACCCGCACGATGCCCACGCCGCCCTGGGCAGGCGCGGTGGCAATGGCAACGATGGTGGGCAAATCGCTAGACATGTCTGTGGATAACCTGGTGGAGAAAACGGGGATGCCTGCACGTCAGGCCATATGCCCCAAGGGATTCCAGAATCTGGGCGCGGTGGAAAAAACAAACCCGCCGGGTGGCGGGTCTGTGTTGGCACTTACTTGGCTGCTGCCGCGGTCGGCGCCGGGTACTTGCGGATCATCAGCCACTGCTGGAGCAGGCCGAGGCCGCCGTTGACCACCCAGTACAGCACCAGGCCGGACGGCATGAAGGCCATCATCACGCCGAAGATCAGCGGCATGAACATCATCACCTTCTGCTGCATCGGGTCCATGCCGTTCATCGGGGTCAGGCGCTGGGTGGCCCACATCACTGCCACGTTGATGATCGGCAGGATGAAGTACGGGTCACGTGCGGTCAGGTCCTGGATCCAGGCAAACCACGGGGCCTGACGCAGCTCCACCGATTCCACCAGCACCCAGTACAGGGCGAAGAAGATCGGCATCTGGATCAGCAGCGGCAGGCAGCCACCCAGCGGGTTGATCTTTTCCTTCTTGTACAGGTCCATCATCGCCATCTGGAACTTCTGGCGGTCTTCGCCATAGCGTTCCTTGAGCTGGGCGATGCGTGGCTGTACCGCACGCATCTTGGCGCCGGAGCGGAACTGGGCGGCCGACAGCGGGAACATCACCAGACGCAGCAGGACCACCAGGCCGACAATCGCCCAGCCCCAGTTCTGCACCACGTTGTGGACCTTGTCCAGGACCCAGAACAGGCCCTTGCCGATCAGCGCCATGGTGTCGAAGCGGCTGTAATCGACCACGCGGTCCAGGCCCTTGACGTCCTGCGCAGCGATCTGGTCAACCAGCTTCGGGCCCACCCACAGGCGGCCTTCGGTGCTGACCTGCTGCCCCGGGGCCACGGTGAAGCCCGGGCCGTGCGACTCGATGCTGTAACTGCTGCCGTTCTGGTTGAGCAGGAACAGCGAGGTCTGGTCCTGCTGCGGAATCCAGGCGCTGTAGAAGTGGTGCTGCAGCATCGCCAGCCAGCCACCTTCCACCACCTGGTTCAGGCGGCCATCGTCCAGGTAATCCTTGTCAAAGGCCCGGCGCTCGTAGCTGGTGTTGTACCAGGTCGCGCCGTTGAAGGAGAACGAATCCGGGTTGGTCATGCCCTTGGAGATGGTCGGCGGCACCCGCTGCAGGCGGCGGTACACATACCCCTGCCATGCCGTGCTGCCCTGGTTGCTGACCTCGTCACGCACCGCGATGGCATAGCTGCCGCGTTGGAAGGTGTAGGTACGGCGGATGCTCACGCCATCGGCACTGGTCCACACGAACGGGACTTCCAGCGACTGCTGGCCATCGGCCAGGGTGTAGCTGCTGCCGCCGTCGACGCGGAAACCCGCCGCTTCCGGTACTTCCGAGCCCTTCTCGCTGGCCCAGCCGCTCACCGCGCTGTAAGGATGGCTGGACTGGTTGGAGAACAACTCCACCGGTGCGGCGCCTTCGGCCTTGCTCTGCGGGTAAGCCAGCAGACGGGCCTGGTCGATGGTGCCACCATCCAGTTCCAGGTCCAGCACGTCGGTGACCACGCGCACGCGCGGTGCGCTGGTGTTGGCGACCACCGCGGTTTCGGCTGCCGGGCTGCCATCAACAGCGGCCTGCGGCACACCCGAGCCCGGCAGTGCAGCCGGTACCCCGGCAGTCGGGGCCGAGGGGACGCTGGTTTCGGTGCTCGCCGTCGGGGTGGCTGGCGCGACTTGTTCGCGGTTCCAGGCCATCCACAACAGGACCGCTACCGCCATCCAGGCGAAAATCAGAAATACACGGGTCTGGTTCATCTGCAGGCTCGACTCAGCCGGGCGTGGATCCCGGCGCATTCAAAGGAAGGGAAGCAGCGCTCCCTGGCGAGGCGATTGTGACCTCGGCACCGGCTGGCGGCAACGCACCGGCACGGCGAAGCAGTCGTTCAAACGACTGACGGATCTCATCATTGCTGGCCGTCTTGGCAGCTGCACGAGCGACCACGACAAAATCGCCACAGGCCATCTGCAGGCGCAGATGGCGTGTAGCGTCACGAAGGACCCGCTTGATGCGGTTGCGCCCGACAGCGCGCTTGTCTACCTTCTTGGACACGGCAAGACCGAGCCGCGCGGCATTGTCGCCACGCAGCCAGTGCACCGTCATCAGGGGATCGGAGACTCGCCGTGCGCCATCGAAAACGGCGCTGTATTCTGGACGCGTGCGAACCCGCGCAGAGCGAGGAAATCGCTTGCGCGGGTCACTGACGTTCACTGTCGTGTTCGCAGCTGCCGCCAGTGGCGGCGGCGCGATCAAGCGCTGAGGACTTTGCGGCCCTTGGCACGACGACGCGACAGGATCTTGCGGCCATCGGCGGTCTTCATACGGGCGCGGAAGCCGTGATCACGCTTGCGCTTGAGGTTGCTGGGCTGGAAAGTACGCTTGGTGGCCATTGGGGGCCTCTGTATGAAGTGGATGGATAGAACCGGCAAATCTACAGGTCAAACCGTTGATCTGTCAAGGAACACTTGACATTTCCATTCATCCGCCTGTGCAAACCTTGTGGATGGCTTTGTGAATAACTGTGGACAGAGCATTCACGACAGCCCCCCGCAGTGGTAGTCTGGGGGCCCGTTTCCCTTGACTTGGCAGGACGTGCGGCGCTGATGCCCAGTGCCCGTGCGCGCCGAGCTTTTGATGAATGTCCATGGATGTCTGGTCCCGTTGTCTAGAACGCCTTGAAGCGGAATTCCCGCCCGAGGATGTCCACACCTGGCTCAAGCCCTTGCAGGCCGACGTGCGCGACGATGCCACCGTGCTGTACGCGCCCAATGCCTTCATTGTCGAACAGGTCCGCGAGCGCTACCTGCCGCGGATCCGTGAGCTTGTGCATTACTTTGCCGGGCACACCGAGGTCAACCTGGAAATTGGCTCGCGGCCCAAGGCCATCGAGGCGGTTGCTCCGGCCCCGGTGACTGCCGCAGCGCCGGCGCCGGCGCCGCTGCCGTTCAACGGCAACCTCGATTCGCACTACACCTTTGCCAATTTCGTGGAAGGCCGCAGCAACCAGCTGGGCCTGGCCGCTGCCTTCCAGGCGGCGCAGAAGCCGGGTGACCGTGCCCACAACCCCTTGCTGCTGTACGGTGGCACCGGCCTGGGCAAGACCCACCTGATGCTGGCCGCCGGCAACGCCATGCGCCAGGTCAACCCGGCGGCACGGGTGCTGTACCTGCGTTCGGAACAGTTCTTCAGCGCGATGATCCGGGCGCTGCAGGAAAAGACCATGGACCAGTTCAAGCGCCAGTTCCAGCAAGTGGACGCGCTGCTGATCGATGACATCCAGTTCTTCGCCGGCAAGGACCGCACCCAGGAAGAGTTCTTCCACACCTTCAACGCGCTTTTCGACGGCAAGCAGCAGATCATCCTGACCTGCGACCGTTACCCGCGCGAAGTTGAAGGGCTGGAAGCTCGGCTGAAGTCGCGCCTGGCCTGGGGCCTGTCGGTGGCCATCGAGCCGCCCGATTTCGAAACCCGTGCCGCGATCGTGCTGGCCAAGGCCCGTGAACGCGGTGCCGAGATCCCGGATGACGTGGCGTTTCTGATCGCCAAGAAGATGCGCTCCAACGTGCGCGACCTGGAAGGTGCGCTCAATACCCTGACCGCACGCGCCAACTTCACCGGCCGGGCAATCACCACCGATTTTGCCCAGGAAACCCTGCGCGATCTGTTGCGCGCCCAGCAGCAGGCCATTTCCATTCCCAACATCCAGAAAACTGTTGCCGATTACTACGGTTTGCAGATCAAGGACCTGTTGTCCAAGCGCCGTACCCGCTCGCTGGCCCGCCCGCGACAGGTAGCCATGGCGCTGACCAAGGAACTGACCGAGCACAGCCTGCCAGAAATCGGCGATGCCTTTGCTGGCCGCGACCACACCACCGTCCTGCACGCCTGTCGCCAGATCAAGCTGTTGATGGAAACCGACGGCAAGCTGCGCGAGGACTGGGACAAGCTGATCCGCAAGCT
>JBJEWP010000041.1:0-2170 GCA_051885115.1 Stenotrophomonas sp. | reverse complement strand
CAGGCCCAGCTGGAAAACCCGCTGGCGCAGAAGATCCTCTCCGGGCAGTACGCCACTGGCGACAGCATCGTGGTCGATGCCCAGGGCGGCGAGCTGGTCTTCAGCAAGGCGTAAACACCCGCTCAGTACCGCAATACCCACAGGCCCCGGTATCCCCGGGGCCTGTGTGCTTTTGCTGCACAGCCTTGTGGGAGCTTGCTCCTGGGAGGGGCGCCGCGCGCCGCGATCAATGCCCGGCCATCGCGCCTTGAGGCGCTCCCACAAAAGCCATCCCATCGCGGCGGTGGCTGCGCCAACCACCGCAGCCATGACAACGCTGTTGTGGTAGCGGCCTTGGTCGCGATGCTGCAGGGCACTGCTTGTGTGGGAGCGACCCAGGTCGCGATGCTGTGCCTTGGCAGGGCAGAGCCCATCGCGCGCGGGCGCGCTCCCGCAAAAAACCAGCTGCGCCATGCGCATACGGCAAGGTCCTGCTGGTGTAGGAGCGACCCAGGTCGCGATGCGTTTGCCTCCCTCAGGCAGCAGCACACAAAACACCCTCGGGCAGCGGCACCGTTACTGGCAAGCAAGGGTCAGTGATGCCGCATCGCCGCTTGCTGGCTGTGCTCCTGCTGTTGTGCCTGCAGTTGATGATCGGCCTGCTGGGTTGGTTCCAGTGCCTGGGCCCGTTGCAGCGACTGGCTTTCCGGTGCGGCCACCGCCTCGGCGGTAGACAGGTAGGCACGCCGATGGGCCGGGTCGTCCGGTGAGCCCTGCACCAGGAAGACATTGGCCCCGGCCGGTTGGGTGGCGGTGGCCTGGCTGAGCAGCACATGGTCCACCCGTTCAAAGCCGTGTTCGCGCGCGCTGGCATACAGGCTGGCACTCAGGTTGGCGCTGTGCTGGTCCCAGGGCTTGCCCTGCGCGGCATCCAGCTGCGCCACCTTGCCCTGGATCTGTTCCAACAGCGGGTCAGTGCGCTGGTGATGGCTGGGAGGAGCGGCGGCCAGGGGCAACTCGGTCAGCGCGCCCGGTTGCCCCAGCTGGCTGGTGGCCGGGCCAGCGCCGGCCGGTGCCAACGCAGGTGGCGTGGCCATTGGCGCCATCGGCGGGGGCAGTGCCACACTGCCCGGTGCGGCGGGCCCATGCAGCCCGTGTGGCACATTCGGGGCAGGCACGTGGTGGGGCAGGGCATAGAAGGGCAGGTTCGGGTCGCCGGTGTCCTGGATGGCAAGCACCCGGCCATCGCCGCCCAGGTCGATGCCATTGCACTGCAAAAGTTCCGGTCGCAGCTGGTTGCCGCTGAGGTTCAGGGCGACAGACAGCGTGCTGTCACGTGTAAACGCCCCGTTGATTTCGTGCTCTACATCAACAACCACTTTGAGCATTGCCGAGGTGTAGTAGTTGCTGTTGTCTGAGTGCTTGCTAGGCCCCATCTGTGCGATTTCGGGCGGCTTGTAATAGTAGTGGTTGTCGATGGCAGCTTGGTTGTTGGCATCCAGGGTGAGGGTACTGTCCAGGTTTGGGGCGTACTCTTTTTTCCAGCTGACTGCACCTGTGCTTTTATTGTGATCTAGAAAATCTTCCGTGCGGACACCGCCCAGAGTGTGCAGCTCCGCTTCGTTGATGGGTTTGCCTTCTGCCTGCAGGCGGTCAGCCAGAATATTCAGGCCACGTACCTGGGCGCGTGCTTCATCCTGGCGCGTGTGCGCCAGATAGGTCTCGGCAGGTGCGCTGTAATCACGCGGTGGGCCAGATGCTGTTGCCGCGATGCTGCGCACGTCTTGATAAAACGTGCCCCAATGTTCCTTCATCGCCACCGCATTGCGCGCATGTTCCAGCTCATGGGCAAACAGGAAGGTCAGATTTCCTGAGTTCTCCCGAAGCGTCGCCGCAGACATCATGGACTGCAGGTTCAATTTCAACGTGCCACTGCCCGGGTCGTATTTCGCGCCGTAGTTGTCGCCCGGTGGCATCACGCCCAGCGCTGTCAGCTCCGGTTCGCTGCCGCTGCTGTTGGCCAGGGTGTCATTGAACAATTCCACCAAGGCCGGTGAACTGGTGATGGCATCGCGCAGGCCGGCCATGTGCTGCTGCGTTACACCGGGCTGGTTGGCCAGGTCGCTGAGCAGGCTTTCGGCCTTGGGGCTGAGCGTACTCATGGGCGCACCTTTTGTGGCATCGGGGTGAT
>JBJEWP010000040.1:0-18336 GCA_051885115.1 Stenotrophomonas sp. | reverse complement strand
TGATGGAAACCGACGGCAAGCTGCGCGAGGACTGGGACAAGCTGATCCGCAAGCTCAGCGAATGATGCCGGTTGCGCTGGCGCACGTCATCGCACAACTTGGTGCACAGTACGGTGGCAAGCAGAGGGAAAACTGTGGATAAAAGTGCAGCGATTACCGGCTGAAAAGTTATCCACAGAATTCCCGGCAGTTCCAAGGGCAGTGATCCAAGGGGTTGTAAGGTTTAAAAAATGATGCAAATCAAAGCCTTACAGATGAATTCAAGGTTATCCAGCGCTACCAAGCACCACCAAGCTTTTGATTTATTCCTCATCTTTTAAAGCATAGGGGCACCGAACCACATGCGTTTTTCTCTCCAGCGCGAAGCTTTTCTCAAGCCGTTGGCACAAGTGGTCAACGTTGTTGAACGTCGCCAGACCTTGCCAGTGCTCGCCAACTTCCTGGTCCAGGTACAGGACGGCCAGCTGTCCTTGACCGGTACCGATCTGGAAGTGGAGATGGTTTCCCGTATTGCCGTGGACAATGCCGCAGACGGTGAAACCACCATCCCTGCCCGCAAGCTGTTTGACATCGTGCGTGCCTTGCCCGATGGCAGCTTGATCACCGTCTCGCAGACCGGTGACAAGGTCACCGTTTCTGCCGGGCGCAGCCGTTTCACCTTGGCAACGCTGCCGTCCAACGACTTTCCTTCAGTGGATGAGGTGGAAGCCACCGATCGCATCAGCATCAGCGAAGCGACCTTGAAGGAATTGATCGAACGCACCTCTTTTGCGATGGCACAGCAGGACGTTCGTTACTACCTCAACGGTTTGCTGTTCGATGTTCGCGACAGTCTGTTGCGTTGTGTGGCCACCGATGGCCACCGCCTGGCTTTGTGTGAAACCGCGCTGGAAACCGGTACCGGCAACAAGCGCCAGATCATCGTGCCGCGCAAGGGGGTGACCGAGCTGCAGCGTCTTCTGGAAGGCGGTGACCGCGAAATCGAGCTGGAAATCGGCCGTAGCCACATCCGCATGAAGCGCGATGATGCGATGTTCACCTCCAAGCTGATCGACGGCCGCTTCCCGGACTACGAAGCGGTGGTGCCGATCGGTGCCGATCGTCTGGTGACGGTGGAACGGGAACTGCTGAAGGCTTCGTTGCAGCGTGCTGCGATCCTGTCCAACGAAAAGTATCGTGGTGTGCGGGTTGAAGTGTCCCCGGGACAGCTGAAGATCAGCGCCCACAACCCTGAGCAGGAAGAAGCCCAGGACGAGATCGAAGTGGATACCCAGGTCAGCGACCTGGCCATCGGTTTCAATGTGAATTACCTGCTGGATGCGCTGTCGGCCCTGCGCGATGAGCAGGTGGTGATCCAGTTGCGTGACTCCAACTCTTCGGCGCTGGTACGCGAGGCATCGAACGAGAAGTCCCGACACGTGGTGATGCCGCTGCGTCTGTGACTGCTGGTTCCACGTGGAACATGTGAAGAAACCCGGCGCAAGCCGGGTTTCTTTCGCGCGAAAACCGTGAATTCTGTGGGATCAGATAGCCATGCCCAAGCCAGAAATCACGTTTTCAGCGCCGTATCCTGGCCGGCCCGAACGTTGTGAAGCGGCTGACTGCGCTGAGTTGAGAAACATCAGGGATAGAGCGATGGGGTGTGCTGTCACTTTCAATCTGCTGCCGCTCATTCCACAAGGAAACAGCGCAATTCATGCATGGATGAGGCGAATTGTCGCGATCTGTGCAGGGCAAAGCCTGCAGCACTGCAAAAATTTCAACGATTCATTGCTCGACTTCAGCAGAAGGTACCCGCAGCCAGGTAGAGCAAGCTTTTTTTGAAAATCTGCCGGGGATCGGCGCAGGCAGCTGCCCAGAATTTGAATTTTCAGCCTTCGCTGCGTCAGCGGTTGATCTGGAGAACAGGTTCCCGGTCTGATCAGGCTCGCCAAGCTTCAAATTGTTTATAAATCTAAAGCTAGGTGGAGCATGGGGGCTGTGGATTTCTTCAAAAAACAGCACAAGTAGATGATTTACAAGTGAAATGTACTATCGAAAGGGCGGGGGAGAAGTGCCCGTGGGGGAGGGGGTCTTCCTGTGGATAAGTATCCACCTCTCTTTTCCCTGCTTTTTTATCCACAGCCTCCAGTACCCTAAATGACTGCTTATCCATAGCTTTGTCCTGTATTGATCATATTTTGTCCAGTGTCAGGACGGATTTGAGCTGCGGGCTTGGCGGGAAGCATCGCAAGCCGCGCCGTTTGTGCAGAACCCCAGTGCCGCAGTGGTACAGTGCTGCTCCCCCGTTATGGCCGACGTGCTGATTGACGATGCAAGTTCAGCGTGTGGCTGTTGGACAATTCCGTCGCTTCGAACAGGGCTCGTGGGAGCCGCTGGCCGGCATCAACTTGCTCCTGGGCGAGAACGGCATTGGCAAGACCAGCTACCTGGAAGCCCTTCATCTGATCTCGCATGGCCGTAGCTTCCGTGGTCGTGTGCGCGATGGGCTGATCCGCCAGGGCGAGCAGGCACTGGAAGTGTTTGTTCAATGGCAGGATCCGACCGGCCAGGGCGGTGAGCGTCGCGGCGGCCTGCGTCACAGCGGCCAGGATTGGAGCGCCAGGCTCGATGGTGAGGATGTGGCCCAACTCGGCCAGTTGTGCGCCGCGCTGGCGGTGGTCACCTTCGAGCCCGGCAGCCATGTGCTGATCAGCGGCGGCAGCGAGCCACGCCGGCGTTTTCTGGATTGGGGCCTGTTCCACGTCGAGCCGGGGTTCACCGCGCAGTGGCGGCGTTATTCGCGTGCGCTGAAACAACGCAACGCCCTGCTCAAGCAAGGGGCCAGCCGGCATACGCTGGCGGCCTGGGACCATGAACTGGCGCAGGCCGGTGAACCCCTGACGACGGCCCGGCAGCATTACCTCGCGCGTTTGCAGGACCAGCTGCTGCCGCTGGCCGAACGCCTTGCGCCATCGTTGCAGATCCGCGGGCTGGAATTCCATCCGGGATGGAAGCGGCAGGAGATGCCGCTGGCCGATGCCCTTTTGCTTGCCCAGGAGCGGGATCGCCAGCAGGGATTCACCTCGGTCGGCCCGCACCGGGCAGATTGGTCGGTGGGGTATGCGCAGTTGAGCGGCCGCGAGGTGCTTTCGCGTGGGCAGGCCAAGTTGACCGCGCTGGCCTGCCTGCTGGCGCAGGCAGCCGACTTTGCTGGCGAGAGGGGCCACTGGCCGGTGTTGTGTCTGGATGACCTGGGCTCGGAGCTGGACCGCCATCACCAGGGGCGGATCCTGGATTACCTGCAGACCACGCCGGCCCAGGTGCTGATCACGGCGACAGAAATGCCAGCGGCGTTCGACGGCCGGCCGATCGCAATGTTCCACGTGGAACACGACGGAATGGTGGCTTCAGAGGGCGGGCAGGCCACACTGGTATAATCGGCGCGTAACCCCCTTTCCTGGACCGGGCACTGGATTGCCCCGGCCCATCATGCGGAGCCTGTGGCAAGCGCAATGAGCGAAGAACAGAACACCAACCCGACGAGCAACGGCGCCTACGACGCCAACAGCATCACTGCACTGGAAGGCTTGGAGGCTGTCCGCAAGCGTCCAGGCATGTACATCGGCGACGTCCATGACGGCACTGGTCTGCACCACATGGTGTTCGAGGTGGTTGACAACTCCATCGACGAAGCCCTGGCCGGGCACGCCGACAACGTCAGTGTGGTCATCCATGCCGATGGTTCGGTATCGGTATCGGACAATGGCCGCGGTATCCCGACCGGCAAGCACGAGCAGATGAGCGCCAAGCTCGGCCGCGAGGTTTCCGCGGCTGAAGTGGTGATGACCGTCCTGCATGCCGGCGGCAAGTTCGACGACAACAGCTACAAGGTTTCCGGTGGCCTGCATGGTGTCGGTGTCAGCGTGGTCAATGCGCTGTCGCAGAAACTGCTGCTGGACATCTACCAGGGCGGCTGGCATTTCCAGCAGGAATACAGCGATGGGGCGGCACTGTCACCGCTGAAGAAGCTGGGCGAAACCAGCAAGCGCGGCACCACCCTGCGCTTCTGGCCGTCGCTGGTGGCGTTCCATGGCAACGTGGAATTCCACTACGAAGTGCTGACCCGGCGCCTGCGCGAACTGTCCTTCCTCAATTCCGGGGTCAAGATCACCCTGGTCGACGAGCGCGGGGAAGGGCGTCGCGATGATTTCCACTACGAAGGCGGGATCAAGAGCTTTGTCGAACACCTGGCCCAGCTGAAGACGCCGCTGCACCCGAATGTGATTTCGGTAACCGGCGAGCACAACGGCATCACCGTGGAAGTGGCCCTGCAGTGGACCGACTCCTACCAGGAGACGATGTACTGCTTCACCAACAACATCCCGCAGAAGGATGGCGGCACCCACCTGGCCGGTTTCCGTGGCGCGCTGACCCGCGTGCTCAACAACTACATCGAGCAGAACGGCATTGCCAAGCAGGCCAAGATCAGCCTGACCGGTGATGACATGCGCGAAGGCATGATTGCCGTGCTCTCGGTCAAGGTGCCCGACCCGAGCTTCTCCAGCCAGACCAAGGAAAAGCTGGTCAGTTCCGATGTGCGCCCGGCGGTGGAAAACGCCTTCGGTGCCCGCCTGGAGGAGTTCCTGCAGGAAAATCCGAACGAAGCGAAGATCATCGCCGGCAAGATCGTCGATGCTGCCCGTGCCCGCGAGGCCGCGCGCAAGGCGCGTGACCTGACCCGGCGCAAGGGCGCGCTGGACATCGCCGGCCTGCCGGGCAAGCTGGCCGACTGCCAGGAAAAGGACCCGGCGCTGTCCGAGCTGTTCATCGTCGAGGGTGACTCGGCAGGTGGCTCGGCCAAGCAGGGCCGCAACCGCAAGAACCAGGCCGTGCTGCCGCTGCGCGGCAAGATCCTCAACGTGGAACGTGCGCGCTTTGACCGTATGCTGTCCTCCGACCAGGTCGGTACCCTGATCACGGCGCTGGGCACCGGCATCGGCCGCGACGAGTACAACCCGGACAAGCTGCGCTACCACAAGATCATCATCATGACCGACGCCGACGTCGACGGTGCGCACATCCGTACGCTGCTGTTGACGTTCTTCTACCGGCAGATGCCGGAGCTGATCGAGCGCGGCTACGTCTACATCGGCCTGCCGCCGCTGTACAAGATCAAGCAGGGCAAGACCGAGCTGTACTTGAAGGATGACCCGGCGCTGGATGCCTACCTGGCCTCCAACGCGGTGGAAAATGCCAGCCTGGTGCCGGCCGAGGGCGAACCGGGGATTGAAGGCGTGGCGCTGGAAAAGCTGCTGCTGACCTACAGCAATGCCCAGGCCGCGATCGAGCGCAATGCCCACCGCTACGACCGCCACCTGCTGCAGGCCCTGGTGGATTACACCCCGATCGATGCGGACAACCTGCAGGATGCCGGCGAGGGCCTGGAACAGCTGGCCGCGTCGCTCAACACCGGGCCGCTGGGCGCGCCGCGTTTCCGTCTGGTGCTCAATGAAGGGCAGGGTGAGCGTGGCCCGTGGATCAGTGTCTTCCGCAGCCACATGGGCGAGGTGCACGAGCAGGAGCTGCCGCTGTCGGTGTTCCAGAGCGGTGAGCTCAAGGCCATCCACGAGGCACAGAAGCTGCTGCACGGGTTGATCCGTCCAGGCGCGCGGCTGACGCGCGGGCAGAAGTCGGTCGAGGTCGAGCGTTTTGCCCAGGTCCAGACCTGGTTGATGGAAGAGGCCAAGCGGGGCCGGCAGATCCAGCGCTTCAAGGGCCTGGGTGAAATGAACCCGGAACAGCTGTGGGATACCACCGTCAACCCGGATACCCGCCGCCTGCTGCAGGTGCGTATCGAGGATGCGGTGGCTGCCGACCAGATCTTCAGCACCCTGATGGGCGATGTGGTGGAACCGCGCCGAGACTTCATCGAAGACAACGCGCTCAAGGTTGCCAACCTGGACATCTGACTGCTCGGGGGCCACTTGGCCCCCGACGCTTCTGGACTGCCTGCATGAAAATGCCCGCTGCTGAAACCGCCAGCGATGCCAGTGCCAAGCGCCTGGCATGGCTGGGCTTTACCGCTGATTCGCTGCTGGCCATCGGCCTGATGCTGATCCTGAGCCTGCTTGCGGGCATCATCTGGGCCGTGTTGGCCAAGGCTCGTGGCTTGGATCTGGCCACGCCCGGGGTGCTGGTACAGATGGCCATGGCGGTGATCGCCACCGGCGGCACGGCGGTGCTGTTGTACTTGCTGCGCCGGCGGGCCAGCGCGGCTGAAAAGCAGGCCTCGCTGCAGGCCATCCACCGCCCTGCGACCTGGGGCTGGGCGCTGCTTGCCGGTGTCGCGGTGTTTGTGGGCAGCAGTCTGGTGTCGTGGCTGTTTGCCCAGTTCAGCAACCAGCCCACCCCCAGCAACATGGCGCTGATGGAACAGGCTCGCACCCAGTACCCGGTGTTGCTGGTGCTGTTCGCGGTGGGCCTGGCCCCGCTGTACGAGGAGCTGTTGTTCCGCCGGGTGCTGTTCGGCCGGCTGGCTGCGGCCGGCATGGTGCTGCCGGGAATCGTGCTGAGCAGCCTGTTGTTTGCCTTTTCCCACGAGATTCCCGGCCTGAGCGGCCATGGCTGGATGGCAATGCTGCAGCTGTGGTTGGTCTATGGTGGCATGGGAGCAGCCTTTGCCTGGCTGTACCAGCGCACCGGCACCCTGCTGGCACCGATCCTGGCCCACGCCATCAACAATGGTGCGGCCTTGTGTGTGCTGATGCTGGGTCTGGTTTCGCACTGACTGAATCATGGGCGGTTTGACTACAAACCGCGCGCCAGTCAGGCACACTGCACGCGTTGAAACCGGAAGCCAGACCATGAAACGCTTGATCCTGCTGCTGACCACGGCCGCCGTTGTGGCCGGCTGTGCCACCACCACGTCCCCGACCGGCCGGCGCCAGGCCACCGGTGCGGTTTCCCAGGCCCAGCTCGACCAGATGGGCGCGCAGGCCTTTGCCGAGGCCAAGCGCAAACAGAAGCTTTCCACCGATGCCCGGGCCAATGCCTACGTGCGTTGCGTGGTCAATGCGTTGGTGGCCCAGCTGCCTGCCCAGCAGCGGTCGGTGGCCTGGGAGGTGGCCCTGTTCCAGGACGACAGCGCCAATGCGTTTGCGCTGCCCGGGGGCAAGGTCGGTGTCAACACCGGCATCTTCAAGGTCGCCACCAACCAGGACCAGCTGGCCGCCGTAGTGGCCCATGAAATCGTGCATGTGGTTGCCAACCACCACGACGAGCGCATCACCCGCCAGATGGGTGCCCAGGTCGGTCTGGGGGTGCTCAGTGCGCTGGTCGGTGGCGCCTATGGTGAAGCGGCCGGGCAGACCGTGGGCCAGTTGGGCGGAATGGGCGCGCAGGCCGGCTTCCTGCTGCCCAACTCGCGCCAGCAGGAGAGCGAGGCCGACGTGGTTGGCCAGCGTCTGATGGCCCAGGCCGGCTTTGATCCGGCCCAGGCGGTGGACCTGTGGCGCAACATGCAGGCGGCCAGTGGTGCACGCACCCCACAGTGGATGTCCACCCACCCGGACCCGAGCAACCGGATCAGCAAGCTGGCCGCCGATGTGCCCAATCTGCAGCCGGTCTACCAACAGGCCCGGGCCGCAGGGCGCAATCCACGCTGTGGCTAAAACGTATAGATATTAAAATCGCCTCAATGTGCGATTTCGTGTGTCCCCGGTTTCTGCTACGTTTGATCCCCTGTTGCCGCGGGCAACCCATCCCCTGCCATTGATGGCGGCCAGTATCGAGGTCCTTCCATGCTATTTCGCAGCCACAAGCAAGTTCTGCTTTCCGTTGTCATCGCCACTGCGCTCAGTGGTGCGGTGATTGTTGATGCCGCCGCCCAGTCGCGTTCGTCCGAGCGCGGCAACCGTGGCAACCGCCAGGCAGCGAAGCCGGAAGTGATGTTCCCGGAAGCAACCCGCGCCGAGCCGGACGTGAAGGCTTCCAGCCGTCTGCAGAGCAAGCTCAACAAGTTGTTTGCCGCCTACAACAAGGACGACTTCGAGCAGACCCGCACCCTGGCCGATGAAATCCTCGCCACCGAGAATGCCAATGCCTATGACAAGGCAGTCTCGGCCCAGCTGGCTGCCCAGGCGGCCTACAACAGCGATGACAACGCTTCGGCCAAGACCTACCTGCAGCAGGCGGTTGATTTCAACGGCCTGGACAACAACGGCCACCTGCAGTCGCTGCTGATGTTGGCCCAGCTTCAGCTGCAGGACGAGGAATACGACGTCGGCCTGGCGAATCTCGACAAGTTCTTCACGGAGAGCCAGTCCAAGCGTGCCGAGGACCTGATCATCAAGGGCCAGGCCCTGTACCAGACCGAACGCTACGCCGAAGCCATTCCGGTATTGCAGCAGGCCATCGCCGCCTCCAGCGAGCCGAAGGACCAGTGGAACCAGCTGCTGATGGCGGCTTATTCCAGCAATGACCAGGGCGCCGAAGCCGTGGCCGTTGCCCGCCAGATCGCCGAGCGCAGCCCGGATGACAAGCGCGCCCAGATCAACCTGGCCAGCATGTACATGCAGACCGACCAGATGGACCAGGCAGCTGCGGTGATGGAAACGCTGCGTGCGGCCGGCCAGTTGACCGAAGAGCGTGAGTACCGTCAGCTGTACTCGATCTACGCCAACACCGAAAACGCCGAAAACAAGGTCATCGAGGTCATCAACGAAGGCTTGACCAAGGGCGTGCTGAAGGAAGACCACCAGGTCTACCTTGCACTGGCCCAGTCCTACTACTTCACCGACCGCATCCCGCAGGCAATTGACGCCTGGCAGAAGGCTGCTCCGCTTTCGCCCAACGGTGAGACCTACCTGAACCTGGCACGTGTCCTGCACGGCGAAGGCCGGCTACCGGAAGCACGCGAAGCCGCACGCCAGGCACTGGCCAAGGGTGGGCTGCGCAAGCCGGAAGATGCACAGAAAATCATCAACCTGAAGTAAGTAGGAATAACGCCTGAATGCCTGCTACAAGTGTGCGCAGGTACTCAGGATTGGTATAAGCTTGGAGGTTCGTGCGGTGTCATGCACCGCTGAACCTGGGGCTGCACAAGTGCAGCCCCGGCCCCAACAATGAGCTCTTAGGCGCATGACGGAACAACTGGTATTCAACAGGCACGAAACAGCCGCTGACAAAGGCCTGAGCTGGCCTCGAATTGTCGGCTACGCTTTCGTAATTGCACTGCATCTGGCCGCACTGATGCTGCTGCTGATCCCGGCTGTGGCTCCCAAGGCCGCTGCTGAAAAAGAACGCACCGTGATGGTGACGCTGGTGGATGCCCCGCCGCCGCCGCCGCCGCCGCCGCCGCCGCCGCCGCCGGAAGACATTCCGCCGCCGCCGGTGAAGAACCTGGCACCGCCGAAGCCGTCGCCGATTCCGCCACCGCCGCAGGCCCCGGTGGTCGATATCCCGGAGCCGCGTGCCACCGATATCGTTACCCCGCCGGAACCGCCGGCACCGCCGGCACCGCAGACTGACATCGGTGCCAGCGTGGACATCTCGTCCAAGGCGATGAACCCGCCGCGCTATCCGCCGGCCGCCTTCCGCGCTGGTATCCAGGGCGAGGTGATCCTGATCATTGATGTCGACGCCAACGGCAACGTCACCAATGTGTCGGTCGAACGGTCCAGCCGTAACCGCGACCTCGACCGTGCTGCAATGGAAGCGGCACGCAAGTGGAAGTTCAATGCTTCTGTTGTCAATGGACAGAAGGCCGCTGGTCGCGTTCGCGTTCCGGTCAACTTTGCTCTGAACTAAAACGGTCAATGGTGGCAACTCCCGCCGCCGGCGATCACGTAATACCCATCAACACCAACTCTTGAAAAGGTAAGCGTCATGCTGCAGGAAACCTTCATCGCCGCTGCTGGCGGAGCCAATGCTCTCTCGCAGATGGGCTTCGAACACATGATGGCCGAAATGGTCAGCAAGCCGGGTGAGTTCGCTGTCTCCTGGATTGTTCTTCTGACCCTGGTCTTCATGTCGGCCGCGTCCTGGTACTGGACTGTCATCAACATCTTCCGTTCCTCGCGCCTGAAGGCTGCCTCGAACCGCGTGCCGGCCAAGTTCTGGGATGCCCCGAACGCCCAGGCCGCCATCAGCGCCATGGAAGAAGAACCGGCTTCCGAGCCGTTTTCCAAGATTGCCCTGGACGCTGCCCAGGCGGCTGCCCATCACTCGCGCGTTGAAAGTGCCGATGGCCTGAGCCGTTCGGAGTTCGTCGACCGCGCCCTGCGCCAGGCTGTTGTCCGCGAGAACGACCGCATCCAGGGCGGCATGATCCTGCTGGCCACCGTCGGTGCAACCGCTCCGTTCGTCGGCCTGCTGGGTACCGTGTGGGGCATCTACGGCGCCCTGATCAAGATCGGTGCTACCGGTTCGGCCTCCATCGACGCCGTTGCCGGCCCGGTGGGTGAAGCCCTGATCATGACCGCCATCGGTCTGTTCGTCGCCATCCCGGCCGTGTTCGCCTTCAACTTCTTCTCGAAGATGAACAATGCCGTTGTCGGCAAGTTCGACTCGTTCGCCCACGACCTGCACGACTTCTTCGCCACCGGCTCGCGCGTGCGCTAAGCCTGTAACGAAGATCCAGTCCAAGCAACGAATAGACGGAGCCGGTTATGGCCTTCAGTAATGGAAACAGCGCCGGCCCGATGGCCGACATCAACGTCACGCCCCTGGTGGACGTGATGTTGGTGCTGCTGATCATCTTCATCATCACGGCACCCATGATGTCGCACAAGGTTCAGGTTGACCTGCCGCAGGCCAACTTGATCCAGGATCCGGAAGCAGCGGAAAAGCGCACCAACCCGATCACCATCGCGGTGACCGAAGACGGGTCGCTTTACTGGAACGATGAGCCGATCACGAAGGAGTCCATGGAGGCTCGTTTCGCGACCGAAGCTCAGAAGACCCCGCAGCCGCCGCTGAACCTGCGCGGTGACCGCACCACCAAGATGCGTGTCATCAATGAAGTTGCCAAGATCGCACAGGGTCAGGGCATGCTCGACATCGGCTTCGTCGCAACGAAAGAACAGGGGCAGTAAGCCATGGCATTCAGTTCCGGAAGCAAGGGGCCAATGGCCGACATCAACGTCACGCCGCTGGTCGACGTGATGCTGGTGCTGCTGATCATCTTCATTGTTACCGCGCCGGTCATGACCTACCCGATCGCCGTGGACCTGCCGCAGCGGGTGCTCAACCCGCCGCCGGTCACCCAGGAACCGCCGCCGCCGATCGATATCCGTATCGACGCCAGCAACCAGGTCACCTGGAACAACTCGCCGGTGGCTGTGGCCGAGTTGCAGGAACGCATGGAGCAGGAAGTGCAGCGTGACCCGACCAACCAGCCCGAACTCCGCATCGACATCAACCCCGATTCGGAATATGAGCTGACGGCCAAGGTCATGGCGGCTGCGAAGAATGCTCAGATGAAGAAGATTGCCTTCGTCCAGTAAGACTCGCTGTATCGCAAGACCTCAGTCATGACGCGACTGGAATGCCCCCGCCAAAAGCGGGGGCATTTTTTGTGCGACTGCCAAGCGGCACCCCCGGGTCCTGACAAGCGCTGACCGCGTTGGCAGGTGACGTTGAGCGCGGGGCCGGGCATGGTCGGATATGGATGACAGCAGCAGGGCCGGCGCTGTGATCGTGGCTGCTGCTGGCGGTGGATATGCCAGCTCTTGGCAACAAGTGGGCTGACCAAGCCAGGAATGGCAGGTGGCCACTTCGGAGCTGTGGGCCGCGCTGGCCTTGTGCAGAGGCCAGACTCAGGGCTGGACCGATATGCACCCGTGTACCGAGGGGCCACGCTGTGATCGAGCTGCCGACCGGCGCGGTATACGGGTGTAAGCACGCAGGGGCCAGTTGGGCCGGAAATGCCACAGGAATCCCAGCAACGCGCGCGGGCTCAGCAAGGGCCAAGGGCGGCTTGGAGCTTGGGGCTGGGGTGCGCGCGAGAAGGCGGGGGCTAGTGGCCGCAGACCACTGGCGGATGACCATACAACGATGCTGGCCAGGCCCAGGGCAATGCAGGGCGCCAACGGGCCCGCGCTGGCCAGGGCAGCGCGGGCACAGTGCGGTGCAGTCAGCCGGCGGCGTCGATCGCGGCGAGGTAGGCCTTCACCGTGGCATCCAGGCCGTCATACAACGCTTCGCTGATCAACGCATGGCCGATAGAAACTTCCTGTACCCCGGGTACCTGCTGCAGGAAGCGGGTGAGGTTGTACTGGGACAGGTCGTGGCCGGCATTGATGCCCAGGCCGGCCGCCGCGGCGCGGTGGGCCGCGGCGGCAAACAGGGCCAGGCTGGCGTCGACATCATCAGCGGCGGCATACGGGCCGGTGTACAGCTCGATGCGGTCGGCACCGATGGCGGCGGCCTGCTCCAGCAGCGGGTTGTCGGCATCGACAAACAGGCTGACCCGGCTGCCGATGGCCTTGAAGCTGGCGATCAGCTCGGCCAGCTGCTGCAGGCCCTGGCTGAAATCGAAGCCATGGTCGGAGGTGAGTTGGCCATCGCCATCGGGCACGAGGGTGACCTGCGCCGGGCGGGTGGTCTGGCACAGCGCCAGCAAGCCGGGGTAGCCGATGCGCGGGGCGGCAAACGGGTTGCCTTCGATGTTCAGCTCCACCTTGTGCTGCCGGCACAGGGCATCCAGGGCAAGCACGTCGTCGGCGCGGATGTGGCGGGCGTCAGGCCGTGGGTGCACGGTGATGCCGTGGGCACCGGCCTGCAGGCAGGTACGGGCGGCACGCAGCACGTCCGGTTCGTTGCCGCCGCGAGAGTTGCGCAGCACCGCGATCTTGTTGACGTTCACACTCAAGGCGGTGCGGCGGTGGCTGTCCATGGCTCAGTTCTCCTGGTTCAGGCGTTGGATGTAGTCAAGATCGAGCAGGGCGGCGGGGCCGGCCGGGCGGCTACCGCCGGCCAGACAACGGCTCCAGGCCAGAGTGGCCAGCAGGCTGAGCAGCAGGCCGGCACTGAGCAGCGTGGCGCTGCTGGCCAGCAGGGCAAGGGCAAAGCCAGCCAGGGCAGTGAGCAACAGCAACCAGTGCATACGCAGCCTCCCGAAGTGAGTGGCCAGTGTATCGCCCCACACGGTGGGCAACAGGCTTACAGCAGCGGCGAGGCCAGGCGGGCAAAGCCTTCGGGCAGGCGGTCGCGCCACAGTGAGCGCTGGCGGGCCGGGGTGACCTCCACCGCACGGGCGAATTCGGCCTGCAGCAGCTGCTCCAGTTCGGCGGTGGTGGCCTTGTCGCGGATCATCATCGACAGCTCGAAATTCAGCCGGAAGCTGCGGTGGTCGAAGTTGGCGCTGCCGACGATGCTCAGGTGGTCATCGGCTATGAAGGCCTTGGTGTGCAGCATGCGCGGGCCGTATTCGTAGATGCGCACGCCGGCGGCGAGCAGCTCGTCGAAATAGGAACGGGCGGCCAGGGTGACCAGCAGCGAGTCACTGCGCTTGGGCACCAGCAGGCGGGTATCCAGCCCGCCCAGTGCGGCCGAGGTCAGGGCCATGCGCGCAGCCTCGCCGGGCACAAAATAAGGAGTGACCAGCCAGACCCGGCGACGGGCTTCCTGGATGGCGGCCACATGCAGGCGGTGGATGGTTTCCCAGCCCGAATCCGGCCCGGAGATCAGCACCTGGGCCTGGATGCTGTGGGGTGGTGGCGGGGGCATGGACGGCCACAGCCGGTCGGGTTCGAACACCTGATGGGCCTGGCCGCTGGCATACAGCCAGTCCTCGACGAAGACCAGCTGCAGGCTGTGCACGACCTTGCCTTCCACCCGCATGTGCAGGTCGCGGTAGGCATCTTCGCGGATGCGCTCGTCCTGCTCGTCGGTGATGTTGATGCCGCCGGTGAAGGCGACCTGGCCATCGACAATGACCAGCTTGCGGTGGGTGCGCAGGTTCATCCACGGCCGCTTGAACGGGCGCAGCAGCTGGCTGGGGTGGAACCAGAACACTTCGGCACCGGCATCACGCAGGGGCTGCAGGAAGGCCTTGCGTACCTTGCTCGAGCCGATGGCATCGATCAACAGCCGCACCTGCACCCCGGCGCGGGCGCGTTCGATCAGCGCATCGCGCAGCGCGGTACCGGTCTGCTCCGGGGTGTAGATGTAGTACATCAGGTGGATGTGGTGGCGGGCCTGGCGTACCGCTTCCAGGATCGCCGGATAGGCATTGCCGCCATCGACCAGCCAGTGCAGGGAGGTGGCCGTGCTGGGGGGCAGGCCGGTGGTGGACTGGGCCACCTTGGACAGCTCGCTGGCGTTGTCATCCACCGGGCACACCGCGCGGTAGCTGCTCATGTCATCGCGGTGGCGGCCACGGCGGATGTTCTGCCGGCGGATCTTCTGCGGGCCGAGCAGGTAATAGATCAACAAACCGGCATAGGGCAGGGCGGCCAGGCACAGGATCCAGCTCAGGGTGGCTACAGGTTCGCGCTTTTGCAGCACGATGTAGCAGGCCAGCCAGACCAGGTAGACCAGGTACAGGGCCAGAGCCACGCTGGCCAGGTGGGGAATGCTGGTGAACCAGTCCCCGGCAGTCTTCAGCGATGTGATCATGGGCCGATTCTAGGCAGTCCGGCGGGCATTTGACGTAAAGCCGGCCGCTGCCTGCCCCGCCGCTGTGCGCTGGTGGTGCAGCGGTATCGGCAGTGATGCTGAACCACCGGCGCAGCGTATGCGACGCATTGGCGGCATGCTGTGCCGATGCACAGCAACGGGCCGATCAAGGGACGCGGCAGCCACTCACGGCTGGCCGGGCGTTTTGAAACCACCACCACGCAAGCCGAGGATGATGGCTGGTGCACCGATGAGCGCGAGGAGTTTGCCGCGCCGCGCCTGCGTACCCAGGTGCACGAGGAAACCGCGCGCAGCATCCTCAGCCGCAACAACTCGCCGGATGTGGGTTTTGATGTCTCGCTCAACCCCTACCGGGGCTGCGAGCATGGCTGCTCGTACTGCTTTGCCCGGCCCAGCCATGCCTACCTGAACCTCTCGCCCGGGCTGGACTTCGAGACGCAGATCTTTGCCAAGACCAATGCCGCCGAGCGTCTGCGACATGCGCTGTCGCGCCCGGGTTACCGCCCTGAGCCAATTGCGCTGGGCATCAACACCGATGCCTGGCAGCCGGTGGAGCGGCGGTTGCAGATCACCCGCCAGTGCCTGCAGCTGCTGCATGACTGCCGCCACCCGGTCAGCCTGATCACCAAGAACGCGCTGATCGAGCGCGACATCGACCTGCTCGCCGACATGGCCACCGACAACCTGGTCAGTGTGGCGTTGTCGGTGACCACCCTGGATGCGCAGCTGTCGGCCAGGCTGGAGCCGCGGGCGGCCGCTCCCCACGCACGCCTGCGCACGATCCAGCGGCTGGCAGCGGCGGGGATTCCGGTCTCGGTGATGGTGGCCCCGGTGATTCCGTGGATCAACGATGCCGAACTGGAAGCGGTGCTGGAGGCGGCACACGCGGCCGGTGCCCGGCGCGCCGGCTATGTGCTGCTGCGCCTGCCGCACGAGGTGGCGCCGTTGTTCCGTGACTGGCTGGATGCCCACTACCCGCAGCGCGCTGCCCATGTGATGAGCACCGTGCAGCAGCTGCGTGGTGGCAAGGATTACGACAGTGCGTTCGGCCAGCGCATGCGCGGGCAGGGTGTGTATGCGCAGCTGCTGGCCCGGCGCTTCAGGCTGGCTTGCCAGCGCCTGGGCTATGCCGCCAGTGCCCAGCAGTGGCAGGCGTTGGACTGCAGCCGTTTTGTGCCTCCGGCCGCGCCACGGCCCCCATCGGCCCAGGGTGAGTTGTTTTGAGCGGTTGCCGGCTTCCTGTGGATAACCCTGTGTGAAGGTAGTGTGTTGCCCACAGGCCAAGGCACAAAAACACCGCAATCAGCCGGCGTAGAGCGCTTCGGCGCGCTGGAACAGGATCCAGCTGGTGGCAATGAACTTGTCCCCGCCCTGCGGGCGGTTGCCGCGATGGGTGTGGGTAAAGGCGGTGGGGGCGATCAGCAGGCTGCCGGTACGCGGGGCGATCTTGCGCTGCTGGAACAGAAACTCGGTTTCACCCTCGGCGAAATCGTCATTGAGGTAGAGCGTCCACAGCAGATGGCGGTGCAGGGTCTCGCACTGGGCATCGCGCGGGAACAGCTCGCAGTGCCAGTACGGGTAGCCGCCTTCGTCGGCGCGGTACCACTGCAGGTTCACTGCACCGGGGCGGAAGCAGGTCTGTGCCAGCTGGCCCAGGGCCGGGGAGTCCATTTCGCGCACGTGCTCGGCGGTGAGCCGCCGTTGGCCCTGATCGGTGGGCACCTGCAACATCAGCGGCGAGATCAGCGCCTGTGGATAAGTGCGTAGATAACCTTGCAGGCCAGCGAATACCGCCTGCTGGATGGCGGCATTGGCCCGGGCCCATTCCGGCTGCCCGGCCAGGCGCAGGTCACGGCTGTGTTTGAGCTCGGGGAACACCCCGCCACCCACCTCACCAGGGCGCAGGCCTTGGGATTGCTGCATCTGGGCCACGATGGCGGCGCAGGTGGCCGGGTCCACGGCGTTGTCGATCACTTCGATGAAATCGCTCATGGCCCAAGCCTAGCAGTGTCATGACAAGACTTGACAGCGGCCGAAACAATTGTGGACAACTTTGTGCGCCGCATTGTGTTGTCGTGGAACCTGAACATGTTTCACGCAGAAAAACCGGCCAAGCCCTTGTGCGGCAATGGGTTTGGCCAAAGCAGGCAGGGCAGCCAAAGCTGCCCTGCCTGTGGATAACCATGTGGAAGAGGCTTATTCGGCCTGGTCCGCATTGCGGTGGTAACGGGTGGCCTCGGCCACTTCGTTCTTGCTGCCAAGGAACACCGGCACGCGCTGGTGCAGGGCGGTCGGTTCGATCTCCAGGATGCGTTCGCGGCCGTCGGTGGCGGCACCGCCGGCCTGCTCGACCAGAAAGCCCATCGGGTTGGCCTCGTACATCAGGCGCAGCTTGCCCGGCTTGGACGGGTCCTTCTTGTCCCAGGGGTAGATGAAGATGCCGCCGCGGGTCAGGATGCGGTGCACATCGGCCACCATCGAGGCGATCCAGCGCATGTTGAAGTCCTTGCCGCGCACGCCGGTGGTGCCGGCCAGCAGGTCCTCCACGTAGGTCTGCATGGCCGGTTCCCAGTGCCGCTGGTTGGACATGTTGATGGCAAATTCCTTGGTGTCCTCGGGAATGCGCATGTTCCGCGTGGTCATCAGGAAGGTGCCGCTCTCACGGTCCAGGGTGAAGGCATGGGTGCCGTGGCCGACGGTCAGCACCAGGGTGGTCTGCGGGCCATAGACGGCATATCCGGCGGCCACCTGGGCGGTGCCCGGCTGCAGGAAGTGCTCGTCGCCCGGCTCGGTAACCCCGGCCGGCTTGCGCAGCACCGAAAAGATGGTGCCCACCGACACGTTCACATCGATGTTGGAGCTGCCGTCCAGCGGATCGAACAGCAGCAGGAAATCACCGTGCGGGTATTCGGCCGGCATCGGTGTGGAGTGGTCCATTTCCTCCGAGGCGCAGGCGGCCAGGTGGCCGCCCCAGGCGTTGGCTTCGAGCAGGATGTCATTGGAGATCACATCCAGCTTCTTCTGCGCCTCGCCCTGGATGTTGCCGGTGCCGGCGTCACCGAGCACGCCGCCCAGCGCACCCTTGCCGACGGTGATGGAGATCAGGTTGCAGGCGCGGGCAACAATGGCGATGAGCTGGCGCAGGTCGGCGCTGATGCGGCCGGCTTGCTGCTCCTCGACCAGGAAACGGGTCAGCGAGGTACGGGACATCGGAAGGGCTACCTTCAGCGGAAAGGAGGCGCATATTGTCGCCCCTCGCCAGCCCCTTTACGAGGTGCTCAAAGACACAAAGCCCCGGGGAGTTTCCTGCCCGGGGCTTTGGTTCAGTGCGTTGCGCGTGGCTGGATCAGCCGCGGCTGACCTCGTACACGGCCTTGGCCACGTAATCCAGGCTCTTGCTGCTCAGCGCAGCCACGCAGATGCGGCCGGTGCCCACGGCATAGATGCCGTAGTCCTGGCGCAGTTTTTCCACCTGCTCACGGCTCAGACCGGAGTAGGAGAACATGCCGGCCTGCTGCTGGATGAAGTTGAACTCCGGAGCGCCGAGGGCCGCCAGCTGGTTGACCAGGCCCGAACGCAGGTCCTGGATGCGGGTGCGCATCTGGCCCAGTTCGTCTTCCCACAGCGCGCGCAGTTCGCTTGAACCCAGCACCCCGGCAACCAGCGCGGCACCGTGGGTGGACGGGCTGGAATAGATGGTGCGGATGATGCGCT
>JBJEWP010000039.1:0-2230 GCA_051885115.1 Stenotrophomonas sp. | reverse complement strand
TCGAGCTGGTGTTCAGGTTGCGCTGGGCATTCAGCGACATCACGTTGGTGTTGATTACTTGTGCCATGGTCGGCGGTCCTCGTGTCTAACGGTCAATAGGCGTTCGTCAGAGCGGCCGGTGTGGGCGAATGTGATGCCTTGACGCCGCGCTCCCCTTGGTTATCGGGTGAAGCCGGCGTGACTTTAGGGTTGGATGCACAACGGCTGTGCTGGCCCGCTGCCGGCACAGCAAAAGAACAACCCCGCCGGGGCGGGGTTGGTCCAGGGCTGTGCGGCCATCGGCCGCAGTGAAGGATCAGCCGAGCAGGCTGAGCACGTTCTGGCTGGAGCTGTTGGCCTGGGCCAGCATGGCGGTACCGGCCTGCTGCAGGATCTGGGTGCGGGTCAGCTCGGCGGTTTCCTTGGCGTAGTCGGTGTCACGGATGCGCGAGCGCGAGGCCGACAGGTTTTCCGAGGTGGTGGACAGGTTGGCGATGGTGGAGGAGAAGCGGTTCTGGATCGCGCCCATCTCGGCGCGGGCCGAGTTCACCGCGGTCAGGGCCTTGTCCACGATGGACAGGGCCTGCTGCGAGCCGGACACGCTGGTTACGTCCAGGTCGCTGACGAACTTCTGCGCCAGTGATGCACCGGCGGCGGCCGTGGTGGGGGTGGGGGCCGTGGGCAGGGTGATGTTGGTCGGTGTGCCCATGCCCAGGGTGATGGCATTGAAGGTGCCGCTGTCGTTGACGCTGTTCTTGACCGAGACCAGGTTGATCTTGCCGGCGGTGGTGGCATCGACCTCGGCATACACGCCGGTCTGGTCCATCTTGGCGTTGTAGGCATTGACCACCGCCTGGGTGACCGCCTTCTGGGTGGCGGCAGCATCGCTGCCCGGGGCGACCTTGATCGGGTCCAGGGTATGCACCACGCCATCGGCGCCCTTGACCGTCATTGCGGTGATGCTGACATCGGCGGTCGGGTTGGTGCCCGGGGCGGCAATGGTGAAGGTGGCACTGTCGAACTTGACCCCGCCCAGGGCGGTGGTGCGTGCATTGGTGATCGCGTTGATGCCAATGGTCTGGCCGGCATCGGCACCGACCTGGAACAGCGAACCGGCGAAGCTGCCATCCAGCAGCGAGGTGCCGTTGAAGTTGGTCTGGCGGGCGACGCGGTCGATCTCGGCGGTGAGCTGCTTGACTTCGGCATCCAGCGCCTTGCGGTCGCTGGCCGAGTTGGTGGCATTGGCCGACTGCACCGCCAGCTCACGGACGCGCTGCAGGTTGTTGGAGATTTCCACCATCGCGCCTTCGGCGGTCTGGGCCAGCGAGATGCCGTCATTGGCATTGCGGGTGGCCACGTCCAGGCCGCGGATCTGGGTGGTGAAGCGCTCGGAGATGGCCAGGCCGGCGGCATCGTCCTTGGCCGAGTTGATGCGCATGCCCGAGGACAGGCGCTGGATCGAGGTGGCCAGGCTGGTGCCTGAGTTGTTGAGGTTGCGCTGGGCGTTGAGCGACATGACGTTGGTGTTGATGACCTGTGCCATTGCAATGTTCCTTGACGGTGTCGATGAAGGTGCGATGTGGCCGGCCAGTACAGCCCATGCGTGCCGGTGTACTTGGGATATCGGCGTCTTCACGCAAAGGCTTGAGGGTTTTTTGTCCAGAAAAAGCTGAATCGGCAAAGCGTGGTCGTTGTCACGGCCGGAGTGCACGCGTGCCGCTCAGCGCCAGCACCGGGTGGCAATGAAAAGGCCCCGCAATGCGGGGCCTTCGCTGTGTGGCCCATCTCCGCAGGGGAGTGGGCTGCACCGTGTTGCAGCAGGCGGTGATCAGCCCAGCAGGCTGAGCACGCTCTGGGTGGAGCTGTTGGCCTGGGCCAGCATGGCGGTACCGGCCTGCTGCAGGATCTGGGTGCGGGTCAGCTCGGCGGTTTCCTTGGCGTAGTCGGTGTCACGGATGCGCGAGCGCGAGGCCGACAGGTTTTCCGAGGTGGTGGACAGGTTGGCGATGGTGGAGGAGAAGCGGTTCTGGATCGCGCCCATCTCGGCGCGGGCCGAGTTCACCGAACCCAGGGCCTTGTCGATGATCGACATGGCCTTCTGTGCACCTTCCACGGTGGTGATGGAGACGTTCTTGACCGAGGCATCATCACCGGCAGCGGCAGTGCCGCCCGCCAGGCCGGCCAGGTCGCCGCCGCTCAGGCCGGCCACGGCGGTGGAGGTCGGGGCGGTCAGGGTCAGGTCCTTGTCGGC
>JBJEWP010000038.1:0-2240 GCA_051885115.1 Stenotrophomonas sp. | reverse complement strand
CGCGCAGCGGGTCGATAGGCGGATTGGTGACCTGGGCAAAGGCCTGGCGGAAGTAGTCGTAGAGCGAACGGTCCTGACGGCTGAGCACGGCCATCGGCGTGTCATCGCCCATCGAGCCGGTGGCTTCCTGCTCGGTTTCGGCCAGCGGCCGCAGCACCTGCTCCACTTCTTCGGTGCTGAGCTGGAACAGCTTGTGGTAGCTGCGCAGGGTGGCCTCGTCGAAGGGTTCCTCCACCAGCGACGGGTCGATCAGCTCGGTCTGCAGCCAGGTCACGCCGTTGTGCAGCCATTGCTTGTAGGGCGCACGTGCACGGTTGATGCGGTCAATGGCATCGGTGTCGAGCAGCTCGCCGCGCTTGAGGTCGATGGCCATCATCTCGCCCGGGCCGAGCTTGCCCTTGCGGATCACCCGTTCGGTCGGCACTTCCCACACACCGGCCTCGGAGGCCACCAGGAAATGGCGGTCGGAGGTCAGCAGCCAGCGCGCCGGGCGCAGGCCGTTGCGGTCCACCGTGCAGGCGGCATAGCGGCCATCACAGGCCACGATCCCGGCCGGGCCGTCCCAGGGTTCGGAATTGAGGCCGTAGAACTCGTAGAACGCGGCCAGGTCGGCGTCCTTGTACTCCAGCGACTGGGTCGCCGGCGGCACCAGGATGCGCAGGGCCTGGATCAGCTCCATGCCACCGGCCACCAGCAGCTCGAGCATGTTGTCGGCGCTTTGCGAATCCGAGCCATGCATGGAGATCACCGGGTCAAACTCGGCGATGTCAAAACGCGGGGTCTTCCACACCTTGCTGCGCGCCTGGGCCCAGCGGCGGTTGCCCTCGATGGTGTTGATCTCGCCGTTGTGGGCGAGCATGCGGAACGGGTGGGCCAGCGGCCAGCGCGGCAGGGTGTTGGTGGAGAAGCGCTGATGGAACAGGATCGCGCTGGCGGCCAGGTCGCTGCGCTGCAGGTCCGGGTAGAAGGTGGCCAGCTTGTCCGGCAGCACCATGCCCTTGTAGCTGATGGTGTTGGGTGCCAGCGAGGTGACGTAGAAATCGGTATGTGCGCGCAGGCGCTGTTCGGCGCGGCGGCGGGCCAGGAACAGGGCCAGGGCGAAGTCGTCCTCGTTCTGGCCGACACCGGCGTTGACGAACAACTGGCTGATGCCGGGCAGGGTGTCGCGGGCCAGTGCGCCGCAGACGCTGTCGTCGGTGGGCAGTTCGCGCCAACCGGCCGGTTCGGCCCCGGTCTGCTGCAGCTCTTCGGCCAGCACCTGGCGGCACTGTGCAGCCGCGTCAGGGTCACGCGGCAGGAAGATGTTGCCGGCGGCGAAGTGGGTACGCAGCACGATGCCGGCATCGCCAGCGCAGTTGCGCAGGAACACGTCAGGTTTGCGGATCAGCAGGCCGCAGCCATCGCCGGTCAGGCCGTCGGCGGCCACGCCACCGCGGTGGGTCATCCGCGACAGGGCGCCAATGGCGGTATCCACCAGCATCCGTGAAGGGTGGTCATCCAGTTGCACGACCATGCCGAAACCGCAGGCATCGCGTTCGTCGTTTGCGTTGTAAAGCCCACTACAGTTGCGATGCGACATGTGTGCCTCGATCCGTCCAACAGGGGGCCGGATGCCTGGCGGGTCGCTTGTTGTGCGGATCGCTGGGCCCGGAAGCCCGACTAAAGCACAGCTTTTTGCGCGCTGCAACATAGGTTGCGGGTGCAAGTTTCATCGCCCCACCCGGTGCCGAATCAGCCTGTGGCGGGCGTTGCAGCCGTCACAGGCTGACTGCGGGGCGTTGCCGGCCAACGCCCCGGGGCAATCAACCGCAGCTGATCGATTCGATCTTGCCGCTGTCGTCGAGCATCACAGTCAGGCGGTCGATGCGGTAATCCATGGTCACGGCCATGCCCGGCTTGACCACCCGCACATGGCGCGCATTGGCCTTGATGCGTGCCTGCTCGTAGACATCGGTGCTGCCGGTCTTGCCGACAAATTCGGTCAGGTCGGCATTTTCGCAGTTGTAATTACCGCCATCGGCCTGGATGGCCGGGGGGATCTCGTTGGGGTCGCCGCTGCCGGGGGTGGCGCAGGCGGTCATGGCGGCGCACAGGGGCAGGGCGGAAAACAGGGAAGCACGCATGTGGATGTCCTTGCTGCGGGTAAGGCCACAGTGTGTACCAGATGCGCTGTCGATGACGGGGCGCACGTCGCACGTCGAGGAAGGCGCTGGGCGTACTGCCCTGGTGACCAGCAGCGG
>JBJEWP010000037.1:5952-18818 GCA_051885115.1 Stenotrophomonas sp. | reverse complement strand
CTGCCGCTGCTGGAGGTCGCACCATGAGCCGCCAGGTGGTGGCCGGCTTCACCCTGATCGAGGTGTTGGTGGCGCTGCTGGTACTGACCAGCGTGGCGACCATGGTCTATGCCAGCGTTCAGCGCTACCAGCACAACGCTGTACGCATGGAGCAGCAATTGCTGGCCGGTTGGCTGGCCGACAACATCCTGACCGAAATGCAGCTCACCGAGCAGGTGCCGGTCAGCGACAGCCAGGCCCAGAGCGTGCACTACGGTGGTCTGCACTGGTGGCTGCGGCGTGAGACCGGGCCATCCGCCCAGGCCGCCGAGGGTATCCATCCAGTGACCGTGCGGGTGGGCCTGGTGGGCGAGCACGCACCGCTGCAGAGCCGCTCAGGCGTGGTGGTGGCACGATGACACGGCAGCAGGGCATGACCCTGATCGAGCTGCTGGTGGCGCTGGCGATGTTTGCCCTGATTGCCTTGGCTGGTCAGCGCCTGCTCACCACGGCCCTGGACGTGCGCCGGCAAGGCCAGGAGCATGCCCAGCAGCGGCAACAGCTTGCCCGTGCCATGGCCCTGCTGGAAAGTGACCTGGAGCAGGCCATCGTGCGCCCTGTGCAACTAGCTGATGGCCATGTCGAACCGGCCCTGCTCAGCCTGGCTGATGGCAGCGGCCTGCAGTTCACCCGTGCCGGGTGGGACAACCCCTTGCAGCAATCGCGTTCGAACCTGCAGCGGGTGCGCTGGTGGTTCGATGACAAGGGCCTGCAGCGCGGGATATGGATGGCTCTGGAGCGCAGCGCTGCCGATGTTCTCTATCCGCAACAGATGCTGGGCACGGTCAGTCAGGTGCAGTGGCGTTACCTGGATGGGCGTGGCAACTGGCTGCCGGTCTGGCCGGCGGGCAATCCGGCGCCGTTGCCACGGGCGGTGGAAATACAGTTCAGCCATCCACGCCATGGCGTCCTGCGGCGGGTGCTGCGCCTGCCCGACGGTGGCAGTGGAGGTACCCGATGAGCCGGCAGCGGCAGGGCGGCGTGGCCCTGGTAATGGTGCTGCTGATCCTGGCCGTGGCCGTGGCCGTGTGCATGGCCCTGATCAGCAGCCAGCAGCTGCAGATCCAGTCACAGGTGCAGCAGCGTGCGCATCGTCAGGCCTGGCAACTGGCGCTGGAGGGCGAGGCCAGGGCGCTGGCCGTGCTGTCGGCGCCGCGGTATTCCGGACAACCCGCTGCCGCGTTGCCGCGCGCGCTGCAGCAGGGACCAATGCGGCTGGAGATCCAGGTCGACGATCTGTCGGCCCGGCTCAACCTCAATGCCCTGGTCACTGCTCCGGGCCAGGTCGATGCAGCCGGGCTGGCCCGTTTGCAGCGCCTGCTGCCCCTGCTGGACCTGCCCGCCGAGCTGGCCTGGGTGGTCGTGGCAAGGCTCGATCCCACTGCCCTGCCGGCACAGATGCAGGGTCAGCCGCGCCTGGCCGGCCCGGGCCCGCTGGCCGATGTGAGCGAATTGCGCAGCCTGCCGGGCGTGGATGCACCAGCCTATGCACGCCTCCAGCCGCATGTCAGCGCCTTGCCTGCGGCCATCGGGCTGAACGTGAATCAGGCATCGGCGCCGGTACTTGCCAGCCTGGCCGATGGCCTGGGTGCAGGTGGTGGCCGGCAGTTGCTGCAGGCGCGGCCGCTAACCGGCTACCCCAGTGTCGATGCGTTCGTGGCGCAACCGCTGCTGGCCCGTCACCGCGTGGGCGCCGATGGCCTGCGGGTGGCCGGGCAGGCATTTGAGATACACAGCCGTGTGCACTGGGCCGATGGCGCCCTGCAGCTGTCCAGCATCGTGGTCGATGATGCCGGGCGCTGGCGGGTGAGCAGCCGGCAGCTGCGGCCGTTGATGGCGATCGAGGAAATCCGATGAAACGAACAAGCGCGCCGGCAGCCCTGCTGTTGCCCCCGGATATGCCGGCACACCTGCCCGATGAGCTGGTGGTGCAGTGCCTGGATGCCGGAGGCTGCCACACCCTGGGCCTGGCCGCCGCGTTGAGCCACCTGGGCAACCGCCCGACGGTGCTGGTGCTGGCCCAGGAGCAGGTGTCCTTCCATGCCCCGCGTCTGCCGCGTGCCCGTCGTGGCCTGCAGCAGCAGGCGCTGGCCTTTGCGGTGGAGCCGTATCTGGGGCAATCGCTGGAGAGCGTGCACTTGGCGGCCGGGCAGCCCCTGGCCGATGGCCGCTGGCTGGTCGCGGCCATCGACCGGGCGCTGCTTGGCGGTTGGTGCCGCCAGCTCGGTGAGGCCGGGTTGCAGATCCAGGCCATCCATGTCGATGCCGACCTGCTGCCGGGGCAGGGCCTGCGCGGGGTGCATCTGCCCGGGCGCTGCCTGCTGGCCGATGACCAGGGCCTGCGCATGGCCTTTGCCCCGGAACAGTGGCCGCAGGTACAGGCCGGCTTGGTCGAGCCGGTCTGTTGGCTGGACAGTACGGTCCCCGCCCCTGAGCTGGAGCTGTCGTCTGCAGCGGCGTTGCCGGCAACGGCCGATGCCTTGCCGGCGGTGTTGACCGAGCCGTTGTTGCCCTTGCTGATGGCCGCACGGGCAGGCCAGGTCGATCTGGCCCAGGGGCCGTTCGCACAGCGCCGCAAGAACAGCGGTGTGCGTTGGCAGCCGCTGGGCTACGCCGTGGCGGCGGCGCTGTTGCTGCACCTGGGCAGTGTGCTGGTGCAGGGCGCGCTGTATGCCAAGCAGGCCGGGATGTACGAGCAGGCCAACCTGGCTTTGTTTGACAGTGTGTCTGCCGGGCAACGGGTGGTGGACCTGCGCCAGCAGTTCAACAGCCTGCGTGCCGGGCAGATGGCCAGCAATGATGTGATTGCGCTGTTGCAGCGCATTGATGGCCAGGTGCGTCTGCCCTTGCAGGGGCTGGAATACCGCAGTGCGGCCGGGCAGTTGCTGCTTACCCCGGAAGCCGGCTTTGCCGGCAATGCACAGGACATTGCCGCGCAGTTGCAGCAGGCCGGGCTGCGTGCGGGGGTGTCGGCCGAAGGTTGGCCAATGCAGGTACAGGCGGAGGCCGCGCAATGAATCAGGCCATGGCGTCAATCAAGCAGGCCTGGCAGGCACGCCAGCCGCGTGAACAACGGGCCTTGCGGGTGCTGGGCGTGGCCCTGCTGACTGCGGCCTTGTGGCAGTGGGTGTGGGCACCGGCGTGGCAGTGGCGTGATCACCAGCGTGCTGATTCCGATGCCGCCCGCGCGCTGTACCAGCATCTGCGTGAGCAGGCCCCGGCGTTGCTGGCCGGGCGAGCGGCGGCCAGCCAGATGGAATCGCGGCCGCTGCCGGAAGTGGCCGTTGCCCTGGCCTTGCAGCAGGGCGTGCAGCTGCAGGCGCCGCAGGCCGATGCCGCCGGCCAATGGCAATTGCTGGCCAGTGCCGCCGAAGCACCGCTGCTGCTGCACTGGTTGCAGCAGTTGCAACAGACCGGCGTACAGATCAGCCAGCTGCATTTGCAGGCCACCGAGAGTGGCTGGGAGCTCAGCGCGCAGGCCACGCGCTGAGCGCGCGTGGCCGCGCTGCGGGTCACGCTTGGTCAGGTCTGATCACGCCTGGTCCAGGGCCTGCGCGGTCCATTGCACGATCGCGCTCATCGGCATCGCCCCGGAATGGCGGGCAACCTCGCGGCCGTGGTGGAACAGGATCAGGGTCGGGATCGAGCGGATGGCATAGCGCTGGGCCAGCCCCGGTGCCGCTTCGGTGTCGACCTTGGCCAGCCGCACCTGCGGCTCCATGCGTCCGGCAGCCGCTTCGAACTGCGGTGCCATCTGCCGGCAGGGGCCACACCAGGCGGCCCAGAAGTCCACCAGCAGCGGCAGGTCGCTGTGCAGGTGGTTGTCGAAGCTGTCCTGGCCCAGCGCCACCGGCGTGCCGGTGAACACCGTCTGCTGGCAACGGCCGCAGCGTGGCTGCTGATCCAGCCGTTGCAGCGGCACGCGGTTGCGCGAATGGCAGTGGGCACAGGCGATGAGCAGCGAGTCAGGAGTGGTCATGCGAGAAAACCGGTCAGCAGGGGCGGCCACAGCATGCCAGCCCGCGTGCTGATTGTGGGTCAATCTGCGCGTCTGGCTGCCGACCTCTAGGCCGAGCGGGCCTCGCTGGAGCAGGAAGTGGACCTGTCGCTGTATCCGGTGATCGGCGCCGGCCTGGTCTGGCGTTTCTGAATTCCCGCATGGCCGACACGCGGCGCGTTGCATCTGTAACTGTCGCGCCGCCGGAAATTGCGTGTTATCTCTATTGGCCATGAACGCAGCCCGCGCCAGCTTTTATTTTTGGTACTGGTTTCCGAAGCCACTGGCGGAGGAAGGTTTGCGCTCACCCTGAAGAACACCTCAGACGCATACCCGAAGGCCGCCAGCGCAAGCTGGCGGCTTTTTTGATGCCGCCGCTGCTGGCGCCTCAAACCCCCACGAACACGTTTTGACTGGAGTTTTGCATGCCCCCGCACACCGACGACCTGCGCATCAACAAGATGGAACCGTTGACCCCGCCGGCCCACCTGATCTCCCTGCTGCCCTGTGACGAGCCGGTCTCGCAGACGGTCAGCGACGCGCGTACCGCCCTGCACCGCATCCTGCACGGCAGCGATGACCGCCTGGCCGTGGTGATCGGCCCGTGCTCGATCCACGACACCGTCGCGGCCATGGACTACGCCAAGCGCCTGCGCCCGCTGCGCGAGGCTTACGGCGATGCGCTGGAGATCATCATGCGGGTGTACTTCGAAAAGCCGCGCACCACGGTCGGCTGGAAGGGCCTGATCAACGACCCGGACCTGGACGGCAGCTTCAACATCAACAAGGGCCTGCGCATTGCCCGTGGCCTGCTGCGTGACATCAACGCGATGGGTCTACCGGCCGGGGTCGAGTTCCTGGATGTGATCAGCCCGCAGTACATCGCCGACCTGGTGGCCTGGGGCGCGATCGGTGCACGCACCACCGAAAGTCAGGTGCACCGTGAACTGGCCTCCGGGCTGTCGTGCCCGGTGGGCTTCAAGAACGGCACCGGTGGCGACATCAAGATCGCCGCCGACGCGGTCGGCGCGGCCTCGCACCCGCACCATTTCCTCTCGGTAACCAAGGAAGGCGGCACCGCCATTGTCTCCACCGCGGGCAACCCGGATTGCCATGTGATCCTGCGCGGCGGCAAGACCCCCAACTTCGATGCGGCCAGCGTGCAGGCCACCAGCCAGGTGCTGGAAAAAGCCGGCATCGCGGCGCGCCTGATGATCGATGCCAGCCACGCCAACAGCAGCAAGAAGCCGGAAAACCAGCCGGCGGTGGTGGCCGATATCGCCGGGCAGATTGCTGCGGGCGAGCAGCGCATCGTCGGGGTGATGGTGGAAAGTCACCTGGTCGCCGGCCGTCAGGATCTGATCGAAGGCCAGCCGTTGACCTACGGCCAGTCAATCACCGATGGCTGCATTGGCTGGGACGATTCGGTGGCGGTGCTGGACACCCTGGCCACCGCGGTGCGCCAGCGTCGTGCGCGCATTGCTGCCACCGACGCAGCCTGAGCCGTGCTGCGGCGCGTGCGCAGGCCCTGCCTTCGGCGAAGGGCTGGCCGATAATGGGACGATGAGTACCGTCCGCCCATGGTTCCTGTACCTGCTTGAATGCGCCGATGGCAGCTTCTATGCCGGCATCAGTACCGATGTCCAGGCGCGCTTTGCCGTGCACTGTGCCGGCAAGGGCGCGCGCTACACCCGTGCCCACCCGCCGTTGCGGGTGCTGGCCAGCCGCGCTTATCCCGACCGCAGTGCGGCCTCGCGTGCGGAGTGGCAGCTCAAGCAGCTGCCACGCACGCGCAAGCTGGCGTTTTTCCTTTGAACACCGCTTCAGGCAGCCTTGGCCTGTTCGAACTGCTGGAACGCGGCCAGGGCGTTGGCGGCAAACATCAGCGACGGACCGCCGCCCATCAGCACGGCCACACCGAGCATTTCCTGCAGTTCCTGTTCGCTGGTACCCAGCTGCACCAGGGCCTTGGCATGCAAACCGATGCAGCCATCGCAACGCTGGGCCACGCCGATGGCCAGGGCAATCAGCTCCTTGGTCTTGGCATCCAGCGCACCCTCGGCCATGGCGGCCTTGGCCAGGGCACCGAAGCCCTTCAGGGTGTCGGGTTGGCCGGCGCGCAGGGGCGCCAGCTGGCTGTTGATCTGCTGGGTGAGCCGGGGGAAATCAGGCAGCGGCATGGGTACTTCCGGATCTGTGGGGGGGCGAATTGTGCCCACGTTAAATTAGATAGTGCTAAATTACAAATCCACCATGGCGCCAAGGGAGTCGACAATGGACCCGCAAGACCGTGCTTTCCTCCAGCAAGGAGCCGGCCAGGCAGCGGCACTGCTGCGTTCGGTCGGCAACGAGCGCCGGCTGCTGGTGCTGTGCCTGCTGATCGAACACGGTGAGCTGGCGGTCGGTCAGCTGCTGGAGCAGGTTGACCTGAGCCCTTCGGCGTTGTCCCAGCACCTGGCCAAGATGCGTGCCGAAGGCCTGATCGATTACCGTCGCCAGGCGCAGACCCTGTACTACCGGATCACCAATCCGGCGGTGGCCGAGCTGGTGGCCACCCTCAAGCGTCTGTACTGCCCCTGATAGGGTCTGGCGTCTGCGTGCTGTCGCAGAGACCAGCAGCGATTCCTGAGCGCATCGGTGTTCAAACGTACAACGCCCGGCATTGCCGGGCGTTGTGGTGTTGCTGCAAGCCGCTGGGGGCTTACTTCTTCTTCATCGAGCCGGTCTTGATGTAGCGCTGGTGCCAGGACAGCGACTCGTCGAGCAGGTGCGGGGTGTGGCGGCCGTAGCCATCACGCATCGCACGCTCGAAGTAGTCGTTCAGTGCATCGCGGAAGTCCGGGTGGGCGCAGTTGTCGATGACCACGCGGGCACGCTTGCGCGGTGCCAGGCCACGCAGGTCGGCCAGGCCCTGCTCGGTGACGATGATCGACACGTCGTGCTCGGTGTGGTCCACGTGGCTGACCATCGGCACGATGGCCGAGATGTCGCCGCCCTTGGCCAGCGACGGGCTCAGGAAGGTGGACAGGAAGCCGTTGCGGGTGAAGTCACCCGAACCGCCGATGCCGTTCATGATCCGGCTGCCCATCACGTGGGTGGAGTTGACGTTGCCGTACAGGTCGGCTTCGATCATGCCGTTCATGCCGATGCAGCCCAGGCGGCGCACCAGTTCCGGGTGGTTGGAGATTTCCTGCGTGCGCATGATGATGCGCTCGCGGTAGAACTTGATGTTGCGCTTGAATTCTTCGTTGGCTTCCGGGCTCAGGGCGAAGCCGGTGCACGAGGCGTAATCGAGCACGCCGCTCTTGAGCAGGTCCAGCATGCCATCCTGGATCACCTCGGTGAACGCGCTCAGGCCACGGAAACCACTCTCGGCCAGGCCTGCGAGCACGGCATTGGGGATGTTGCCCACGCCCGACTGCAGCGGCAGCAGGTTGGCCGGCAGGCGACCCTTGGCCACTTCGTGCTTGAGGAAGTCGATCAGATGGGCGGCGATCAGCTTGGAATCGTTGTCGATCGGCTTGAACGGACTGTTGCGGTCCGGGCCGTGGGTGTGCACGACAGCGACAATCTTGTCCGGATCCACCTTCAAGGTGGTCTGGCCGATGCGGTCATTGGCGTTGACCAGCGGGATCGGCTTGCGGTGCGGCGGCAGCGCGGTGCCGTAGTACACGTCATGCATGCCCAGCACGTCTTCCGGCTGCCAGTCGTTGACCTCGATGATCACCTTCTTGGCCAGGTCCAGCCAGGTCTTGTTGTTGCCCACCGAGGTGGAAGGCACCAGCGAGCCGTCTTCCAGGATCGAGCTCACTTCCACCACGGCGGTGTCGATCTCGCCGTAGAAGCCGAACCACACGTGCTGGGCAACATGGGACAGGTGGATGTCGATGTAGTCCAGGTCACCGCTGTTGATGCGCTTGCGGGCATCCGGGTCGGTCTGGAACGGCATGCGCAGCGCCAGGCCCTCGGCCTTGGCCAGGGCACCGTCCAGCTCCGGCGCGGTGGAGGCGCCAGTGAGCAGGTTGATCTTGAATTCCTGGCCGGCGCTGTGCGCGGTCTCGATGCGCTGGGCCAGCGCCACCGGCACCGCCTTCGGGTAGCCCGAACCGGTGAAGCCGCTCATGGCGACGGTTTCGCCGGGCTGGATCAGGGCAGCGGCAGCCTCGGCGGAGACGACCAAATCGCGCATGCGCGCATTGTGGATACGAGCTACAGACATGATCTATACAACATCGTGTGGGGTAGGCCGATTATCGGCGATTCGTCCACGTGAAAGGTGTGCAACCTTGGTGGAATGGCCACTGAGGCCTGAACGTGACGTCGGGTTGGCCACCGATGCCGACTTTTTTGAACATGTATTTATTTATTGCAGTGCAGCGTGCATACATGGCGCTCACGCTGCACTATCGACCTGCATCCCGACGTGGGGGAGGGAGCAGGGCCCGCTGGCAGTTCGCTGCAAGCGGGCTTTTTATTGCCTTTCTGCCGGTTTTTGCCCAAGGTGCGCGCTGATCTCCCACTGCTGCAGGCGCCGCCATGCTTGATGCCGTATCCCTGTCCGACCCGCTGCAGGCCCTGCTCGCGCGTGCGCTCGAACGCCTGCAGCCGGCCATCGAACAGGCCGCCTGCGCAGACGACCCGGCCGCGATGGCCGCGCTGCGCCAGCTGGTGATCAGCAGTGATTTCGCCACCGATACCCTGGTCCGGCAGCCGGCCCTGCTGGCCGCCCTGCTGGCCGATGGCTGCCCGCCGCTGCCGCGTCCGCAACTGGACCCGGCGCAGCCGAGCGAGTGGCCGGCCCTGCTGCGCCGCTACCGTGCGGCGGCCTCGACCCGGTTGATCTGGCGCGACGTGGGCGGGCAGGACACGGTGACCCAGACCCTGGCCGGTGCCACGGCGCTGGCCGAGGAGTGCCTGCGGCTGGCGCTGGCGGCACTGGAGGGCGAGTTTGCCCTGCGCCACGGGCTGGTACGCGCCGAGGACGGCAGCACACAGCGGCTGGTGGTGTTCGGCCTGGGCAAGCTGGGCGGTGGCGAGCTGAATTTTTCCTCGGACATCGACCTGGTCTATGCCTACCCGCAGGGCGGGGAGTCCGACGGCACCCGCCCGCTGGCCGCCGAGGAGTACTTTGCCCGCCTGGGCCAGCGCCTGGCACGGCTGCTGGACGACACCACCGTGGATGGCTTCTGCCACCGGGTGGACCTGCGCCTGCGCCCGTTCGGCAGCGCCGGGCGGGTGGCCATGTCCTTTGCCGGGATGGACCAGTATTTCCAGCGCGAGGGCCGTGACTGGGAGCGTTACGCCTGGTTGAAGGCACGCACGGTGGCCGGCGACATCGCCGCCGGCGAGGCCTGGCTGGCCAGCCTGCGCCCGTTTGTCTACCGCCGTTATCTGGATTTCACCGCGCTGGACGGCCTGCGCGAGATGAAGGCGGCGATCAATGCCGAGGTGGCGCGCAAGGGTATGGGGCAGGACATCAAACGTGGCCCCGGCGGCATCCGTGAGATCGAGTTCCTGGCCCAGTCGCTGCAGCTGATCCGGGGCGGGCGCGAGCCGTCACTGCGCGAGCGCCGGTTGCTGCCGGCGCTGGCTGCACTGGTGGCCAGTGGCCAGATCGACCCGCACACCGGGCAGCAGTTGCGCGATGCCTATCTGTGGCTGCGCCGGCTGGAGAACCGCCTGCAGATGCTGCGTGATGCGCAGACCCATCGCTTTCCCGAGGATGCGCTGGATCGCGAGCGGATCGCCATCGGTCTGGGCCATGCCGACTGGGAGGCCCTGCTGGCCGCCTGGCAGCCGGTGCGCGAGCTGGTCAACGGCGAATTTGCCGCCCTGCTGGCGCCGCGGCAGGCCACGGCTGCTCCGGATGCACTGAGTGACTACTGGCGTGGGCTGCCGGGCGAGGGGGGTGCCGAGGTGCTGGCCGCGGCCGGATTTGCCGACGCCGCCGGGGCGGACCAGGCCCTGCGCGACTTTGCCGCCGGCCACAGTGTGCAGTCGCTCTCGGACCAGGCCCGGGCGCGCCTGGACCGGGTGTTGCCGTCCCTGCTGCACGCCGCGGCCGCCACCGAGCGTGCCGATGCCACCCTCAAGCGCGTGCTTGGCCTGCTGCAGGCCATCGCCCGCCGCACCTCCTACCTGGCCTTGCTCGATGAACAGCCCAGCGCGCTGGCCCGGCTGGTCACCGTGCTCTCGCGCAGCGCCCTGCTGGCCGAGCGCCTGGTGGCCTACCCGTTGCTGCTGGATGAGCTGCTCGATACCCGGGTCAGCGGGCCGATCCCGCCGCCGGCGCAGGTGCGGCAGGAATGCGCGGCCGCGCTGCAGGTGGATGACCCGGAAAGCGCCCTGCGCGCCTTGAATGAAACCCGGCTGGCGCTGAGCTTCCGCATGGCGCTGGCCTTCCATGATGGCCGCCAGGATGCGCTGGCCTGCACCGGCCAGCTGGCCCAGCTGGCCGATGCGGTGGTCGATGTGGTCTACCGCATGGCCCTGGCCGAGATCGCCCAGGCCCACGGGCAGATGCCCGGCGGGCGCTTTGCGATCATTGGCTACGGTTCGCTGGGGGGCAACGAGCTGGGTTTCGGCTCGGACCTGGACCTGGTGTTCCTGCACGACCAGACCGCCGGCTGCGAAGGCAGTGACGGCAAACGGCCGCTCGATGCCGGGCGCTACTACGCCCGCCTGGCACAAAAGGTGATGTCCCTGCTGGCGGCAGTCACCGCCGGCGGCCGCCTGTATGACACCGATGTGCGCCTGCGCCCGGATGGCGGCAAGGGTGCGCTGGTGTCCTCGCTGGCCAGTTATGCCGAATACCAGCGCGAGCGGGCCTGGACCTGGGAGCACCAGGCACTGGTGCGCGCGCGCGCAGTGGCTGGCGATGACAGCCTGATGGCCGATTTTGCCGCCGTGCGTGCGGCCACCCTGGGCCGGCCGCGTGAGCGGGCGGCACTGGTCGAGGATGTGGTGAAGATGCGTGGCCGCATGCGCGCCGAGCTGGATCGTAGTGATGCGGCCCGGCTGGACCTGAAACAGGGGCAGGGTGGCATTGTCGACCTGGAATTCCTGCTCCAGACCGGGGTGCTGGCGTTGGCCGCGCAGCATCCGGAGTTGCTGGACGATACCGGCAGCAAGGGCCTGATCGATGCCCTCGGCCGGGCGGGCTGGTTTGCCGCCGACAGTGTGCCGGCCCTGCACCGGGCCCATGCCACCCTGCTCGACAGTGGCCTGGCCTGCACCCTGGACCGGCGTCCGCGCATTGCCGTGCGCAACGCGGCGATTGAAGCCGCCGGGCAGGTCATTGCCGCTGCCGGAGAACAGGTCGGGGTGGTGTTCGCGCCGCTGGCTTAGGCCGGCGCTCCGGGCTTCAGCGCGGTTGTGCCGGGGCCAGCTTGAACAGGGCGATGCGGAAGGGCACCAGCAGGCAGATCGCAATGGCCAGCTTCACCGCCAGGTCGCCCAGTGCCCAGCTCACCCACGGCAGCGGCTGGCCGGCAAAGGACACGCTCCAGAAGATCGCCGTATCCAGCGTGGCCGAGCACATGCTGGCCAGCAGCGGTGCACGCCACCAGCGGCCGTGGCGCAGGCGGTCGAACACACCGATGTCCAGCAGCTGCGAGGCGATGAAGGCCAGGCACGAACCGATGGCGATGCGTGGGCTGGCCAGCCAGATCGAGGCCAGCACCGCCAGGGCGAAGCCGACCCAGGCCACCTTGCGTGCGGCGGCGGGGCCGAAGCGGCGGTTGACCAGGTTGGAGACCAGGAAGGCCACCGGATAGGAGAACGCGCCCCAGGTCAGCCAGTCATTGATCGGGTACATCACCAGGATGTTGGAGCCGAGCACCACCACGCCCATGGCCAGCACGGCCAGCAGCAGGTCGCGCTGGCGCAGCGGGGCAAACAGCAGGGCATCACGCAGGGACATCGTGCTTGTGGGGGCAGCAGGGGAAGGGCGGCAATTATCGGCCCCGGTGGCTTTACCGGGGCCGAAAGAGGAATTACAGCGCCTGGCTGTGCTGGTTGGCGGCCGCCTCGATGCCGGGCACAAAGGCCAGGGCCGGGCCGTCGCCGGCGGCATCGCGCAGCAGCCAGCCGCTGTCCCCGGCGCTGGGCTGGAAGGCGATCAGCTGGTCAACGCTGAACCCGGCGGCAGGGTCATCGTTGCGCGCCGGCCATTGCACCAGGGCCTGGTTTTCCGGGTTTTGGGGGTCCTGCAGGTGAACGGCGCGGCCACCCTGGGCGGTGTCCTCGATCAGCCGCACCCGCATCGGGGGCAGGGCGGCAGTCTTGTCGCCGGCCTCGGCGCTGGAGCGGTCCAGGGCGCGGCCGGAGGCCTGCGAGGCACTGCGCGCGCCCACATAGGCGGCATAGAAGGGCCCGGAGACCACCATCACCGCGCTGACCCCGGTGACCAGTACCGAGGCCTGTGACGGGGTCAGGATCAGGCGGTCCATGCCGGCGTTGGCCGGCTGGCCCAGGCCCAGGCCGAGCAGCAGGGCCAGGCCGACGCCCAGCGGGCGGCTCATGGCTGGCCTCCCGGTGCGCTGGCGTGTTGCAGGGTATCGCTGTGGCTGTTGAGCAGGGCCTGGGCGGTGGGCACGAAGGCCAGCGCATCGCCTTGCGCATGGCCGTCGCGCAGCAGCCAGCCACTGCCTTCCTCGCTACTGGTGAAGGCCACGTTCTGGCCGACGCGGAAGCTGCTGGCGGGGTCATCGGCACGTGCCGGCCACTGCAGCTGGGCGGTGTTTTCCGGGTTGGCCGGGTCCTGCAGCAGGACCTCGCGACCGCCATCATCGCGGTCCTGGATGGCCTTCACCTCCATGTCCGGCACCTG
>JBJEWP010000037.1:0-5852 GCA_051885115.1 Stenotrophomonas sp. | reverse complement strand
CGCGACCGCCATCATCGCGGTCCTGGATGGCCTTCACCTCCATGTCCGGCACCTGGGCCGGGGTGATTGCCGGTTTCTGCCCGTCGCGGCCATTGCCGGTGGACAGATGGTCGCTGGCGGCGGAGACATTCATTGCCACGGTTGCCGAGAGCATGGCCGGGATCGAGATCACCAGCATCGGGCTGTACACGGCCAGCACGGTGGAGGCTTCGGAGGCGGTCATGTTGTCACCGGCGCGGGTGGCCGGGCAGGCGGCCAGCAACAGGCTGCCTGCCAGGGCAGCAGCCAGGCAGCGGGCGGGGAGAAGTTGGGTCATCGTTTGTATCCTTCCATCGATCACGGGGTGGTGGCGGTGGGCAGCTGGCGGTGCGGGATGGACAGCTCCTGCTGCAGCACTTGCTGGTCATGCAGGAAGTTGAACACCGACTCCACCGTCACCACCGAATAGTTGCCTGAAATGCGCTCGCTGGCCGGGTGGTCGGTGACCGCGACGTTGTCGACGAAGAACCGCGCGCCCAGACGCTTGCCCAGGCCAATATGCAGCCGGCTGGGTAAAAAACCGTTGTCCTTGAGCCAGTGACGGGTCTTGCTGCGGGCATCGAGCAGCTGCCCGTCGCGGGCCTGGGCGATGGCTGCGGCCAGCATTTCCAGCACCCACTGGTTGGAGTTCTGGTAGTCATCGCCGCCGGGCCAGGCCAGCATGCTGTAGCGCGGCTGGTGCAGGGCATGGGCCATCGGCGCGTCGCCGGCCAGCAGCTGGCGCAGGGCGGCGGCCACTTCCGGGGTGGGGATGCCCACGCGCAGGTTGCTGCTCACCGACGATTCGCCCAGCAGGTTGACCAGGCCCTCGCGGTAGAGCCGGGAAGTATTGCCCTGGCAGCGGTTGAGCAGGTGGTAGACCTGCCACTGGTGGTTGTCATCACGCAGCAGGATGGCCAGGTGGCTGTGGCGCAGGCCGTACTTGCTCAGGTCCTGGCCGCCGCGCGCGGCGATGGCCACGTCCACCCCGTCCAGCGCATCCAGGCGCTGGCTGGTGACCGCGGCCATGTCGAACATCGCGGCCATGGTTTCCGCTGGCGGGTAGCGCGGGGTACAGCCAGGGGGCGGGTCCTGGGCCAGGGCGGTGGCACTGGCAGCCAGCAGGCCCAGGGTGAGCAGGGCGGTGGGCAGAAAGACAAGGGGACGCATCAAAACACCTTCCGTAGCGGCATGCGCAGCCAGTCTACAGGCCCAGCCGTTGCCTCACTTCGCCGGCAATGCGGCCGGTCTCGCGCAAGGGCTCGATAATGTGACCACGGTCAAGCAGGGCCGGCAGCGAAGCCAGCAACCGGCCCTGTTCGCGCAGGTCGCGCTGGAAGCGGGCCATCCGGCCGCGGGCGCTGTCGGGCAGCAGCACGCATACCGGCACCCGGGTGGCGCAGGCCTCGGAAAGCAGGTTGACCGAGTCGGGGGTGACCACGATCTGGTCGGCCCAGCCGAGCAGGCCGGCATACGGGTTGGTGCCGTCGCCGCCATCGCTCCAGATCACCCGGGGCAGGCTGGCAAAGGCGGTGAGCATGGCCTGGGCCACCGCGGGCGGGGTTCGCCGCGAGGTGGTGGCCAGCACGCTGCCGCCCTGGGCGCGGACCTGGCGGGCGATCTGCGCAAAGCAGGCCGACATCGCGGCTTCGTCCCAGCGCGCATGGTCGGTCGGCCCGCCCACCAGCACCGCCGTGCGCGGGCCGGGCAGGTGGCCGATGTGGGCGAAGGCGGCCCGGCCCCAGGCCAGCCAGTCGTCATTGACCGGGTTCAGGCTGCCCTGCAGGCTGAGCACGTTGGAACCGCGCAGGCGGTCGTGTTCGGGGGTGATCACCAGGTCCCACAGCTTCGGGTTCAGGCGCGGGTTGAGGATCTGCACCACCTGGCTGCCGCGCGCGCGCAGCTGGCGCAGGGCCAGCGCGGCCTGGCGGCCACAGCCGATGGCCAGGGCCGGCGGGGTTTCCAGCAGGGTGGAAAATTCCGCACCATAGGCCTGGTCGCTGCCCGGCAGGCGGCGCGGGGCGGCCCAGCGCCAGGGTGCACGCGGTTGTAATGCCAGCCGGGCGATAGTGCCCGGTTGCAGCGCACGGGCCAGCGCTACCGCCTGCCGCAGGTTGCCGGCGCGCCCATCGGTAATGGCGTGGATCGGGTTCGATCGTTGCACTTTTATGGTTAATCCGTTCCGATTTTGCCGGGTGTTCCATCGGTGGCATCGGTCTACACTGCCGGCCATGCCCAGGCCATTGTGACCCGTTTTTGCCGCATACCGCTGCTTTTGCCTGCCACATTTCCATTCAAGGGTTTTTTGATGTCCAACGTCCTGTCCGACCAAGCTCTGGATCAACTGTTCCGCACCGCGCGCACGGCCAATGCCTTTGCCGCCACGCCCGTCAGTGAGCAGACCCTGCGTCAGTTGTATGACCTGGTGAAGTGGGGCCCGACCGGTGCCAACACCACCCCGGCACGCTTTGTGTTCGTCACCAGCGAGCAGGGCAAGGCCCGCCTGGCGCCGGCCCTGGACGAAGGCAACCGGGCCAAGACCCTGGCCGCGCCGGTCACCGTGATCGTCGCCCACGACCTGGATTTCCACCAAAAGCTGCCCTACCTGTTCCCGCACACCGATGCCAAGAGCTGGTTCGACGGCCCGCGCGAAGGCCGCCAGCACCCGGCCCTGCTCAACGGCACCCTGCAGGGCGGCTATTTGATCCTGGCCGCGCGCGCGCTGGGCCTGGCCGCCGGCCCGATGGGCGGCTTCAACAATGCCCAGGTCGATGCCGCGTTCTTCGCCGGCACCAGCCTGCGCAGCAACTTCCTGGTCAACCTCGGCTACCCCAGCGAGCAGGGCTTGTTCCCGCGTTCACCGCGGCTGTCATTCGATGAGGCGGCCCGCATCGAATGAGGCCGCAGCCGCGCCACCTGCTGCACGTTTTTCCGCTTTTCCCGTATTTCCAATCCTGTCTCTCCCAATCCCAAGGACACTGTCATGAATACCGCCACCAAGCTGCTGCTCCCACTCTCCCTGGCCGCCGTGCTGGCCGCCTGCTCGCAGCCGGCCCCGGCCCCGGCCGACAGCACCACCCCGGCCACCACCGAAGCCGCCCCGGAAGTGGCCGCCATCGCCGTGGCCTCGGGCACCTACAAGCTGGACCCGACCCACACCGACGTGCTGGCGCAGTGGAACCACATGGGCTTCTCCAACCCGACCGCCCACTTCGGGAACGTCGATGGCACCCTGGTCTACAACGCCGATGACGTGACCCAGTCCAGCGTGGAAGTGACCCTGCCGCTGTCGGGCCTGAACAGCTTCACCGCCAAGTTTGACGAGCACCTGCGCAGCGCCGACTTCTTCGAAGCGGCCAAGTTCCCGGTGGCCACCTTCAAGAGCACCAAGGTTGAAGCGGCCGGCACCAACAAGCTGACCGTCACCGGTGAGCTGACCATCAAGGACCAGACCAAGCCGGTGGTGCTGGATGTCACCGTCAACGGTGCCGGCGAGCACCCGATGATGAAGGTGCCGGCGGTCGGCTTTGATGCCACCACCACCATCAAGCGCACCGATTTCGGCGTCGGCGCCTATGCCCCGAACGTCAGCGATGAAGTGACCCTGCGCATCACCACCGAGGCCACCCAGGCCCCGGCCCAAGCCGCCGGCGAAACCGCCGCCGAGTAAGGCCGCGGCAGCCGGCGCTGTTGCCGGCACGCCCTGCACAAAGCCCGCCACCCGGCGGGCTTTGTGGTTGCAGCGGCCAGGTGGTGTTGACGGGGCGTGAACCGTGTCGTGAACAGGCACGGTTAAGGTCGGATTCCTGTTTGTGTTCATTGAAGGGGAATGCCGATGCTGTCTGTCACATCCCACCGGGGCTGGCTTGCCGGCGCCTGCATTGCCCTGCTGGGCGCGGCCGGAGTTGCCGATGCCTGCACCCGGTTCGTCTACCACGGCGCCGGCAACGAGGTCATGACCGCCCGCTCGATGGACTACAAGATCGATACCGGCACCCATCTGTGGATATTCCCGCGCGGCATGGCGCGCAACGGCGAGGCCGGGGCCAATTCGCTGCAGTGGACCTCGCGCTACGGCAGCGTGATTGCCAGCGCCTATGACATCGCCACCACCGATGGCATGAACGAGGCCGGGCTGGTGGCCAACCTGCTGTGGCTTGCCGAGTCGGAGTACCCGGCGCGCGACAGCGGCAAGCCGGGGCTGAGCATTTCGGCCTGGACCCAGTACATGCTGGACAACTTCGCCACGGTGGAGGAGGCAGTGCGGGTCCTGTCTGCCGAGCCGTTCACCCTGATCAGCGATTCCCCGCCGGGCGAGCAGCGCCTGGCCACCCTGCACCTGTCGCTGTCCGATGCCAGTGGCGACAGCGCGATCATCGAGTACATCAAGGGCAAGCAGGTCATCCACCACAGCCGCGACTACAAGGTGATGACCAACTCGCCGATCTTCGAAGAACAGCTGGCGCTGGAAAGCTACTGGCGGCAGATCGGCGGCACGGTGATGCTGCCGGGCACCAACCGCGCAGCCGACCGTTTCGCGCGCGCAGCGTTCTACATCGACGCCATTCCCAAGTCGACCGACCCGCGCGAATCCACCGCCAGTGTGTTCGGGGTGATCCGCAATGTCTCGGTGCCCTACGGCATCACCACCCCGGACCAGCCCAACATCTCCTCCACCCGCTGGCGCACGGTGTCCGACCAGACCCGGCTGCGTTACTACTTCGAGTCGGCGCTGGCGCCGAATGTGTTCTGGGTGGATCTGAAGAAGATCGACTTCAGCCCCGGAGACGGCCAGGTCAAGCGCCTGGACCTGGGCGAGCAGCAGGGCACCATCCATGCCGGTGAGGTCAATGACCGCTTCACCCGTGCCCGGCCGTTCCGTTTCCTCGGCGTCTGAACCTTCCTGCGCATGTCCCCTGCCCGGCCGCCGGGCAGGGGCGACCCGGAGCTTGAATGAACACGCATTTCCCCACCCGGCCGCTGTTGTTGGCGGCCCTGCTGCTGGCCACTGCCGTTGCGCCGCTGGCCCGGGCCCAGACCCTGCGCGATGACCGCTGGCGCTTCCAGGCCACGCCCTATGTATGGATGAGCGGGCTGAAGGGCCAGGTGCGGCCGTTGCGCCACGCACCGACGGTCGCGGTGGACAAGTCCTTTTCCGAGCTGATGGACAGCCTGGACGCGGCTGCCTTCATCACCGGCACCGCGCGCCGCGGCAATGCCGTGCTGCAGGCCGACCTGACCCACGCCGCCACCTCCGATGCCGTTCCCCTGCCGCTGGGCCTGGCGGCAAGGGCCAAGGTGCGGCAGACCTCGGCCACGCTGACCGCCGGCTACGCCTGGGTGGCCGATGAACACACCGGCATCGATCTGCTGGCCGGCATCCGTTACTGGGACATCCACGCGGCGGTGGCCGTCCCCGGCGTGGCGGCGGCGCGTTCGGATTCCACCTTTGTCGACCCGATTGCCGGTGTGCGCTGGCGGCAGGCGGTTTCACCGCGCTGGAGCAGCATGGCCTATGCCGATTTCGGCGGCTTCGGCCTGGGCTCGGATGCCACCTGGCAGCTGCTGGCCCTGGCCAATTACCAGGCCAGCGAGCAGGTGTTCGTGTCGCTGGGTTACCGCCACCAGCAGCTGGATTACCGCGACAAGGGCAAGCGCCTGGACGTGGCCCTGTCCGGGCCCATGCTGGGGCTGACCTGGCGCTTCGGCCCGCCGGCTGCCCAGCGCCGCCCCTGAGGCCTGCCAGGCACCGCGTTGCGGCGGTGCCTGGCAGCGCCTGCGGGTGCGATCGGCACCGGGCGGCAAGGCATCGCGGCGAGCGCCGCTCCCACCCG
>JBJEWP010000036.1:0-19157 GCA_051885115.1 Stenotrophomonas sp. | reverse complement strand
GGGTCAGAGTGCACTTACCGCTTAAAGCCAGCGCGAACTCACAGCGGCAGCCGTCGGGCGATGTAGTTGACGGCGTTTTCCATGGCATCCGGGTCGGTGTTGCTCAGCCCAACCAGCACGTAGCCGGCTTCGGGCAGTACCCAGAGCACGGCGTTCTGTCCGGGGGAGGATCGGGGTCAGGTTGAGTTACCCAAGCATGCAGAACCTGGAAAGCCCTCCAGGGAGAGCGCACCTCCACGCAGGTATGGCCCGCAGCCGTGATGAGGGGACCCGGTCAGCGGCAGCCGGGCCGGGGCGCTGCGGGGGATCTTCAACAATCCGTTCTGAGCCCATCAGCCGGGCAACGCTGCTGGCAGCCGGGGCGAACCAGCTGCAAGCGCGTTGGCATGTTCTGTGCCGATAATGGCCGGGTTTTCACCGCGACACCGCCATGCCTGACCACTCTTCCCGCCTGGGGCGCCTGTGGGCGCATGAAAAATCCAGCTACGGCCTGCGCGTGAGCATCGCGCTGGCCAGTGCCATTGCCTACGGCTGGTACGGCAACGATGTGGGCGCGATTCCGGGCCTGTTCCTGGGCATCATTGCCAGCGCGATTGCCGAAACCGACGACAACTGGTGGGGCCGCTGCAAGGCCGTGGCGCTGTCACTGGCCTGCTTTGCCCTGGCCGGGGCGGCGGTGGTGCTGCTGTTCCCCTATCCGCTGCCGTTCATTGCCGCGCTGGCCCTGGCCGCCTTCGGGCTGACCCTGCTCGGCGCCCTGGGCGAGCGCTATGGCTCCATCGGCCAGGCCACGGTGACCCTGTCGCTGTACGCGATGATCGCACTGGACCAATTGCCCGATGCTGCCCCGGCCAACGCCGCCTGGCGCGAGATCGGCCACTTGCTTGCCGGCGCCAGCGGTTATGGCCTGCTCTCGATCACCTGGACGGGGCTGTTTGCCAACCGCCCGGTGCGCGAGGCGGTGGCCCGGCTGTTCGGCGAACTGGGCCACTACCTGCGGCTGAAGGCGGCGATGTTCGAGCCGCTGCACGATGCCGACCATGCGGCCATGCAGCTGGCCCTGGCCGAGCAGAACGGGCGGGTGGTGGCGGCGCTGAACGTGGCCAAGAACGCCATCCTGGCCCGCTTCGGCCGCTCCGGCCGGCCCGGGGTGGCTTCCGGCCATTACCTGCGGCTGTACTACATGGCCCAGGATTTCCACGAGCGCGCCAGCTCCTCGCACTACCCGTATGCCGCGCTGGCCGAGGCATTCTTCCATTCCGACGTGCTGTACCGCGCCAACCGGGTGCTGACCCTGCAGGGCAAGGCCTGCCAGGCGCTGGCCGAGTCGGTGCGCCTGCGCCAGGCCTACCACCATGCACCACGGCTGCCGGCGGCGCTGGATGACCTGGACGGGGCGCTGGCCTGGCTGGGCCAGCAGCACAACCCGGCCTGGACCCCGCTGCTGGGCGCACTGCGCCTGCTGCGCCGCAACCTGGGCGCAATCGACCGCCAGCTGGCCGCGGCCAACCTCAACGACAACACCCTGGACGGCATCGACACCCGCCTGCGCGATTCCAGCCCGCGCACCCTGGTGGAAATGGGCCGCCGCCTGCGCCAGCAGCTCAGCCCGACCTCGGTGCTGTTCCGCCACGGCGTGCGCATCGCCATCGCCCTGGTCGCCGGTTACGGCCTGATGCACCTGCTGGATGTGGCCAACGGCTACTGGATCCTGCTGACCACGGTGTTCGTCTGCCGCCCGCATTTCGGTGCCACCCGCCTGCGTCTGGTCCAGCGCATCATCGGCACGGTGGCCGGCCTGCTGGCCACCTGGGCCCTGCTGCAGCTGTTCCCGGCCATGCCCGGCCAGCTGTTGATCGCCTTTGCCGGCGCCCTGCTGTTCTTCATCTGCCGCAACGACCGCTACATTGCCGCCACCGCCGGCATCACCCTGATGGCGCTGACCTGCTTCAACCTGCTCGGCGATGGCTTCGTGCTGATCAGCGCACGCCTGCTCGACACCGTGGTTGGCTGTGTGATTGCCGCCGCGGCCTCGTTGTGGATCCTGCCCGACTGGCAGGGCCGCCGCCTGCATGCGGTGATGGGCAACGTGGCCGCCAGTGCCGCGCGCTACCTGGAGCAGGTGCTGGGCCAGTACCGCGACGGCAAGCGCGACGACCTGCCCTGGCGGATTGCCCGGCGCGACATGCACAACGCCGATGCCGCGCTGTCGGTGGCCCTGGGCAACATGCTGCGCGAGCCGGCGCGGGTACGTCCCAACCTGGATGCCGGCTTCCGCTTCCTGGCCCTGTCCAACACCCTGCTCGGCCACCTGTCGGCGCTGGGCGCGCATCGCGAGCAGCTGCCGGCACTGGCCGATGACGCCCAGGCCAAGGCCGCCGGGGCGTACATCGAACAGAGCCTGGCCGGTATCGCCAGCGCCCTGTCCCAACGCCAGGCGCTGCCGGCCGCCGAAGGTGACGAGCGCGCCATGGCCCAGGCACTGGAGGACAACTGCCAAGGGCTGGACGAACGCCTGGGCCTGATCCACACCCAGCTGGCGCTGGTGCTGCGCCTGCTGCCGCGCCTGCGCCAGGCCGCCGCTGCCGCCAGCGGCTTGTCGATGCTGCTGCCACCGGCAGTGGAGGCCACGCGGTAAAGCCTGCCCGCGCTCTGCTAGTCTTCAGCGCGCTATCCAAGGAGTCATGGATGTCCGCACACAACCAGTTCGCCCTGCTGCGCCAGCGCCGCTTTGCGCCGTACTTCATCGTCCAGGCGCTGGGCGCGTTCAATGACAACATCTACCGTCAGGCGATCATCGGCCTGCTGTTCTACCTGGGCCTGGATGCCGATGAGCGCGGGCTCTATGCCACCCTGGCCCCGGCCATCTTCATTGCGCCCTACTTCCTGTTCTCGGCCCTGGCCGGGCAGGTGGCCGAGAAGCTGGAAAAACACCGCCTGATCGTGATCACCACGGCGATGGAGATCGCCATCATGACCCTGGCCGCAGTGGGCTTTGTCAGCCAGAACCTGCCGCTGCTGCTGGTGGCGCTGTTCGCCACCGGGGTGCAGTCCACCCTGTTCGGGCCGGTGAAGTATTCGGTGCTGCCGTCCATCCTCAAGCCGGAAGAGCTGACCGGCGGCAATGGCCTGGTCGAGATGGGCACCTCGATCTCGATCCTGTGCGGGATGATCAGCGGCGGCCTGATCTTCCACCTGGCCGGTGAGCATGGCCCGGTGGTGGCGGCCACCGTGATCATCATGCTGGCAGTAACCGGCAACCTGGTGGCACGGCTGATCCCGCGTATGGACGCCGGCGAGCCGGGCCTGACCATCGGCTGGAACCCGATTCCCGAATCGATCAAGGCCCTGCGCCTGGCCAAGCAGCAGCTGGCGGTGCGCAACGCCATCCTCGGCGTGTCCTGGTTCTGGTTCTTCGGCACCATCATCACCTCGCTGCTGCCGGTGTGGGCCGAACGCAACCTCGGCGGCGTGGCCGATTCCAGCCTGCTCTACATCGCCGCCCTGGCCCTGTTCTCGATCGGCACCGGCACCGGCTCGATCATGTGCGAGAAGCTGTCCGGGCGCATCGTGGAAATCGGCCTGGTGCCGCTGGGCGCCTTCGGCATGAGTGCCTTCCTGCTGGACCTGTATTTCGCCCGGCCCGGCGCCGCCCCGGTGGGCGGGCTGGACGTGGCCGGCTTCCTGGCCCAGCCGGGCAGCGCGCGCATCATCATCGACCTGCTCGGGATTGGTTTTGCCACCGGCCTGTTCGTGGTGCCACTGTTTGCCCTGATCCAGAGCCGCACCCCCAACAACCAGATGGCCCGCGTGTTTGCCGCGCTGAACATCCAGAACTCCGGCTTCATCGTCGCTGCCGCCGGCGTCGGCCTGCTCACCCAGCAGCTGCTGGGCTGGAGCGCACCGCAGCTGCTGCTGGCCCTGGCCATTGCCAACGCCGTGGTGGCGCTGTGGATCTTCTCCATCGTGCCCGAGTTCGCCATGCGCTTTGCCAGCTGGCTGATGGTGCGCACGCTGTACCGGCTGCGCGTGCGCGGGGTGGAGGAGCATGTCCCCGACGAAGGCGCCGCGCTGCTGGTATGCAACCACGTCAGCTACATGGATGCACTGATCCTGGCCGCCGTGGTGCCGCGCCCGGTACGCTTTGTCATGTACTACAAGATCTTCAACATCCCCTTCATGAACTGGATCTTCCGCACCGCCAAGGCCATCCCGATTGCCAGCCCGAAGGAAGACGCCGCCCTGATGCAGCGCGCCTTCGATACGGTGGATGAGGCCCTGGCCAATGGCGAGCTGGTGCTGATCTTCCCGGAAGGCCGGCTTACCGCCGATGGCGACATCAATCCGTTCAAGAGCGGGGTGGAGAAGATCCTCGCCCGCCGCCCGGTGCCGGTGGTGCCAATGGCCCTGCGCGGCATGTGGGCCAGCATGTGGAGCCGTCGCGACAGCCGCCTGGGCCGGATGCGCGTGCCGCGCCGGCTGCGTGCCCGCATCGAGGTGATTGCCGCCCCCGCCCTGCCCCCGGCCACCCCGGCTGCCGAGCTGGAAACCGCCGTGCGCGCCCTGCGTGGCGAGCACGTCTGACCCTTCCCAACCGCGGCCTGCGGCCGCTGCCCACCATTTTTCGCCAAGGACTGCCCGATGAACCAACCACTGCCCCCGCCGCCGCCGACCACCGCCCTGCACCCGCGCAAGGACCCCGGGGTGGCTGCCCTGCTGGAAGTGCTGCCGGCCTTTTTCCAGGTCTTCGGCATCGGCCACATCTACGCCGGCAACACGATCACCGGGCTGCTGCTGATGTTTGGCTGGTGGGTGGTGTGTGCAGTGAACTGGGTGCTGCTGTTCCTGTTCATCGGCTGGATCACCTGGCCGCTGTGCTGGATCGCCGCGGTGGTGGTGTCCTCGCTGTGGGCCTCGTCGTCGGCCAAGCAGGCCAACGAACGCGCCGCCCGGGGCAGCTGAAGCAAGCGGATGTACCAAGGTCGGCTGCCGTTTTTGCCGCCATGCACCGATAATGGCACCGCGTCACAAACCAGCACATCAGCCCAATAAAGCTGATCCTTTCACACTCCGCCTTCTGGACCTCCCATGAACACTTCCATTCGCCAGGTTCCCAACAATCTGGTCTGGGCCATTCTGGCCACCCTGTTCTGCTGCCTGCCCACCGGCATCGTTTCGATCATCCACGCCGCCAAGGTCGATGGCCTGGCCGCCGCCGGCAACCTGGCCGAAGCCCAGGCTGCGGCCGACAACGCCAAGAAGTGGGCCTGGTACTCGGTCGCCGGCTGGGTGCTGCAGATCGTACTGGTCATTATCTATGTCGTGTTTGTCATCGGCGCCGGTGCCATGGCCGGTGCCTCGGGCTACTGAGCCGGGCAGGCCATTGACCGCTGCCGGCGACGGCAGCGGTTGCCTCCAGATCATGCTCAAGCCACTGCACGCCTTGGTTCAACACCGCTTCACCACCCCGGCTGCGCTGGCCGTGGCCGCTGCCGGCGCGTTCGTGGTGCTGCGCCACGTTGACCCCAACCAGCCGGGCAGCCTGCTGCCGCCCTGCCCTATCTACGCTTTCACCGGGCTGTTCTGCCCGGGCTGCGGGGCCACCCGCACCCTGCACGCGCTGGCCCATTTCGACCTGCCCGCGGCCATGGCAATGAACCCGCTGCTGGTGCTCAGCCTGCCGGCACTGGCCATCCTCACCGCCTACGGCGCCGGGCTGCTGCCGGCGCGGCTGCTGCCCCTGGCCCGCCAGCTGTGCCGGCCAATTGCCTGGGGCGTGCTGCTGGGCGCTTATGCGCTGGCCCGCAACCTGCCATGGGCGCCCTTCAACTGGCTGGCGCCGGGCTGAAGCCGGGCCGCTCAGCCCAGCCAGGCGGCCAGCTGCCAGAACAGCATCAGCGCACACCACAGTCCCACCGTGCGCCAGCTCAGGCGCATCGCCCGGCGCAAGGTCGGCAGGCGCTCCCAGACCGGCAGCTCGCCGTCGGCCTCGGCTGCGGACGGTAGCGGCAACGCCGCGCCCATCGCCGCCCCCAACAGGCCCTCCAGCGAGGGCGCCTGCCAACGCCCCTGACCCTGCCAGGTGCGGACCACCGGGCTGCAGTTGCCCATCAGGGCGAACGAAAACACCGCCAGCTGCGCCACCGGCCACTCCACAAGGGCCAGTGCCGCACGCAAGCGCTCGTGGGCGGCCAGGTCCAACGGGTTGGCCTGGGTCGAGGCGCTGGCCAGCAAGCGGTAGCCCAGCGCGCCCACCGGGCCGAGCACGATGAACCAGAACATCACTCCCAGGGCCCGCCGCAACAGGGCCACGGCCACCACCTGGGTGATCGGCGCGCTGTCGCGGTCAGGCTCGTTCATGTCTGCCTGCAAGGCCGCCCGCGCCTGCTCCTGGCTGGCCGCGTCATCGGCGTACATCATCGCCTCGACATCACGCTCCAGGTCACGCGGGCCCCAGCACATCACCAGCACCAGCACGCTGAAAAGCACCTCCGGTACGCCGAACAGGAGGCCATGCAGCAGCCACTGCAACAACCCGAGCAACAGCAGCGGCAAGGCCAGGGCGAGCAACCAGCCCCAGGCCGACTGGCGGCCAAGCAAGCCCAGCCAGTGCGGCCACCAGGCCAGCGCACGCTGGCGCCAGTGCACCACCGGCAGCACCTGGGCCGCCAGAATGGCCAGTACGGTGGCCACCAATGCAAGCAACATGTTTCCTCCCGCCAGCCTTCGCCGCCTCAATGACCGCGGCGATCGTACCAGTGGGCTATCAAACTCCGTGCGATGGAAAGTGGCGGTGGCAGGCTGATCTGCGGATGGGCATCGGCCAGGGCCAGGCCGATGTCCTGGTGGCTGAACCAAGCCGCCTTTTCCAGCTCGCCATCCACCTGTGGCTCGCCACCGCGGGCGGTGGCGGCAAAACCGAGCATCAGCGAACCGGGGAAGGGCCACGGCTGCCCGCCCTGGTAACGGCAGCTGGCCGGCAGGACATCAATCCGGGTCTCTTCGTGGACCTCACGCACCACCGCCTGCTCCAGGGTCTCCCCCGGCTCGACAAAGCCGGCAATCAACGAATGCCGGCCCGGCTCCCAGCTGGCCTGGCGGCCCAGCAGCAGCTGGCCGTCGTATTCCACCGCCACGATCACCGCCGGGTCCACCCGGGGATAATGCTCGGCCCGGCACTGGCTGCAGCGGGCCACGAAGCCGGCCCGCTCCAGCACCAGGGCCTGGCCACAGGCCGTGCAGAAACGGGTGCGCTGCTGCCAGTGCAGCATGCCGCGGGCGTAGGCAAAGCGTGCCGCCATCGGCGCCGGCCACTGGCTGGCCGCCTGGCGCAGCTCCAGCAGCGGCTCGGCCGCGGCCTGCGGGTCGACCCGGGCAAACCACGGCACTTCATCCTCCCGGTCAATGCCCAGGAACAACGCATCATCAGGCAGGGCCGCCGGCTGGCCGGCGTGATCGGCCTGCCACTGGCCATCAGCACCGACCACCGCACGCAGCTGGCCGTCCAGGCGCAACAAACGGGCACACGGCCACAACGCGGCCAGCGCGGTGGGGTCGTGACGGAGGGGGTCGGCGCGGTCCAGCCCGGCCTCGGTGTAGGCGTGGGCGGCAAACGCAGCAAAGGACGGGTTCATGTCCGCCAGCCTGCCCGCTTGCGGGCCGGCCGGCAAGCAGGCTTCAAACGCTGAAGCTGGAACCGCAGCCGCAGGTGGTCTTGGCGTTGGGGTTGCGGATGACGAACTGGGCGCCGGTCAGGCTCTCGCTGTAGTCCACCTGCGCGCCCATCAGGTACTGCAGGCTGAGCGGGTCAACCAGCAGGGTCACCCCCTCGGTGACGATGGCCAGGTCGTCCTCGGCACGGTTCTCGTCAAACTCGAAACCGTACTGGAAACCGGAACAGCCACCCCCCTGGATGTACACCCGCAGGGCCAGGTCGGCATTGCCTTCCTCGGCGATCAGCTCGCGCACCTTGGCCGCCGCGGCAGCAGTGAACTGCATCGGGCGGTCCAGGGACTGGTAGTCAGGCGCCGGTGCCGCAGCACCGGGCAGGGAAATCAGCGTGCTCATAGCCCATCAGGATGGGGGTTGCCCGCCACCGATTCAAGCGTTGGAGGCGGCCAGCTTCAGGCTGACCGGGGCCGATTCAGCCTCGTCGGCCGAGCGGTGGATCAAGCGCCCGGTCAGCTGCGCGCCGGCGGCCATCTCCACCACCTGGTAATGGATGTTGCCATTGACCCGGGCACTGGCGGTCAGCTCGACCCGCTCGCTGGCATGCACATCGCCATCCATGCGCCCGCTGATGACCACGGTGGAAGCCACCACCTGACCCTCGATCACCCCGTTCTCGGCAACGGTCAACATGGCCTGGGCGCCCTCGGCAGCGACCAGCTTGCCGATCACCCTGCCTTCCACGTACAGGCCACCGGCAAATTCCACGTCGCCGCGGATCACCACCTGCGGGCCGATCAGCGCGTCCACGACCATCTGGCTGTCCCGCCCGTTCTTCTTCCCCAACATGGTTGTCATCCCCCTCTGGCTGTTGATGCCAGTTTCCAATCGAATACTTGCGTGGTGTTGCCGCCCGAGCCGGACAGGCTGATCCGTACCCGCTGCGGCGTGAAGTCTGCAGGCAGCATCACGCTGCCTTCCAGCTGCTGGAAATAACGGAACGAGTAAGCCTGCCCCGCCACCCCCTGCCGCTGGTGCAGCTCATCCCAGCTCAGGGTGGTCAGCTTGCCGGCCTGCACGCCTTCCACGGAAAAGCGCATCTGGCCCTGGCTGATCGCCCCACGGTTGAGGTTCTGGGTGAGGACCACAGTGTAGTGCCAACTTCCGGCCACTTCCTGGCCGAATTCCACAGAATGGGCGTTCAACCCCTTGCGCTGGCTGGTCGAGCCGACCAGACGCTCGTAGAACGCCACATCCGCACGCAGGCCGGCAATCTCCTCCTCGCGCTCGGCCAGCGAGGCCTGTACATCGGTCAGGGCGGCGCGGCTGATGCGGTCCGACGCCTGGGCGGTGGCCTGTTGCCGGGTCAGCTGCTCGATCTGCTCCTGGGCACGGGCCAGCGCCTGGCGGTCCTGGCCACTGCCATCAGCGCCCGGGCCGGCACGGCCGGCAGCCAGCCAGCCGACCAGCAACAGCGACAGCAACCACAGCGGCAACACCCACCAGAACCGGCGCAGCGAGGGTGCCGGCTGGCCATCGGGGACAATCCTGAAACGACTCGGACGTGGGGGGGACATGGCAATCTCCTGACAGTGGCAACCCGACAGCTGCCATCGGCCGAGTTTAACGAGCCCATGGTGGACAAGGGAAAACTGGCAATGTCCGCCGCCATCGCAGATAGTTGCGGTCTTCATCTCCCTGATCGGGTGGCTTGCCATGTCTGAAGCGCACATCTTCACTGCCGGCATCCTGCTGGCCTGGCTGGCCGGTATCCGGGTCTACCTGACCGTGTTCGGGGTGGGCATAGCCGGTGTCTTCGGCTGGGTGGACCTGCCGCCGGCGCTGCAGGCAACCACCTCGTGGTGGGTGCTGGGCACCTCCGGGGCGCTGGCGCTGGTGGAGTTTTTTGCCGACAAACTGCCCGGCGTGGACTCGGTCTGGGACCTGCTGCAGACCCTGACCCGGGTGCCGGCCGGTGCCTTTCTGGCCGCCGCCGCACTGTCACCGGACGGCGAGCTGAGCAATGGCGTGCTCGCCGCCGGGGCCGGCGTGGCCCTGACCAGCCACAGCATCAAGAGCGGCGCACGGATGCTGCTCAACACCTCCCCGGAGCCTGTCAGCAACTGGATGGCCTCCTTGTGGGAGGACGCCGTTGCATTCTTTTCACTGTTGTTGGCCGCCATTTCGCCGGTGTTGGCCATGGTTTTCCTGATAGGTGCCAGCGTGGTCATTGCCGCCCTGGTGTGGATGACCTGGTCCCTGCTGCGGCGTGGCGTACGACGTTTCCTGGCGCGCCCCGCGCGTGATGTTTCTGTCTCACCCAACGCTTGACCCCCATGAACGGGATGGCGGCCGGTAAAGGAGTAGGTATGGCCAAACATGACACCCCCGCGCGCACCGTCCGGGCTGAAACGCCCCCCGCCGACTATGCCCAGCGCTGGGCGGCAACGCAGCAAGCACCGCTGGCAGCTGCCGAGGCGGCGCCCGCTTCCAGTGCACCGCCGGCGCTGCCTCCGATCCCCGCAATGCCTGCCACTGCCGCAGCGGCACCGGTAGTGCCCGCCGCGGCCGCAACGGCCCCCGCCATCGAACCGGCAAGCCAGGACACCCCGTTCCGGGTGCTGGTGGTCGAGGATGACCGCTCCCAGGCCCTGTTCGCGCAGAGCGTTCTGCACGGCGCCGGAATCGAGGCGGTGGTCGAACACGACCCGCTCGCCGTGCTCGGCCGGCTGCCCGAGGTCAAGCCGGACCTGATCCTGATGGACCTGCACCTGCGCGAGCTGGACGGCATTGCCCTGACCCAGCGCATCCGCGAGCAGCCGCACCTGCAGCTGCTGCCGATCGTGTTCCTGTCCGGCGACCCGGACCCGGAGCGCCAGTACGAAGTGCTGGCCATCGGTGCAGATGACTTCCTGACCAAGCCCATCCGCCCTCGCCACCTGATTGCCGCGGTGTCCAACCGCATTGCCCGTGCCCGACAGCAGGCACGCGCACTGGGCCTGGAACACCCGCCGGTGGCCATCGCGGTCAACCAGGCCCGGCCCGACACCAACCCGGAAACCGGCCTGCCGACCCGCCAGTTCCTGTTGGCCCGGCTGGAGGGCCTGCTGCAGGAAAAGGCCAGTGGTGGCCTGTTGTTCGTGGAGATCGCCGGGGCCATCGGCCTGCGTGAGCGCTATGGCTATGCCAACTTCGAGCGTCTGATGGTCAAGGCCGGCCAGCTGCTGCTGGACAAGGCCCGGCCACACCCGCTGGCCCGGCTCAATGACAACAGCTTCCTGGTTGTGGCCGGCGGCCTGGAGCCGGCTGCACAGGCCGCGCTGGCCCAGCAGCTGCGTGACCAACTGGCTGCCCAGCCCATGCCAGCCAACCAGAAGGACCAGGTCAACCTGCGCGCGACCATCGGCTATGCGCCGCTGGATGCCGGCTTTGCCGGCAGCAGCCAGGCCATCGACGCGGTCGAACGCACCACCCTGGAAGCGCGCCTGCTGCCGGGCAGCATTGCCCAGTGGCAGCCTCGTCCCGCCCCCAGCGTGCAGGAAAACCTGAAGCTGCTCGAAGGCCACCTGGAGCCGGCCTACCAGCCCATTGTTGCCGTTGCCGGCGGCGGCAGCGCCCAGTTCCAGGTGCTGCTGCGCCTGCGCAAGCCCGACGGCACCCTGTTGCCGGCCGCCCAGGTGATCCCGGTGGCCGAAAGCGCCGGGCGCATTGCCGACCTGGACCACCAGGTAATGGAGCACGCACTGGACCTGCTGGACCGCTACCGCCACGCCACCCTGCCGATGCGCCTGTTCGTGACCCAGTCCGCGCGCACCCTGATGGCTGATGGCTATGCCGACTGGATCGAGCAGGCCCTGCGCAGCCGCACCCTCGGCGGCTCCAGCGTGATCATCGACATCCGCATGCCCGACGCCATGGTCCATGGTTTCGTGCTGGCCCAGCTGGCCGACCGCCTGGCCCAGTCCGGCATCCGCCTGTGCCTGAGCCAGTTCGAGGCCAGTGGCGATGCCGCGGCCCTGCTGACCATGCTGCCGGTGTCCTTCGTGCGCCTGTCGGCCCGCTTTGCCAATGAACATGCCGCCCCGGAAGTCCGCCAGCTGCTGACCCGCACCCTGGAACTGGCGCGCAGCGTCAATGCACAGCTGATTGCACAGCAGATCGAGGACGCCCAGGCGGCCGCGGCGATGTGGATCAGTGGCATCGATTTCATCCAGGGCAACATGGTCCAGTCGGTCGGCAACGACCTGGATTTTGACTTCCACAACACCAGCCTGTGAGCCCATGAGCCGGATCCCGCAGCGTCCTGAACTGATTGCCCCCGGGCTGGCGGCCGGGGCCGCGCTGGTTGCCCTGCTGGCCACCTTCGGCGTGTTCCCACAGGCCCTGGCACTGATCGCCGGCGGGCTGGCGGCCGCGTCTGGCTGGTCGGCCTGGCATGCACACCTGCGTGCGCTGGCCCACAGCGCCAGCCAGGACGATGCGGTCACCCACGCGTTGAGCACCCAGCGCCGGTTACAGGCCGAAAACGAGCGGCTGAGCCGTGAACAGCGCCGACACGACCAACTCAAGGCCGAGCTGGTCCAGGCCAAGCAGGCCGCCGAAGCAGCGGTGCTGGCCAAGGGTGAGTTCCTGGCCACCATGAGCCACGAGATCCGCACCCCGCTCAACGGCATCATCCCGATGCTGGACCTGCTCGCGCGCGGCCCGCTGGACCGTGCCCAGCAGCAGATGCTGCACACTGCCACCTTGAGTTCGCAGCAGCTGCTGGGCATCGTCGATGACATCCTGGATTACTCCAAGCTGGAAGCCAACAAGCTGGAGCTGGAAAACACCGCGCTGAACCTGCGCAGTGTCGTCAACGAGGTCATGACCCTGCTGCAGGGCTCGGCCGAGCAGAAGGGCCTGCGCATGCAGGTGCAGATCGACCCGGCGGTGCGGCTGTCGGTGCGTGGCGATCCGGTACGCCTGCGCCAGGTGCTGGGCAACCTGGTGGTCAATGCGATCAAGTTCACCGAAAAGGGCCAGGTCGGGATCAAGCTGCGCCGGCTGGGCGAAACCCCGACCCAGCACCTGCTGCGCTTCGAGGTGATCGACACCGGCATCGGCATCGAGCCGGAACAGCTGAACCGGCTGTTTTCCACTTTTACCCAGGCCGATGCCTCCACCACCCGCCTGTACGGCGGCACCGGCCTGGGCCTGGCCATCTGCAAGCGCATCATCGACCTGATGGGCGGGCGCATCGGCGTGCAATCGCAACCCGGCCAGGGCTCGACCTTCTGGTTCGAGGTACCGCTGGCCAAGGTGGTCGGCGACCTCCAGCTGGACGGCGAACAGGCCCGGGCCCTGCAGATCCTGCTGGTCAGCAACGAGCCGCGCCTGCGCCAGCGGCTGGAACGCCTGGCCCCGACCTGGGCGGTCAGCCTGCACTGCGTGGATACCACCCACGAGGCCCTGGAACACCTGCGCCTGGCCGGCCAGGGCCAGCTGCTGCGTCCGGACGTGGTGGTGGCCGATTGCGACGCCCTGCGCCAGACCGTGCATGCCCTGCACCGGGCCGTGACCGGTGGCGAGCGCCAACACCCGCTGCGCCTGGTCTGGCTGCTCGGCCAGGCCACGCTGCCCGCAGAGCTGCACGAGCACAGCCTGCTGCTCGGCCGTGCCGCCGGCGACGGCGAGCTGCGCCATGCCATCGCCCCGATGCTGCTGGACGAAACGCCCCCGGCCCCGCCCGAGCCTTCACCCAGCGTGCTGCAGGCCACGCCGACGGCCACTGCCTCCGCGCCGGCCGATCACGACGACAACGACAACGACAGCCCACTCACCGGCATGCGCGTGCTGCTGGTCGAGGACAACCCGGTCAACCGCCTGGTCGCCCAGCGCATCCTGGACACCTTCGGCATCGAGGTGGTCACCGCCGACAATGGCCAGCAGGCACTGGACCTGCTGCGCGCGGAACTGTTCGATGCGGTACTGATGGACTGCCAGATGCCGGTACTGGACGGCTACAGCGCCACCCGCCAATGGCGTGACCGCGAACTGCTCAGTGGCCAGCAACGCCTGCCGATCATCGCCATGACCGCCAATGCCATGGCCGGCGACCGCCAGCGCTGCCTGGAAGCGGGGATGGACGACTACCTGTCCAAGCCGGTCGACCCGGCCGGCCTGGCCACGTGCCTGCGCCGCTGGTGGCGCGCCGAACGCCCGGTGGCCGCCGCCCACAACTGCGCAGCCCTGGCCGGCACGTCCGGCACCGCGGCCGAGACGCAAACCCTGACCGAGGCCATGCCCTCGGCTCCCTTGTCACGCAGTGCCCTGCCGGCGCTGGACAGCAGCGTGCTCGACGAGCTGGCCCAGGTCATCGGCGGCCAGACATCGGTGGTGATCAAGCTGTTCCTGGATGATGCCCCGGTGCTGGTGGACCGCATGCAGCTGGCCAGCCAGGACGGCGACCTGGAAGCCCTGCGTGAGGCCGCCCACAGCCTGAAGTCGGCCAGCGCCAATGTCGGCGCCCTGGCCCTGGCCGATGCGGCGCGCCGGATCGAACTGGGCGCCCGTGGCCAGACCCTGGACAACCCGGGCGTGGCCGTGGCCCTGCTGATCGCCGAATTCGCCCGCGCGCGCATGGCCCTGCGTGGCTGGCTGGCTCAGCACAAGGCGCCCTGAGCCGGGCCGCAGCCAGCACCCGGCAGCAACACAAAAGGCGGGCCGATGGCCCGCCTTTTTCTTTTCCTTAAACCTGCTGGCCTCTCAGTCTTCGAGCTTGGTCAGCAGGTAATTCGGCTCACCGATGCGTTCGATCAGCTCCAGCTGGGTCGCGGCCCAATCGATGCGCTCTTCCGACTCGTCCAGCAACTGGCTGAACAAATCGCGGCTGACATAGTCACCCACCTGCTCGGCATGCACCACCGCCTCGCGCAGGATCGTCGCCGCTTCTTCTTCCAGGGCCAGGTCGCAGCCCAGCACCTCGGTCGGGTTCTCGCCAATGCGCAGCTTGCCCAGGGCCTGGAAGTTGGGCAGCCCCTCCAGAAACAGGATGCGCTCGGACACGGTGTCGGCGTGCTTCATCACCGCAATCGAGGCCTTGTAATCGTGCTGGGCCAGGCCGTTGATGCCCCAGTTCTTGAGCATCTTGGCGTGCAGGAAATACTGGTTGATCGCGGTGAGTTCGCTGTAAAGCACCTTGTTCAGGTACTGGATGACCTTGGCATCGCCCTTCATGGCCGTGTCCTGTGCATATCGTGGGAACCGCTGCACTTTACCCAAAGTTCCCGGGCGATGAAGGAACGCGAATCGTGCTCAACTGCAATCGCCTTGCACATCCCCGGGGCACCGGCGGTGATCACCAACGCAACGAAAAAGCCCCCGGCGGCAACCAGGGGCTTTGACAGCAGCAGCGTCAGGCCTGCTCAGGCAACCCGGGCCAGGCCGAGTACCGGCAAACCCAGCGGGGAGGTGTTGCGCGCCTTGTCCAGCAGCTCGGCGGCCATGTCCAGGCAGGAGCCGCAGGTCGCGCCGCATCCGGTGCGCATGGTCAGCTCGCCCACCGTGGCCACGCCCTGTTCGGCCGCCTCACGGATCTGATGGTCGGTAACCCCGTTGCAGATGCAGACGTACACGCGCTAGACCCGCTTCACCGGCCGGATTGGCCTGTGCGCATTTAATTAGAAATGAGAACGGTTGTCAATTCCAGAGGTGAATGGTTATCAACCACCCAGTGGCAATCAAGGCTGGCCGGCTTCGCCCTTGACCTTCTTGGGCCAGTAGCCACGCTTGCGTGAACGCTTGCGGGGGCGATCATCGCCACCGGGGCTGCCCGGCATCCAGGCTTCTGCGGCGATCGCCGGCATTACCCCGATGCTGGCCGTGGCCACCTGTCCGGCTGTCGCCGCCAGATGGCGCAGGGCCCGCGCATACACCCCGCGCTTGAACATCACCACATGCTCGACCGGGTACCAGAAATCCACCCAGCGCCAGTTATCGAACTCCGGCGTCTCGTTCTGGTCAAGCTTCACATGGGATTCGTCCCCCACCAGCCGCAACAGGAACCAGACCTGCTTCTGGCCGATGCAGACCTGGCGCTCGTTGCGCCGGATCGCCCGCGGCGGCAAGCGGTAACGCAGCCACCCCGGGGTGCAACCGAGCACCTCGACGTGCTCGGGGAGCAAGCCGGTCTCTTCCTGCAATTCACGGTACATGGCCTCGACCGGGGTCTCGTCACTGTTCATGCCGCCCTGGGGGAACTGCCACCCATCACGGCGTACACGCCTGGCCCAGAACACCTGGCCATCGGCACGCATCAGAACAATGCCGACATTCGGTCGGTAACCGTCCGGATCGATCACGATGCGGACTCCTGAAATAAATCTACTGGTGGCGACAATGCCATGCGCCGCAGCCGGCCACAAGTTTGAAGAAAAGTGTTGACACGGCTGTTACCTTACTCAATAATTGCGTCCTCCCAAGGCTATGTAGCTCAGCCGGTTAGAGCACAGCACTCATAATGCTGGGGTCGGTGGTTCGAGTCCACCCATAGCCACCATGGGAATACAGCCCCGTCGCCAAGCGGTAAGGCACCTGACTCTGACTCAGGCATTCGGAGGTTCGAATCCTTCCGGGGCTGCCAAATTTGAAAGGCCAGATCAACGATCTGGTCTTTTTTTTCCAGACACCCGCCTGCACCCTGCAAGCACTGACTGGAAGCGCAACACCCTTATAGCCCCGTCGCCAAGCGGTAAGGCATCTGACTCTGACTCAGACATTCGGAGGTTCGAATCCTTCCGGGGCTGCCACACACGAAAGCCAGATCAGTGATCTGGCTTTTTTGTTGCCTGCCTTTCGAGCCTTTCACCTCGGCACCGGCAAAAGCACCCCAGCGGCCCCACCCGAACCCGAAACCCAGGGCCCCGGAACGACAAAAGCCCGGCCGAAGCCGGGCTTTTGCACTGTGCGAGCCGGCCAGCCGAAGCAGGCCGGACAGCCCCGCAAGCGATTAACGCTTGGAGAACTGGGTAGCGCGACGCGCCTTGTGCAGGCCGACCTTCTTACGCTCGACTTCACGGGCATCACGGGTCATGAAGCCAGCCTTGCGCAGCTCGGACTTCAGGGTTTCGTCGTACTCGACCAGAGCACGGGCAATACCCAGACGGATCGCACCGGCCTGGCCGGTGGTGCCGCCGCCAGCGGCGGTAACCAGGATGTCGAACGACTCGGTGTTGTTGGTCAGTTCCAGCGGCTGACGCACGATCATGCGTGCAGTCTCACGGCCAAAGAACTCGTCCAGCGGACGGCCATTGACGGTGATGTTGCCGGTGCCCTTGCGCAGGAACACGCGGGCGGTGGAGGACTTGCGGCGGCCAGTGCCGTAGTTTTGAGTGATAGCCATGATTAGATATCCAGAACCTGCGGCTGCTGTGCTGCGTGCGGATGCTCAGTGCCAGCGTAGACCTTGAGCTTGCGGTACATGGCGCGGCCCAGCGGGCCCTTCGGCAACATGCCCTTGACGGCGGTTTCCAGCACGCGCTCCGGGTGGCGCTCCAGCGCCTGCTCCAGGGTTTCGGTCTTCAGGTTGCCGATGTACCCGGTGAAGCGGTGGTACTTCTTGTCCTTCAGCTTGTTGCCGGTGACATGAATTTTTTCGGCGTTGATGATGACCAGGTAATCACCGGTATCAACATGCGGGGTGTAGGTCGGCTTGTGCTTGCCACGCAGGCGGCGAGCCAGCTCGGTGGCCAGACGGCCCAGGGTCTTGCCCGAGGCGTCAACGAGGTACCAGTCGCGCTGGACGGTCTCGTTCTTTGCAGTGAAAGTGCTCATAAAGAACTCAGGTTAGGTCGGGCTGATTGCGGCGGATTGCCCACCGGAACTTTGCCACGCGTTGTAAAGGGTGAAGCGCAAGGGTCAGGATGATACAACCGGCCGAACACGGGCGCAAGTTGCCAGCCGCTTCGCTGGCGATTGCCGCCACGCCCGGTGACAATTGCCCATCCCCCTTCCGGAGGCAACCCGCATGCCCGCCGTGCGCACCACCACCCCGATCGACCACCTGTTCACCGAAGCCCAGCGTGCGCTGGACACCGTGTTCGGCAACCCGCCCGCGCAACGCCCCTACCCTGCCCAAACGGTACCCGAGGTGGTCATGGATTCCCCGGCCCGCACCCATGCGGCCGGCCTGATGCGCATCAACCATGTCGGCGAGGTCTGTGCCCAGGGCCTGTATTTCGGCCAGGCCGCCGTGGCCCGCGAGCCAGCCACCCGCGCCCACCTGCTGGAAGCGGCCCAGGAAGAAACCGACCACCTGGCCTGGTGCGCGCAGCGCCTGCGCGAACTGGACAGCCGCCCCAGCCTGTTCAACCCGCTGTGGTATGCCGGCAGCTACAGCATCGGCCTGCTGGCCGGCCTGCGCGGCGATGGCTGGAACCTGGGGTTTGTGGTGGAAACCGAGCGCCAGGTCGAAGCCCACCTGGATGAGCACCTGGTTGACCTGCCACCGGAAGACCAGCGCAGCCGCGCCATCCTGGCGGTGATGAAGGAGGACGAGGCACGCCATGCCGCCCATGCCGAGCAAGCCGGCGCACGCATCCTGCCCTTCCCGATTCCGTCGGTCATGGCACTGGCCTCCAAGGTGATGAAGGGCGTGGCCTACCGGCTGTAAGCGCCGCACATCCGCACAAACAACAAGGCCCGGGCTTGTGCACCGGGCCTTGTTCATTGCAGCGGCGAGGCTGGACTCACTCGTCCAGGTTGCGGCCGTGGAACAGCTCTTCGATCTCGCGCTTGAGCAGCGCCTCGATCTTCATGCGCTCCTTGAACGAAATGTTCCGGGCCTTCTCTTCGAACAGGTACTGGTCCAGGTCGAAGTCCTTCAGGTGCATCTTGGTGTGGAAGATGTTTTCCTGATAGACGTTGACGTCGAACATCTCGTAACGCGACTTGATGTTCTTGGCCAGGAAGTTCTGGATCGAGTTGATCTTGTGGTCGATGAAGTGCTTCTTGCCCTTCACGTCGCGGGTGAAGCCGCGCACGCGGTAGTCCATCACCACGATGTCCGAGTCGAAGCTCTCGATCAGGTAGTTCAGGGCCTTCAGCGGCGAGATCACACCACAGGTGGCCACGTCGATGTCGGCACGGAAGGTGGCAATGCCTTCCTGCGGGTGGGTTTCCGGATAGGTGTGCACGGTGATGTGCGACTTGTCCATGTGCGCCACCACGGCATCGGAGATCAACTCCTTGCCGGCGGCCTTCTTGTCGATCACCGGTTCCTCGGAAATGAGGATGGTCACCGACGCGCCCTGCGGATCGTAGTCCTGGCGGGCGATGTTCAGGATGTTGGCTCCGATGATCTCGGCCACATCGGTGAGGATCTGCGTGAGACGATCGGCGTTGTACTCCTCGTCGATGTACTCAATGTAACGCTGACGTTCTTCTTCCGTACGTGCGTAGCAGACGTCATAGATGTTGAAGCTCAGCGCCTTGGTGAGGTTGTTGAAACC